>CAXMPP010000008.1:0-3990 GCA_964195395.1 uncultured Thermodesulfobacteriota bacterium
CTTTTCCCTTCAGCATTGAGATTTTTGGCATAACCCCATCCGGATTTCACCCCCCATTCAACTAGGCCTTTTGCCCCCTTCTGCATCCCTCCTCCGTTGTACCCCCAACTCTGAGACATCGCATCAATACCTTCTTTGTCATTATAATAGATAACATCTAGCGATCTAGGCTTACTCCCCTCACGTTCAAATTTCGTATAACTTATCGCAGAATCCACCGCATCTCCCCAACCCGTTCCTAAACCTGGTCGATCACTCTCCGCAATAGACCCCACCGACATGAGCGCCACGGCACCTTGATCATTCGTTGGGGCTGACGGCATCGGTGACGTACACGACACAGCAGATAGCACCCCACATAATCCCATAAGCTGAAGAATAGATTTACATTTCATAAGAGCTAGAAAAACAGCACTTAGATCGTTCGTCAAACTTTTTATGCTGTTTTTTTAGCACTTTTTAATTGCAGGCTTTCTAGCATTACGTATGGTGATTTTATGAACCGATTGGAACAAGGCCAACTTTCCCGACGTGAGCGGCAGATAATGGACATCATTTATCGTCTAGGTCAGGCCTCAGCTAAGGAAGTACAAGAGAACCTACCGGATCCACCTTCCTACTCAGCGGTGCGAGCATTACTGGCAACGCTCGAAAATAAAGAAATGGTGAAACATGGCAAAGAGTCTCGACGTTATATATATAAGGCCGCGATCAACGAGAAGAAGGCTCGGAAATCAGCCATCCAGAACCTTTTATCCACTTTCTTCGACGGCAAACCGCAAAAGCTGGTCGCTGCTCTGCTCGATGAAGAATCCGAACAACTTAGCGCATCAGAGATCTCTGAGATTCGTAAGTTAGTAGAAAACAAAGAAGACTAAACACCCCCATGGACGCCATTCGCATTAGCCTCGTTCTCTCCATCACCGCTTATTTTATGAGCGTGTGGCTTGGTAAAAAAAGCCCAGCTAGAGCATCTTCGCTCACTGCTGGAATGACGATACTATTGCTGATCGCTCCCATTCTTCTAGCGCTTCCCAAATGGCATATCCAGTTGAGTTGGCTGAACCAAGAAACCAGTTCACAGAGTTCCCCTGCATCGCTAGAATCTAACTGGCTCACTATCGCTATCGCCCTATGGGCTATTGGCTCAGTTCTCTTTTTTGTCCGCTATCTACTGCAAGTGAGCACCCTCAGAAAATGGATTTCTCGCTCGACTGCGGTGAAATCAAGCAACATTCAAGAGCTCCTAGTAAAAACAACCCTCGATGCCGGGCTAAAGAAAAAACCAGCACTCCGCTGCACTCCGATGGTCACATCACCAGTGGTTGCAGGACTCTTCCGACCCACTATTCTGTTGCCTGAAAATGCTAACAACTGGGACTCGACCACTCTCCACATGGTGCTACTCCATGAGTTAGGCCACATTCGCCGTCGCGATTTATGGGTTTCTCATATCGCCCAGCTCAACTGTATCCTACATTGGTTTAACCCCTTTGTTTGGCTACTTCGTAACCGTCTCCGTAACCAATGTGAATTCGCTGTCGATGCTCAGATAATTGCCAATGGCACTGATGCCAAATGCTACATCACGGCACTATGCAACGTCGCTGAGAATCTCATCAGCAAACAGTCCGTCCCAACTACAGCACTTGCTATGGCGGACAAAGCGTCCCTCCGCAATCGAGTCAACAGCCTCCTAACCAAGCAAAAATCCCCGAGCCCATTGATTGTCAGCCTCTTGCTCGCTGTCACAGTGAGTAGCACTTTCGCTCTCTCAGTGATCCGGCCTCAGGCTCCCTCTGTTGACTCACCTGAAACCCAGGGAAAACCATCGACCTATTCAGCCGAAGAAGTCGAACTTCGCATGAGTGCCTCGCCCTTCCCCGGTGATCTCTAATTCTTCGTCCTTGAATATTCTGCTTTAGCGTAGCAGAAACAGCATATGTCTGAACCTTATAACGCTGACCTCCTGGCGGTCGACACCGGCTCTATTCAGAGCCGCCTGTCTGCACTCAGGAGGTACCTTTGATATCCCATCTCTAGAAGCCGAACTTTCAAAATTTGACAACCAGATGGAAGATGGCTCGTTCTGGAACGACGCCACAAATGCGCAACAAATTGTCGGCCAATCCAACACAATCAAGCGCAAGCTCCATCCATTTCTCAAGCTGGAGAAACGCCTTGATGACCTGAAAGAGATCATGTCCTTAGCCAAAGAATATGAGGACGCCGACGCAGCACAGGAAGCGGCATCTGAATTTACTGAGATCACCAAACAACTTGAGTCCTTCGAGTTGCAAGTATTGTTAGACAAACCTAACGACCTATCTAGCTGCTACGTAACAGTCAACTCTGGAGCTGGCGGCACAGAAGCGTGCGACTGGGCAGCCATGTTGTTACGCATGTACACCCGCTGGTCGGAAAGCTCTGGCTATAAAGTTACTTCAGTAGACTACGCGGAGGGTGATGGAGTTGGCATTTCCAGCGCCACCATCAAGGTCGAAGGCGAATACGCCTACGGTTATTTGAAAAATGAGCGTGGAGTCCACCGCCTCGTACGCATCTCACCATTTGACTCAGCGGGCAAACGCCACACATCGTTCAGCTCGATCGATGTCACTCCTGAGATGAACACCGACATCGAAATCGACGTCAACCCTGCAGACATTGACATCCAAACAGCCCGCTCAGGTGGTGCTGGTGGCCAGAACGTCAACAAGGTAGAAACCGCGGTGATCCTCAAGCACAAACCCACTGGGATCATCATTCGCTGCACCCAAGAACGCTCACAACTTCGCAACCGCGAAGTCGCACTAGAGCTGCTCAAGGCAAAGCTCTATCAGATCGAGGAAGACAAACAAAAAGACATCGCCGAGCGTGAGTACGGCGAAAAAGGAGACATCGGATGGGGCAGCCAAATCCGCTCCTACGTCTTCCAGCCTTACCAAATGATCAAAGACCTTCGCACCGGCGAGGAAACCGCCAACATTTCCGCCGTCATGGATGGCGACCTCGACGCCTTCATCGAAGCCAAACTTAAAGGTAAGAAAAGAGGCGAGAAGATCGAAGACTAACAAACCACAACCCACACACCATTATGTCAGACCTCTACGTCAGCGCCTCCATCACGGCAAAGCCAGAATCCATCGAGCTAGTCAAAGCGGAGTTACTCAAGTTCATTTCACCGACACTGGCCGAAACTGGCTGCATCAGATACGACCTCCACCAAGATCGGGAAATTCTTGCCCACTTCGTCTTCTATGAGACTTGGACATCCAAGCAAGCCCTCGACCAGCACCTCGCATCCGATCACATTCAAGCTGGCCTCACCGCTCTAGAATCACACCTCGAAAACGTCGTTGTAAGCCTACTCGATAAACTAGCCTAAGCCATGTCCGATAAAACAATCTTTGAAATGATCATCGATCGTGAAATTCCAGCAGACATCGTCTACGAAGACGACATCTGTATTTGCTTTCACGATATCTCCCCGCAGGCGCCAGTCCACCTCCTTGTTGTACCAAAAAAACAAATTGTTAGAATCGCTGAGGCAAGCATCGAAGACCAAGCCATACTAGGCCATCTTCTGCTGACAGTACAAAAAGTAGCAAAGCAAGAAGGCCTCGCTGAGTCAGGCTTCCGCACCGTCATCAACAACGGCAAAGATGGAGGAGAAGCAGTCCCCCACCTCCACCTACACATCCTAGCCGGCCGCCAGCTCCTCTGGCCTCCTGGTTAGACATAGCTAGAACTCCTTTCAGCTTTTAGCTTTCTCGACGGCGGTGTCCCATGCCGCGCGCATTTGCCGCCTTTTCTCCTCACTCAGCTGAGGGGTGAAGCGCTTTTCTTCCTTCCAGGTGCGGGCTAATTCTTCCTTGGACTCCCAGAATCCTACAGCGAGTCCAGCTAAAGCAGCCGCTCCGAAGGCCGTTGTTTCAGTCACCTCTGGCCGTACGATTTCACAATCCATCAGGTCAGCCTGGATCTGAA
>CAXMPP010000008.1:4000-35941 GCA_964195395.1 uncultured Thermodesulfobacteriota bacterium
GAGGCATCACGTTGCATGCATTCCACCAATTCAACAGACTGAAAGCTAACAGCTTCCAATGCAGCCCGGCAAATATGCGCCTTCGTCGTCCCTCTACTAATCCCGGTGATTAATCCTCGCGCAAAAGGGTCCCAGTGCGGAGCTCCCAATCCCGCTAGAGCAGGGACGATGACCACACCTCCTGAGTCTTCCACTGTGGCAGCCAGAGCATCTAGCTCCTTCACGTCGTCAAAAAGCTGTAATCCATCGCGCAGCCATTGGAAAAGTGAACCACCAACAAAAACCGATCCCTCCAACGCGTACTCGCGCACCCCATTGATCTGCAGCGCAATAGTCGAGAGCAATTGATTGCTCGAACGCACCACGCGATCACCAGTATTGAGTAAAAGGAAACATCCAGTGCCGTAGGTGTTTTTAGCAAGACCAGGCGAGTAGCAAGCTTGGCCAAAGAGTGCCGCCTGCTGGTCGCCAGCAATGCCAGCAATCGGAACTCCTCGCCACTCCCCCACCACACCGCTACTATCCACTATCCTAGGCAACATGGACCGAGGAATCATGAACTTCTCTAACAAAGCATCATCCCATTCACCGGTATGGATATTACACAACAATGTCCGACTAGCGTTCGTCGCATCAGTGATATGCTGCTTGCCATCAGTGAGCTTCCAGATCAACCAGCTATCAATGGTTCCCAGACAAAGTTCACCCGCTTCTGCTTTTGCTCGCGCCCCCTCCACATGGTCTAGAACCCATTGCACTTTTGTGGCTGAAAAGTAAGGATCGATTTTAAGACCGGTGATCGAGTGAATGGCGGATTCAAAACCCGCATCTTTAAGTTGCCTACATTGATCTGCGGTCCTCCGATCCTGCCAGACGATAGCGTTCATCAATGGCACTCCAGTCTTCCTATCCCACACCACAACGGTCTCACGCTGGTTAGTGATGCCTATGGCTGCAACATCTGACTCCGTGAGCTGAGCTTGCTCCAGCACATCTACGATTGTCTGCTGTTGGGTCAGCCAAATTTCCTCAGCATCGTGCTCTACCCAACCCGACTGTGGGAAATGCTGGGTGATTTCTTGTTGGCTGCTTGCCACAATCTCTCCTTGGCGGTTGAAGAGAATCGCGCGCGAACTAGTCGTCCCTTGGTCCAATGAAAGCACAAATCTAGGCATAAGTAGTATACTACGAATACTTTTAGCCAGATGACAAGTACCCGCTTAGCTTCTCAAAAGAGAAATACATCCTCACACTTGCAATCTATTCTACAACAGTGCAAAACACATTCCACCGAATGAGTAAGAAACAAACAGCCTCCGAGCTCAGCGCTCCAGAACACATTGCCATCATCATGGACGGTAATGGTCGTTGGGCCAAACAACGAGGCTTACCCAGAATTGCTGGACACAGAGCTGGTGCTGAGTCAGTTAGACGCACCGTCGAGACCTGTATGAACCTCGGCGTCAAATACCTCACTCTTTATGCCTTTTCTTCTGAGAACTGGAAACGCCCAGAATCTGAAGTCAAAGCTCTCATGCAACTGCTAGAGCGTTTCTTGAAGGAAAAGACAAAGGAAATGATGAAGCAAAACGTGCGACTCAATGCAATTGGTCGCACCGACATGCTCCCAGAGAAGACACGCGCTCAGCTAGACAAGGCGATTGAGACCACAGCTAACAACACAGCTCTCACACTCAACCTAGCTCTCTCATACGGTTCGCGAGAAGAAATTGTCGACGCCACAAAATCTATCGCACAAAAAGTGGCAACTGGAGAAATCTCCATCGATGACATAGACAACAGCACTATTTCCGATCACCTCTACACTGCGGGCCAGCCGGATCCAGACCTGCTGATCCGCACATCAGGCGAACTTCGCCTCTCTAACTTCTTGCTATGGCAGCTCAGTTATTCAGAAATAGTGATCCTCGACAAATTCTGGCCAGACTTTGCGGAAAGTGATCTCTACGACGCGGTCACACATTTTCATAGCCGTCAGCGCCGATTTGGAGCAATTTAATACATCCTCAGCAGCGACTACAATCACTGCTGAGACCCACCCAACATATGACTTCCGAAGCCACAGCCGAGCGCACTTTGCTCCTCGTAGATCCTGACCTCGATTACCTTGACTGGGCTACGAAGCAGCTTGAGGCAGAAGGCATCCGCATCCTGCGTTGCGACAACGCGGCCAATGCTCTCAAAGTCTGCGAAAAAACGACTGTCGATCTCGTCATCGCTGATATTGTGCTCACACCGATTGATGGAATTGAGCTACTAGGCCAGCTAAAAGCATCCTACCCTGACATCATAGTCATCATCACTGCGAGCTTCCCCGGCACAGCTCAGGTCATCAAAGCCACACAACAGGGAGCCCACGACATATTACGCAAGGAGTCACTTGTTTTCGAACTGCGCAGTGTGGTAGAAAGCGCCTGGCAAGTCATTGAAGGCCGCCGTACCGCAGGCGAACACAAACAAATAATGCCGGATGCTGGAGGACGATTACAAGTCATTGGAATCTCAAGAGCATTCCAAGACATTTTCAAAACTGTCGGACGCGTCGCACGCACCGATGCCCCAGTCCTCATCTACGGCGAAAGCGGTACAGGCAAAGAGCTCGTAGCCAATGCTGTACATGAGTACAGCCCTCGTCGCAAAAATGAAATGGTAGCGCTTAACTGCGGCGCCATCCCCGAGAACCTACTAGAGAGCGAGCTCTTCGGTCATGAAAAAGGCTCATTCACTGGGGCTGCTGCCAAACGTGCTGGACGGTTCGAACAGTGCGACAATGGCACACTCTTTCTAGATGAGATCGGTGACATGCCGCTCCCAGTCCAAGTAAAACTCTTGCGCGTGCTCCAGGAAGGCACCTTCTCACGTGTGGGTGGCAATGATGTACTCACCTGCGATGTTAGAATTGTAGCAGCCACTAACAAAGATCTAGCCCAAGAAGTAAGAGAAGGACGATTCCGTGAGGACCTCTACTACCGACTCAATGTGGTAGAACTCCGCTTACCTCCGCTCCGTGAACGCCTGGAGGATATTCCACTTTTAGCCGAATTTTTCCTCAGAAAAATCACCAAGAAAAATGGAATGGCTCGCATTCGCCTATCAGGTGAAGCCATCGCAGTGCTGCAAGAGCACAAATGGCCAGGGAATGTCCGTGAGTTAGAAAACACAATGGCGCGCGCTACAGCTCTCGCCACCTCGGACGTTCTACTAGCCTCCGACATCCCGATCGGTCGGACTCTGCGCTCCAACAGCGAAATTACCCAGCTTTTAGACAAACTGTTTAACTTCTCTGAAGAGAATGATGACATTCATCTTTATGATGAACTCATGCGCTACAGCCTGAAACGCAGTGGTGGCAACAAAGAAGCTGCGGCAAAATTACTAGGAATAGGCGAATTCCCTACAACTTAACACCTCCACTGGCAACTATCCAAACCCGAGACTTGCCAGCTCATAAAAAAGGATTATGGTCGCGCCTTCTCGGCAAGAAATCCGCAACCCTGAATACATCTTTGTTGCACAACTAATTCACCACCATGTTCCGAAAAACAAGTATCATTTCAACACTTGGGCCAGCAACTTTCTCTTATGAAGCTATTGCTGAACTCATCGACGCAGGCGTCAACGTCTTCCGCATGAACATGAGCCACGCTCAGCACGATAAGTGCCGCGAGCTCGTTAAGTTCATCCGCGAAATCTCCGATAACCGTAAAAAGCACGTCGGCATCCTCTTTGACCTTCAAGGCCCATCCATTCGTACCGGAGACCTCGACGAGCCATTCATCCTTAAGGTTGGCGACAAATTCGAAATCCGCCGCCAGTCCGCACCTGCGACTATCCCGTTTTCCACAACAGTGAACTACGAAGGCATGATGGACGACGTTTCCGCTGGAGCAACACTCGTAGTAGACAACGGCACAATGCTTATGCGCATTGAAGAGAAGAATGCTGACAACCTTATCTGCGAAGTTCTCACAGCTGGTGAAGTTGGCAACCGTCGCCACATCAACCTTCCAGGCACACGTCTCAATCTCCCAGCTCTCACAGAGAAAGATCACTACGATCTTAAACTCGCAGTTGAGTGCAAAGCTGACTACATCGCTGGCTCATTCGTTCGCGATGCTGCACACGTAAACGAACTTCGCTCCGAAATGGAGAAGCTCGGTGGCAACTCACAGCTCGTTTCCAAGGTGGAAGACCAAGAAGCGATCAAGAACATCGACGACATCATCATCGCGTCTGACATCATCATGATCGCTCGTGGTGACCTCGGTATCGAAGTACACGTCGAAGAGCTCCCAATCATCCAGCGCCACATCACGCGTCGTTGTCACGAACTTGGACGCCGCGTTATCGTTGCCACTCACATGCTTGAGTCAATGATCGTCAACCCGACTCCAACACGCGCAGAAGTAACAGACGTTGCCAATGCAGTGTACGAAGAAGCTGACGCCATCATGCTTTCTGGTGAGACCGCTACCGGCGAGTACCCAACACGTTGTGTTGAGACTCTCGACCGCATCGCTATGCGCACTGAGCGCTCTGGTTCTATTGGCAACGGCAAGCTCGCAGTTCTCAGCACAGACAAACAGAAGGTCATTCTCGCAGCTACTAAGCTAGCAGACTCCCTCGAAGGCGCTGAACTCGTAGTCTTCACAAATGCTGGCCGCATGCCCACTCAGGCTGCACTTCTTCGCCCAGAAGCGCGCATCCACGCTTTCGCACCCGAGGCTGCTACATGCCGCAAGCTTTCACTCGCACGTGGTATTGAGCCATACGTTCTACCGTTCTACGAGGAGCCACTCGACACCATCAACCATGCTGTTGAGTTCCTAACCGAGAACAAAATTGTTAAAGAAGGCACACCCCTCGTTGTTCTTTCTGACACACTCCGTAAGAACAAGATGATCGACTCCATCCTCGTAATCTACGCGTAAGCCAGATTACTCATACATTTTCAAAGCTCCGTTCAGCCATGCTGACCGGAGCTTTTTTGCGCCCTAATATAAAACGTCACGCACGTGATGCATTGATCGCATAACGAATCGCCACCAGCCTAACAAAGGCCGCAAGTAATGCTGAGCTCACCAACGAGACTGAAGACCCAACTCCTAGATGGTCTAACCACAACATACAACCTGCTCCTAACAAAGCTGCCGTCGCGTAGATTTCTTTTCTGAAGATCAGAGGAACCTCGTTGCGAATGATATCACGTATCACCCCTCCAAATGTAGCACTCACCATTCCCATGCCCATACAGGCCCACCAGTCGAGCCCGTGAGACGCAGCTGTCCGTGCCCCCACGCAGGCAAACAAACCAATCCCCAAAGCGTCCACTATACTCACCAATCGGCTATACTTATGCCACCAGTTACTAAATAGAATGGCGATCGGTACAGCCAACGCAGCTACGATAGCATAGTCGGGCTCAGTAAATACAAGCGGAGGCGCGTCCCCCAACAAAATCGAACGCAAAGCTCCTCCTCCCGTCCCCGTGATGAGGGCCATCAAAAAAAGCCCCAGATAATCCATCTTCAATTGCCTCCCAGCGATTGCACCTGAGACACAAAAAATGAAAGTTCCCATTATATCCCAGTAATAAAACATCTCACTAGTATCAACACACAAAATAATGCCCCACAACCCTAACTAGGCTGTGAGGCTCATTTAAATTAATTCTCAAACCTGCGCTATTCAACGTTGAGCTTTAGGAAGTGCCTCTGGTGCTCGTCTGGTACAGTCACAGTAGCCTTAATCACATCGACGTCACCAACGGTACTCAAAATCTCTTCTACCACTACCGCTTCAGCCCAGCCAGTTGTCAAGGAGACACTCTCCATCACCCGGTAAGTAACATCGGTGGCAGCTGTATTTTTAGGATAAATCAAGCTTAGCTGGTTTCCTTCTTGCTGGACTTCCACCTTTACTTGATCCGCTTGTTGAGGGTTCAAACCAAAAACATACTCAGCAAAATTCTTTATACCGTCATTGTCTGAGTCCACTTCAGAACCAGCAATTTCCATGATATTCTGATTTACTCCAAAGTGATCTTCTGTCCACGTCGCAAATGCGGGAGCCGGAGCTGAACTAGCTGCTGGCAGCTGGATGTTATCAACCCAAACTGCATCCCCGTAGTAATGCTCCAACGAAGAGGAGAAGTCCTTCTTATACTCAATTTTGATTGTGTGCTTACCAGCACTCACAGCAAACTGGAAGTTAGCCCAGTCACGATCACCTGAGCGCCCCTTGTGCACATATCCCAAGTAGGCATAACCCAATTCAACTCCATCATTAGGGTCAATTGTTTGTTTCACCCCATCGATATAGAAGTTAAAGAAATCAAATTGCGGCTCGGAACTGACCTTACAATCAAAGCTAACAAATCCAGCAGCCATTAGTCCAGTGTACTCTATCGCACACTTCTGATTATCTCCGACCTTACTGCTCTTGAAGCTATATTGCCCTTCAGTGACAAACTCCTGAGTCACAACCCAGCCTTTATTTGCTCCACTTGAAACGCTCCAATCATTAGGAATCTTTCCACCGCCACCAGTCAGTTCAGGTCCAATAGTAAATGCGGTATCACTCGCATCATACAAAGTAGGGTCAACAAGGCTAGTAACTAACATGGTGTAGTCAGTTGCCTCTGCCAATGTTCCATCTAGATTCCAAATGTAGGAACCATCATTCTCGGCTGAAGATACGATAGTGGAATGGAACGCCCCTCCCTTAAAGAGGTCAATTTTTACGTCAAAATCACCACCCGCAGCCCAGCGGATTTCGTATGGACCTGTATCCGAAACTCTTTCACCACCATTGGGACTAACCATAGCAAAGCCACCGAAAACCGCATTCATGTTTGAGCCTGGGAGACTACGAAATTCTACCACTATAGTAGAACTCTGACCACTCCACCAATTAGAATTTGGTAAGCTAAAGTCGTTAAATGGCTCATAGTTACTATCAAAAGCGTCATTCGCATCTCCTCTTGCGGTTTTCAACTCCAAGTCAAACAAGCCATCAGCTTGCTCCAGTGAAATTTGGTAGTGGGATCCGGGGGTCATCTGCTCGTCATCGTTCCCGTCAACTCCCGAGTCCACATGCCAGATCAGTACACCTTTATCTGGCACGCCTTTTGCCCATATGTCACCGTCACCCCGGTTCTCAAAAACAAAGAATTCGTCGGCATTATCAGGGTTGGTAATTTGATACCCGACGTTTCCTGTACTAGGCAGGTTGACGTCAACATAATCACTTGATGAGATCTCAGTAATATCAGCCCAGCCTACAACATCCTTAAAATGTAAATTGATCGGAGCTGGAGTCTTGCCACCATCACAATAGTTACCAGAACACATCAAAGCGTGATTTCCTAGCGCACCAGAGTCTCTCCCTCCTTTATCGTAGAGGTCTGGAAAATCTAGCAATAAGTGACCACTCTCGTGAATGAAAGTGCCAATTGTAATAGCGGCATCTTCCACATTGGTGATCTGGTAACTTGAAATAGATCGAGCCTGCCCATCAACCGTAACGCTAATCGGATAATCCGGCTGCATTCCCCATTGGTGAGGCCACAAGCCTCGTGCCCAGACTCCTGAATCATCTCCCGCAAATAGAACATTTGTTGAGAGCACCTTATTTTCGTCGAGGGTCAATCCATCGAAATTGAAATTTTCATCCTTTAGGACCTGCACGGCGTCCCTAATCAACATGTTACCCGCAACACCCATATCTCTAATCGAATTATTCGCAGGATAGTCTTCGAAGTTATAATAATCTCTAGGGTTTGGTAGAGTAACTACAGTACTTACTTTCATGCTGTAGTCCAAAAGCCCCACTGATTGATCACTAAAATAATCGCGCACTGACCCCGAATTACCATCGTCAGTGTACCCGACTTCGTTACAATAGCGGTCAATTTTTGCCTGACTCACTGGACTAGCAATATCAGGAAACTCAGCAATGATCGTGAGACCCACTTTAGATCCGACCACATCAGCAAAGTTCGCTGGATCTCCTCCAGCTTCGCCATCTCCTGCACCAGCGACATTTTCTCCAGCATTTTCCAGCTGGTTTCGTAATTTCGCGTTTGTGACACGCTTGATCCAGCGCTCGGCTCTATGCTTATCAAACTTCTCTTTTCTTTCAGCTACAATATCAGCGCGAGAATCTGCATCCAAGCTTAGGTGCTCCGTTAAAGTAAGCGGTCTACCAGCACCTACTGAGAAGTTACTCGGTACAATGCTTTCTCCGCTATCACTTGGTTGAGCGTAATAATACTTATTTTCTGCAGTGTTGTAGATCACGGTATGACCATCCACAGTCTCAGTCCTTGCATAAAACATGTTTCCGATGATTCTTAGCTCAAGCTCTGTTCCATCGGGTTGAACAAAACTAGTCTTACGGTATACGTGATCTTTCGCCGCGGCTGTGAGAGACATAGCAGCAAAGGCAAAAGCCACTATTAGAGGTAAACGGATTTTCATATTTATGGGATGCAGTAGGCTGGAGACAATCGCCCCCCTAACACCTTTTGGACTAGTAGGATAAACGACTCATAAATCACTACTACTTTACACGCTCAGAGCACAAGCATTTTCCACCCGATCTCACTAAAATTTGCACGTTACGTTTACCTGATAAGCCTGAAATACGCAGCCTAAGCCTCCAGTGGAGTCCAAGCCTCTCGGCGACAATGAGTAACTTCGATTCCATATAGATAAGATCCCATTCACTGTAATCCCCTGCGTATTGCCACCCTTCCTCCAATAGTTTTTGAATCAAAGAGCCTCTCTGATTGTCGTACTCTATGGGACTAACAAACTCGTCCAACCATTCATGAGCCTCGCACCTAATTCCTTTCCATCGGAAATTTGGCCAAGCTAACAACCTAGCATACCATTTCCACGACAACCGACGCAGATAGGGATGGAACCGTGTCAGCAACGACAACTTAGCCCTCGCCGCGACATTGGTCCATTCTCTAGCTAGCACCCTTTGAGGCATCATAGTCGACCAAGTCATCTGATAAGGAGATCCTCCTGCTAGGCCATGGTAAATTACGGAAGCGCTCGAGACCCCTGTGACTGAACCAACATACACACAACCTTTCCAACGAATTCCATTCCCACCAAAATATTCGGGATGATCCCTCATAAGAATTGCCTCAGCCTTGCCGTATCCCCACTGCTGCTTCAGATAGCGCAACCAACTTGTACGCCTTCTATGCCATACAAACGACGCCCCGTGAAATCCAATTTTGTGACCCACCTCTCTCAACCTCCAACAAAAATCAACATCGTCACCCGCAACCCAGTACTGCTCACTAAATCCTCCAATCTCTTCAAAGACTGATTTGCGTACGCTTAGATGACAGCCCGGTATATGCTCGGCCTCTATATCATCTAACATCACATGACTCGGTGCTCCTGGTGCACTAGCAACCACAGCCTCATCCTCTCCCTCCGGAGAAGGTGGTATATTAGGACCACCACAGGCACCCCAATCATTTTCAGCGTACGCTTTAGCCAACCAATAGAGGTAGTCCTTGTCCGCCTCACAGTCGTCATCAATGTAGCAGAGAATCTCACCTTCAGCCGCAGCTGCCCCGCTATTGCGTGCCGCACTCAAACCCATATGAGGAGACTCAATAACCTTGATAAAATCAAATTGCTCAAGCAAATCTAGCGTCCCATCTGTCGAGCCATCATCCACCACCAACACTTCATAGTTGGGATAGTTCAATTTACGGAGTGACTTTACTGCGTCTCCCACGCGACACACTCCATTAAAGACACAGATAATGACTGAAATGAGCGGCTTGGGGAAGACTCCTTGCCAGTCCTCCTCAATGGCAGCGAGCGCTAGTTTGGGACTCCCATCAATTTTCACCAAACCAAACGCCCAATCATCCACAAGTCTTCCTCCATTATACCATAGATCGGACCAAGTAAAACACGTCCATCCAGCTATCCCCTCACTCTGAGCCACCTGCATTCCCCACTTCAGCACCTCAGCTTGCTTTTGCTCTCCCGACCTCAATGTATCGAGACCAAACTCCGATATCAGAACTGGCCTATCACCAGCAATGTGATGTAAGCGCCGTAGATAGGATCGATATTCTTCTTCAGTCTCTAAATACACATTCACAGCTGTATAGTCAGCATTTCTGGGCTCAAGGTACTCAGAACTAGGATAGCTTGCGTAAGCCACTAGTAAATGTGGGCATTCCCTCTTCACCAAATCTATCAAATCTTCGAGACTCCCCCGAGCCACTTCCACCCCGAGCCACCTCGCAATATCCGGTCGAATCTCATTCGCCACAAAACAACTCACCACCGCAGGATGCAGCCCCCACTTCTTCAGTTGCTCCAGTGCCTCTTTTTTAATGTTCTCAAAAATTGGATAAAACCCAATGCCTGTAAAAACTCGCTCCCACTCCCATTCTAGACCGACTATCACTAACAGCCCATGGGCATACGCCGCATCTAACATCGCTAACTCTGGCTCCCCATAAATACGTACTGCATGAAAACCTGCCATGCTGACTTTAGCCAGTTCATTTCGGTGATCGATCCTCCCCTCAGGAAATGGCCCGTAGGTCACCACTTTTAAAAACACACGTTCTCCACCCATTCGGAAAAACTTACCATCAGTATCAAGAGTTGCGGTTTGAGCAGCTAGCACGGACCACAGACTAACCCAACTTAAGCACACTTCAACATTGAATCTTCGGCAAATCTAGGTTCAAACCAAGCCATGAGCTTACGCACCGATGACTTTGACTTCCATCTTCCCGAGGAACTCATTGCCAATAGACCTATTGAGAACCGTGTTGGCTCTCGCATGCTCATCATCCACAGAGACTCAGGAAAGATCGAACACCGAAAATTCTCGGACATTCACGAGTATTTCACACCAGATGACCTGCTAGTGCTCAACAACACCAAAGTCATCCCCGCTCGCGTCTTTTCCAATGACAACGCGATCGAACTCGTCGTCACCGACCGACCTAGCCCACAACTCTGGGAATGCATGGTCAGACCTGGCAAAAAAATGAAACCAGGCAGAACCGTCGAAGTAGGCGATGCTATTGGCACCGTCATTGAAATCCTAGAAAATGGAAATCGCCTCATCGAATGGGATCAATTTGTCGACATCCACGAACACGGTTCACTCGCCCTCCCGCACTACATGGGCCGCGATAGTGACCACGCCGACCTGGAACGCTACCAAACTGTCTTCGCTGAAGAAGAAGGCGCCATCGCAGCACCCACAGCAGGACTCCACTTCACCCCAGAGGTTTTAGCAAAAATCGACCACACTTTCCTCACTCTCCACGTTGGTATTGGTACATTCCGCCCAGTCAAAGCCGAGCTCATTCAAGACCACGACATGCATTCCGAGCGCTATTCAGTCAGTCACGTAACCGCCGACCGCATCAACCAAGCAAAGCGCGTCACAGCCGTCGGAACCACCTGCACACGCGTGCTTGAAAGTCTTGGTCGTGAGTCGAACTCTCTAGGAGAGAGCAAAGGCGAAACCGACATCTTTATTTATCCTGGCTTTGAATTTAAAATAGTCGATCGACTCCTCACAAACTTTCACCTTCCAAAGAGCACACTCATCATGCTCGTCAGCGCATTCGCAGGCAAAGACCTAACCATGCTGGCATACAAAGAAGCAGTTGAGAACCAATACCGATTTTACAGCTACGGTGACTGCATGCTCATTCTCTAGAACCTAGAGAGGGAGAGTTTCGAAATTTCCCATTGACTTTAACTATCTAGAAATCTTTACTGCACCAGCTTTTCAATAAAGCACCGAAATCATCCCTACATCACAATTCTTTACAGATGAAAATCCTTTCTGCTCTAAAATCCACATTCAAGCTTGCGGCCGTATCAGCCACCATACTCACCAATTGCGGCAGCGGCGGAGGCGGCAGCAGCAGCAATGACAGTGAAGTGCCTACCACAGTACGCCCGAAAACATTGAGTGGACTAACCCTCGACATCGGTCCAGGTCTTGTTTCCCTCGACTTCGTACGTTCGATCACATCGCGCTATGCCAATAAGGCTGGTCAAACTGAATTCGGAGCAGTCGTCTATAACCCTGGCGCAAGGACTGAAAAATACCAGTCGGTCACATTTCAAGTCGATGTAGTCTGGCCTACATTTCTCAACAACGATCTTTCCTACACCTACACGGCGATCAATGACACATCCGGCATCATCTCCCTCACTGGTGGTGATGGAGCATGGACCGTACAAGATTTAACCGCGACTGACCCATCATCCTACTATAACATTGTCTACTTTTCAGAGGGAACAGAAACATACAATATCAATATCACCTTCGGTACTGACGGAAACAGCATCACCTCAACGCTCTCACGTATTGCCCCTGAGGACCTTCTGAATGCTGGAATATGGAGTGACCCAAGACCTGATGTCATGAGAATAAATGACCTTGTAACAATCAGCGACGTCACAGTCGATGACCCATCCGTACTCAGCTTTACTGACTCTGGAGCCCCAGTTCCCGTCAACTACTCTACCGAGACCGATGACGCAGATAGAGTGAGTACCATTTCAAATACCACTCTGGATAACCGCACTGTCAGCCTGTTGAGTGACTCCATCGACCCCACGGACTATTTCCCAGAGGTTCTTGAAACTGGATCGTATACATTCACTAAAGATCCCAACGGCGCAGGCACACTTGAGTATGATGAGGCTGGAACAGGCAACTACGAGCAACCACTCATTGAAGCTGGCGGAGACACTACAACCCAGAAACAAATTTCTGACTCCGGTAGCTACACCTACCAAAGAATTGTGAACACAGACAAAGCTAAGGTCAGATTCAATGGTAATAAGATCGGAACAGAGACTCTCACCCTCAAGTTCGTCGGTAAGGAAGGACCTAACCAACGAGCATCTGGAACCTACACTATCTCAGGGGGCATATTTGACGGCGACAAAGGCGTATTCAGAATCATCAATGAGCTCTAGTCTCGTTTGATTCTAGAACCTTCCTCCTACAGCATGAGACGCATATCCATCATCATATGCGTCTCTTTTTTATTATTAGGCAACAGCTGTGTCGATGACAGGATAACCTCCCAGTTAGACATCCATACGCAGACACAATTAGACGCTAACAGAGAACTCAGAGAGAGTGTCTTCACCAGTCACCCCCAGGACATCTCTTGGAGTAAGGCTCGGTCAGTACTGCTAGAGCGCAACATCAGCTACCGCAATTCTGAATCGGCAATCAAAGAGGCTAAGAAACAAAGGAAAGATCAATGGAAACAGGTCATACCTAAACTCTTCATAGCTGCCTCCATCAATACTGCCATTAGCGAACTCTCTAGCATATCTAGCGATGATATCGACCTAAGTATCGTCTATGGTCTGAACATCCCAGACCCACTCAATTATTACGCGCAAGCCTACGCCCTTGCTATTCAAGAAATCCAGGCAGTAACCACGCATCAAATTGCGGAGCGCCAATTACAAGTTTCCCTCTATCAGTCATTCCTCCACCACGATGAGCTAAGAATGTACGAAAAGGAACTCAAGCTCGCCCAAGCAAAGCTAGAACAGGTTCCCACTTCAAAAATTGCAAACACTCTACGCAGCATTCGAAGAAAGGAAATTCAACTTCTGACCCAAAAGGAAAGGCTTCGCGTGAGAACTAACCAGCTATTCAACACCCCAGGTGAAAACTGGAACCTCGTGGGTAAACTCCCCCGCCTCGACTATTCAAAAAAGCTCGATAAGATCGACTTTTATAAAGGCTATGGCAAACTCGGCCTTAAGCAACAAACAATAGAAATTGAGCTTAACATCTTGCAAGTTTGGCAAGTCAAAATAAGACGTTGGCCCTCTTTCTCAGTCGGTGCTTCCCCCCCACCACTTTACGGCACAGATTCCCAAGAGAACTTTAACTTCAACGCTACTGACTTCAGCTTATTCTCAGGCGTCAATAAGTCGCTCGAACTGGACGACATTTTCGATAAAGAAAACCTGAGGAACGCTGAGTATCGAGCAAAGGTCAATCGCGAGAGCCTCCTCAACCGCATGGAAACTGAAGTATCACAGCTCGAACTCAACAAGTTCACCTACCGTGAACTCTTAAAGAAAAAAGCTGCTAGCGAGAAAATTGTAAAACTCAAGAAATCACAAATACGTCAGGGATCAGACCATAGTGTCCTTGATGATCTTAAGACTCTTAAAGGGCTCAAGCGATCGCTTCTAGCCACTAATAATCAGCTCAAACAACTCGACTTACAATTTTGGATCTGGGATGACACCTCGTTATAAAGCACAGCATATCGGCAATCTATTGAGTATTGCTCTAGTATTCATTTGTTCACAGTTCGCTGTAGTCGCAGAAGTCCAGCCATTAGCTAACTTAAAGCGATCCGAACGCCTATGGCTCAGCTTGGTGGAAGGTGAGGTTCAACCTGCACGTGAAGACCATTACCGCTCAGGCTCTGAAACCAGTATCACTTTTTATAAAACGGATGGTTCACTATTGGAAAAGGATGACCACTTCGCGACGATCGACGCCAAACAGCTCAGCTTTGACAAGCGACAACTCAAGCTAGAAGAATATAAAATCAAAAAACTTCTCGATGAGCTGGATGAGCAAATTGACAAATATGAAGATGACGTTCAAGAATCAATCGATAAACTCACAGAGGACAAACTCACATTGGCTGAGGTAATCGAGCAGCAATCAAGCTCCAAAAACATCAAGAAACGAGCCCAAACTGCTCTCACCGAAATCACAGCTGAAATCACTGAGCTTGAGAAAAAAGTCACCACCGATGAGCTTAAAGAAAAATCAAAATTTGACAGAGAAGAACTAGAATTGAAACTTGAGAAGCTGAAGGAAGATTTCCGGAGAAAAGAAAAAGCCTCAATCCTCAAGGCCCGTTTTTCAGGAGAACTAACAATCAGTTCTCAACTTGAGACACAAGACATTGGAAATAGCGCCGTTGATGTCCTGCCAGCCACTCTCTTTGCTACTATCACTGACAAATCTCACTACGAAATCATCCTCCCTAGCCAAGATTCCGCATTCTACAGGAACGATCCTCAATCACTTATCCTGACCTGTGAAACAGCGAATTCTGATCAATACCTCAACGCTCATTTTAAAGAAACCAGACAAATTGACATAGGTGGCCGCATTGGCACGGCCAAGGTTTTTCAATTTAGCGAAAAAAGCAACGCGATTGCTGCTGCTAATGTCGGCAATAAAATTACTGCCTACGTTTTCATCAAATTCAAACAACCCTACTACCTCGTTGAGAAAAAGGACCTTGCCCTCATAGATCCTGAAACACTCAAAAATCATGGCTGGCCAGGCTTAGTCCAGAAGTTCTATCCGACCAGCACACTCATCAAAATTGGGCCCAAGTCCATCGCTATTGATAAATAAATGGAAGTCAATATCACAGGCCTCAAGTACCAGTATCCAAAGTCACAGACAGCCGTCTTTGATCAATTTGATTTCCATGCTGGCCCAGGAATCACCCTCATCAAAGGATTCTCAGGCTGCGGAAAAAGCACCCTTCTTCGCATCATAGCCTCACTTATAATACCTAGTGAAGGTCAAATCTCCACAAGTTCGGTTTATAAGTTCGGCTCTTCAGCATACTTACGTAAAGAAGTCGGGTTTGTCTTCCAGCAACTTAATTTACTCCCTCTAGCTAGCATTCAACGCAATGTTGAGATTGCAGCGCAACTCGCGGGTCAATCAACTCAAGTCGCTGACGAATGGATTGATATTTTAGGACTCACTCCACTACGCAAGAAGAAACCCGCACACCTCTCTGGAGGACAACAACAGCGGGCTGCCATCGCCCGAGCCATGGCCAAATCACCTAGCCTCATTCTACTCGACGAACCAACCTCAGGACTTGACGATCTAAATACTACCGTTATATCCAACTCACTAAGAAACAAGCTCCCAGATTCTGCGGTTTGCCTTATAGCAACCCATGATCAACGACTTGATGCCATCGCTGATGAAATCCTTGATTTTAATACCTTCTTACCTGTGGAAGAACACCTTAAAGAGATGGTTTGAAAACCCAATCTCTCCACTCAGTAAGATTCTCGTACCGAGCCTGCTAGGCTTGCTTGCCACCTTAGTTCTCGTTTTCTTTGCAGAAGCCGAAGCTCAGTTGAAAGTCCAGCTAGCAAAAGGTGATTCCTATGCTGTCCATGTAACGGAAACTCATAAAGGGTTCGACAACTCACTTGCTGGTCAAATCTCACTCTCAGAAGAAGAGATGTGGCAAACGCATTACAGAGAGGCTGATTTCAACTACATCAGGCAACCGTTAGTATTTGCGGAATTCGGCATGCCGCGCAGGCGGGTCCCAGTGGTCGTCTACAACGATTTATATTCTGAACTCAGCAAAACCAACGTGAACCTAGATATTCCAACAATCTGGTTTCTCTGTAAGTCCCCCGAACTCTATACCAGCCGTCACGTCATGAAATTAGGAGAAAGCTCAATTGTGAGTACTCCAAAAAAAATCTCTCCAGCAGTCCTAGACAACATCAAAGCTGACCGTGTGCTGGCCATTCCCCTCTCCATGGGAGAACCCATTCTCAAAGACGGTTTCACAACACATATGCTAGCACGCTTCAAAACGATTGACGAAGTGGCAATTTTTGTGGCGGAAGTTGAAGCTTATTACAAAGCTGAGCACAGAAACATCAGAGTTTTCTCAGCTCTCGAAATTCTTTCTAGTTTGGAAAAAATCCAGCAAATCCAGAACTACATTCGCCTCGGAATAATCACTAGCTGCGGTCTCATTCTCGCCCTTATCCTTGGAACTATAGCGTGGTTAGAATACCGTCAAGAGTCCTATTTATTAGCATTACTCCGAAGTTTTGGGACTCCCAGGTTCGTACTTATCATCCACTTTTTCTTTGAAAACCTCCTTTTAGTAGCAGCTGGAATACTTATCGCTTTCGAGGCTTGGAAACCTATCTACGACGCGCTACAATCTAGGGTTACCAGCATCGATTTACGTCCGGCATCATCACTCGTACTGCCAAACCAAGACGCCAGCATCATCCTAATATCTGGCCTCCTAGGCGTTCTTGTAGCAATGATCCCCATAGCCTTCGGCCTTCGCAAGCCCGCTGGCCTTATTCTCCAATAGTGCTATTATTGTAATTACTATGAACTCATTTTTTGAACCCTCGTCCACCTCTCTCAAAGTGTGTGGCATCACTCTGGCTGAAGATGCTAAGCAACTCGTTGCAGAAGGTATTCCAGCGCTAGGCGTCAATTTCTGGCCTAAGTCCAAGCGCTTCATTGCACCAGCCAAAGCTGCCGAGTTCCTCCCGTCTCTCAAAGGTCAAATTCTTCGTGTTGGCGTCTTTGTTAATGCTGAACCTCAGCAAGTATTAGAATTACTCAAAAACGACATCATCGATGTAGCTCAGTTCCACGGTGACGAATCACCTGAATATTGCCGTGCTTTTGCTGAGGCTGGCCATGCCTTTATTCGCGCACTCGGAGTTAAAAATGCAGACTCCATCGCAAACATCCTCGACTACCAAGCCACTGCCATCTTACTCGATGCCCACGCTCCAGGAGTCTATGGCGGCACAGGAGACACCTTCGACTGGAACCTTGCTCAGAAAGTGGTGGCAGAAAACCCCGGACTCCCGATCCTTTTAGCGGGCGGAATCACCTTGGGAAACGCGGAGCAAGCAACCCGCGCCGTGCGACCAGCAGGCCTCGATCTAGCTTCAGGATCGGAGTCGTCCCCAGGTATCAAGGACTTTGAAAAAATACGCGCGATCCAAGCTGGAATCTGCGCAGCTGGATAACGCAAAATTCTTGCAATTAGCCATTTGTTTCGTTAACTCAGTAGGAAACCAGTTTTATTTATGAAAGGCTCACCCATCATTGCAACAGCGATCACGATAGTTGTCCTGCTAGGACTCTACATTGGCATGCGCGCCGTCATCCTACCGGAGCAACCCAAAAGTGCTACAGTTGATGCCCACGCGGGCCACGACCACAGCAGCCACCAAGAATCGACAGGCGGAAATGATGACAACGCTCTAGAGACCGACTTCGAACTCTATTTTTCCTCCATTCCAAAAACAGTCACAATCACTCAACCTTCAACGAAAAAAGAAGTCGTTAAGATCACTGGGCTCGACTCTGCTGAGTGGACGGGCTCTGGCACGATGAGTCTCAATGGCCATTTTGTTGAGCTTCAGATCGATGTCGAATGGCAGACTCCGAGCGAAATGAATTTTGCACAAATCGTCGTCAGTCCGGCGCGCCACCCTTCACGCGATAAAACCCTCCGCAGTGATGGCGCCATCTCTGACATTGCAGAGTTCAACTGGTAGAGCCTAACTCACCTTAGATCACCTCCTAACAAGCCTCATTATCGAAGCTTCAGAACATAATTGTTGTGCGCACCACAGTCATCACCACGACTTGGTCATCACCGATCTTTGCGTGCAATACCGAAAGATCACCGCACTCAAAGATATTTCCTTTAACACATCTTGTGGAAATCGCGTGGCGCTTGTTGGACCCAATGGTGCGGGTAAGTCCACACTGCTGAAAGCGATCGCCGGACTCGTCCCCAAAGCGAGTGGTCACATCCGCTGGCGTGGCACACAGATCAAGAAATGGTCCCGTGAGTTTGCCTACCTGCCTCAGAGAGAAGAAGTCGATTGGGATTTTCCAGTCACCGTGCGAGGGCTCGTTGAAATGGGTCGCTACCCGCAGCTCGGAATGTGGAAACGCTTCAGCAAGAAGGACGCCGCCACCGTCGATCAAGCGCTCCAAGCTCTCGATCTCACTGAGCTCCAGAACCGCCAAATCAAAGAACTCTCTGGCGGCCAACAGCAACGCGCCTTTTTGGCTCGCGCTATAGCTCAGGAAGCCCACGTCCTACTGTTAGATGAACCATTCACCGGACTCGACCGCACCTCCTCTGAGGCATTAGGTAAGCTGCTCGACCAGCTTGCCCAAGAAGGGCGCCTCATCATTGCCTCCCACCACGACATGTCCACGGTCAAAAACCTGTTCAACAAAGTACTGCTGGTGAACCAGAGCTCTTGTGGATTTGGTAACAGCGATGAGCTCATCACTGAGGAAAACCTTACCGCCACCTTCACTCACTAACAGCATGTCGTTCATTCAAACCGTCATTGAAAATCAATTCATGCAGAACGCGCTGATCGGCGCAGCTTTGATTGGTTTTGCCAACGGCTTCTTTAGCGGCTTTGTAAACCTTAGACGCAATGCCCTATCTGTGTCAGCACTGTCGCACACCATGCTGCCGGGCATCGCCATTGCCATCCTCATCACCCAAACTCTCAACCACACCAATGCCTTCATTGGTGCTCTAATTGCCTGTTTGGCTGTAGGGCTTGGCTCTACCTTAGTGAGCCGGAATTCGCGCATCCACCAAGACACAGCTCTCTCCATTATTTACACCACCGCCTTTGCCGGAGGCATAGCACTACTGCCCCATTTACCCGTCGCAACCAACCTTCACGATTGGCTATTCGGAAATATCATTCACATTTCAGAGCAAGACCTCAATCTCGTGTTCACGGTCAGCGCTATCACCTTAGTGCTCTCAAACCTCTTCATGCGTCCGCTGCTGCTCACCTTGTTTGAGCCAAACGTGGCGGCTGCTCAAGGGGTACCGGTCCGCAGCATGCAATACCTAGGCTTCACCCTGCTCATCCTCATGCTGGTTGCCTCACTCCAGGCTGTCGGCACCATTCTCTCCGTCGGTCTGTTAGTCACGCCGGGGGCGATTATGCTACTTTACACGGACCGCACTTCAGCCATTTTCTGGGGCGGTGCGATCATTGGATCACTCAGCAGCATCGCCGGCATCTTCGTGGCTCAGCTGATCGATATCCAAGCCGGTCCCGCCATCATCATTCTGTTGGGCATTCTCTTCCTACTCTCTTTCCTGCTCAGCCCTCGCCACGGAATGCTCAAAAAGTAGAGCTCCAGCAGTCCTCGTCCATCATCCACACGACGCTGACATGCTCGATCTCCTGGCATCGCAGTTCATAAACTTTTTGGGCTTTCGCTAGATCAACCTTAGGGTCACCGCTAGAATTTTCACCGAAATCTAACGAACTGAGTTCAGATTGGGTGCGCTTCATTTCGCGCCAATTACTGATCAAATTTCGCACCTCTCCACGGACTTTATTCGTATTCAGAGTAACTATGTACTCTTCCCTCTTATTCAAGATGTCGTTTACTTTTGCTTTCACCGCCCTTGTACCAGGCACTGTGGGCTTACTCTTTTCGTGTTGATCTTGCAGTGCTTTCACAAGACTCTGAGAACGATTAAGAAAACACCACCGCTGCCACTCGGTAAGATCTGGAGCACTCACACTCCGGTAAGAAGGCTTCGCTGAAGAATCTTTACGGAAGCTTACATCGTAATACTCAGCATTAAAAAAATCTCGCACCTCCCCGATCCAATCGTCTCGATTTTTCTCCACACTGGCCAGCCACTTCAGTTGAGCTTCTTTTAACTTTGGGTCTAGCTCCGGATCTGGCTGCTCAGCCTTTAGTCGCTCTAGCTCTCTATCTATCACCTCTCCCTGGCTGAGCAATGAATACAACTTTACTTGCTCAGTCCTCATCTGTAACCGCGCCTCTACAGAGTCACCCGCCTTATTCCAAACATCCTGTTCCATGACGTGGGAAATATCTTTCAAAGCACTGATCGACCCAAGCTGCTTTGGTAAACCCACGATAGGATCCTGAAAACTCTTCGCCAAAGCCTGAGGCTTCAGAACATCGTGAAGAGAAACTCCAACGGAGTCCTTCAATTGACTACGAAGCTGGGTGAGCATCGGAACTTCAGCATTCGCAGTCCGATAAGACTTCAGAGCCTTTCTATAGGCTAGGTTGCGTTCCTCC
This sequence comes from uncultured Thermodesulfobacteriota bacterium, assembly GCA_964195395.1. Lineage (GTDB taxonomy): Bacteria > Verrucomicrobiota > Verrucomicrobiia > Verrucomicrobiales > Akkermansiaceae > Rubritalea. Next base: position 24,983 of record CAXMPP010000008.1, read on the forward strand.
ATCAATTCTCGGGCAACACTCCATGATATTTCAACCGTTTCAAAAGGCGACTGAGCCGCCACCTCATCCGCGTAGCGTGTGCCCTCATGGAATGCATGACTCTCCATACAAACCCCCACCTCCTGTTGAGCACAGCTCACGAATAGAAAAGTGGCTGCCGCTGATATAAAAAACATCGGAATGCGCATAAAAGAATTATACGTCGAACATGGGTAAACTCTTCCAAAAATCTAGATAACTCCCCCGACAAACATCTGCCTCATAGCAACTTTTCATTCTCAGTTTACACTGATGCATGTTAAAGAATATAGAGAGATAGCAGGAATCTGGACTAAATATGCCCAGACATTTTTAAAAGACCCTTTCAAAACTATAGCCAGCACTCATAAAACCACCTTTTCTCATCCCTCACCTATGAAAAATCTTAAAGACGGCATCCGCTCGCTCGTGAAAATCGACTTCTATGGCCACGTCCATAAATACTTCCGCGGCACGGACGCTGACAAACGTTGCGCCACCGAAGTTAGAATCCTCCAAGAACTCGAACTACGTAAATGTAATTTCGTCCCCACTCTGATCGACTACAAACTAGAAGAGAACTACCTCTGCACAACAAACTGTGGATCTCCAGCCCCTAACATCTCACGCAAAAAGTCCGATTCCCTCTTCGCTAAACTGGAGAAAGACTTTGGCGTCCGTCACGACGACCCAGAACCACGCAATATCACCTATGATCCAAAAGCGGGTCAGTTCTGCGTGATCGACTTTGAGCTCGCGACCTTACTCCCCGATCCAACTCAAAGCTAAGTCCTCATGATTCCCACTTTTCATTGGTCGGCTCTCACGACATCGGGCTCCAGAAAACCCAGGAATGACGATTCGTTCCTCGTTTTTTCCGCAGGAATCAATGGTGCCACCGAGCTCACAGCCGACTCCTCATCACCTCTAACTAACGAAGACCTTATCTTTGGAGTCTCAGACGGAATGGGTGGCGGCAATGCCGGAAACCTCGCTTCTTCCCTCATTTTACAAACACTCAGCGAAACAATCCCAAAAACCTTTAAAACAGCAGCACAAGGACTCCATCCAGATTACCTCGAGTTACTCGAACAAAAGGTCAAGGACGTCCACTCTGGAATCAACGAAAGGGCAGCAAACGACGAACTGCTCAAGGGAATGGGAGCCACTCTCACCCTGGCATGGTTCACTCCAGAAAACTTGTATATTGCTCACGCTGGAGATTCCCGTCTCTATCTCATTCGCGACGAAGAAACCCAGCAAATCACTGAGGACCACTCTTTCTGTTGGAGAAAACTTAAGCGTGGTGAGATAACAGAACGCCAGTACCGCAACGACCCGAAGCGCTCAGTGCTCTGCGAAGTCATTGGCGGAGGTCACACCAAAATCAGTCCCGCAGTTGCTGCTATCTCCTATCAAAAAGGAGACAGATTCATGCTCTGCTCTGACGGAATCATTGATGGATTATGGGAAAAACACATCCATTCTGCACTTGGCAAAAACAGAGACTCGACAAGCGCGGCCGCAAACGCTCTTATGAATCGCGCCATTGATAATGACGGGTCAGATGATACGACCCTCATCGTCATTGATGTTCGATAAAATAGAGTAAATCTAATTTTTCGGACTTGGCACACATCATGCTTGATGCATAAGTATCAAGCAGCTGGAGATAAACTCCACTACTCTAAAGTAAATACATCATTATGTCCAAATTCAGACTCGATTACGTATGGCTCGACGGTTACACACCAGTCGCTAACCTCCGCACAAAGTGCATGATGCGCGAATTCGATGAGTTCCCAACTCTCGAGCAACTCCCTGAGTGGGGATTCGACGGCTCATCAACACAGCAAGCAGCAGGCGGAGATTCCGACTGCGTACTTAAGCCAGTAGCTCTCTATCCAGATCCAACACGCCTCAACGGCGTACTCGTCATGTGTGAAGTTATGCTTCCAGACGGATCAGCACACCCATCTAACTCACGCGCCACAGTCGCTGACGACGAAGGCACATGGTTCGGCTTCGAGCAGGAGTACTTCCTCATGCAAGACGGTCGCCCACTCGGTTTCCCGCAAGGCGGTTACCCAGAGCCACAAGGTCAATACTACTGTGGTGTAGGCTTCAAGAACGTGAGTTCACTCGGCCGTGAAATCTCTGACACCCACCTCGATCTTTGTATCGAAGCTGGCATCAACCACGAAGGCATCAACGCAGAAGTTGCTGCTGGACAGTGGGAATTCCAAATCTTCGGCAAAGGCTCTAAGCGCTGTGCTGACGAAATGTGGATGGCTCGCTTCCTCCTTCTCCGCCTCTGTGAAGAGTACGAGATCGACGTAGAGTGGCACTGTAAGCCTGTCAAAGGCGACTGGAACGGTTCTGGCATGCACTGCAACTTCTCCACTACTCACCTTCGTGAAGTAGGTGGTAAGGAATACTTCCTCAAGCTTATGGCCGCATTCGAAGAGTTCACTGAAGAGCACATCGCTGTTTACGGACCTGAGAACGACCTCCGCCTCACCGGCCTTCACGAGACACAGTCAATCGACAAGTTCTCTTGGGGTGTTGCTGACCGTGGCGCATCTGTCCGCGTTCCACACAGCTTCGTGAAAGATGACAAGTACCAAGGTTACCTTGAAGACCGTCGTCCAAACTCCGAAGGTGACCCATACCAGATCGCTTCACGCGTTATCCAGACCATCCAGTCTGTACCAACTGCGTAATCACCAGCGATTATACAAATCTTTTAAAACCGATAGGGTCCGCCCCTATCGGTTTTTTTCGTCTAAGATGACCTGTAAAAAAATACGCCTCATGAGCTAAAAAATCGTCCGAGAGCTAGACCAATCACGTGGATCACCTATTCGTGTAACACACACTTTTTCGGGGGAATTTCTGATCTGGCTCTCGGACTATTGGGAGGTCTTCCAATGAGGAAGTTACTCGGTAATAGTAGCAGAACGAGCATGACTATTCTCGACGTTTCGTCTCAATTCACGTACATTCCGTCTCATCAATCCACCCAGGACTTGCCAACACGATCAAGCTTACTCTAATATATGCCTCCTCTCTATGAATGCAATTCCTCGCACACATTTCACTACTGACGGCATTTCAGCCGAGGATCGGTTTGATGTATTCAGGGATAGTATGTCGGTCCTTTTCGACGTGGAGTTGGAAAAAAAACGAAACTCACAACCATTCAAGGCCGATGTAGAGGCCTACATGCTTGACCAGCTGATGCTCGCTCGCACCAGTTCGGTCCAAGCAAGCTACAATAGAAACCCCCAGTCGATTCGTCGTGATGGCATCGACATGATCATGATTCAGCTCTACCTCAGAGGTGAAGAAGACTTCCGCTATAATAGTCACGTAACTCACGTCAAAACCGGTGATCTAGTTGTCTACGATTTGAGCAAAGAGGCTATGAACTCGATCAACGACTTCACCAACCTCTCCGTCATTTTCCCACGCGACCTTATCGAATCCTACATCCCATCGGTTAGCAGGTGGCACTGCCAGCTCCTCCCACGCGACAGGCCGATGACTAAGCTCCTCAAGGCTCATATCCTATCACTCTACGAAATTGCTCCGAGTATCACAACTGAATCGTGCTCTAGTATTCAGCGCGCACTGCTAGAGCTAGCCAGTTCAGCGCTTCAGCATTCCTCAGATATTTTACCAGCCTACGAGCAATCGGTCTCAACTAGCCTTCTTCTAGAAATCAAGAAATGGATCAACTCTCACCTTGCTGAGCCCGAATTATCCGTCGACTCCATTAGCCGAGTATTCTCACTCTCACGCGCACAACTCTACCGTGTCACAGAACCACTCGGAGGCATTATGAACCACGTTCGTGAACAAAGGCTCAAAAAGACCTATTCCGACCTTCGTGATCCTGCACTGGCCCACCTCACGATCACGGATGTCCTCTATCGATGGGGCTTCAACGACCCCAATACATTCACCCGAAGCTTCAAGAAGCGCTTCGGCGTGCTCCCTAAAGATGTCAAAAAACTCCCGCACTCACACCTTTCTGAAAACTCACTGCAAAATTCCACAACCAAAGGTGATGGCTACGATGACTGGCTCAGGTCTCTATCGCTCTAACTTCCTTCCTACTGAAACTGGAGCCTCAGTCACCCGGCACAAGATTAGCTCCCGATATACTCAAACCTCTCGAAGGATTTGCCGTCGCGCTCTATGGTCTCTAAAAACATTTCTAAAGGTCGAACCCACAAGCCTTCGCCCTCATCGTAGAGCGGTTTGTATATCACTAGCTGAGCATCCGTCTCGCTACAGCGTGCTGTATCGACGACCTGATACTCATTCCCTTTAAAGTGTCTATATTTCCCCTTCTTAAGCTCGCGTTGCATTCCGCTAGTTAGCAGTTCCCAATCAAAAGCTCCATCCAAATCCACTTGATTTGTACAGCACAAGGTTCCATTTGCTAGAGAACTCAAGCTATGCTACTACTCCTTTAGTTAGACTCGTCACGAGTTAGCTTTATAATTCTTAGTCACACCTCTCTGAGAAAACGTAAACCAGCTGCAGCGCCAGGCCTCGACCATGCGACGCAAATTTGCTCCACAGCCAATTGGTTGGAGGAGGCGAAAAACTGTGCCCCCAAACAGCTCGGACCAGTGGAGCCGGCTGCCGCAGCCTTCCTCACAGCCTTAGTGGCCCACCCCTACGCCAAGGCTAACCCTCAAGGGCGTCTTTGGCTGCTTTGTGACCTACCGCGCCTACGCGAACGCATCGCCGATGAACTCCCACTCTGGCGAGTCAAAAGCCATCTACTCAAAGAGATTTCTCGCGCCGATCAGGACAGCGAGATTGCCGACCCCGAATCTGGTGCCGAGCGCCTCGCTGATCTACATGCACTAACGACCGATCCATCTACAGATTTCCCGGAGGTGGTAATTCTCCCCTCAAGTGTACTCGACGAGCCAGCCCCCTCACCTAAGGCGTTAGAATCCGCTAGGCTACGCTTCAAAGTCGGACAAGAAGTGGACATCGACTCCCTATTCAAGACGCTCAGCGAGCAAGGATTTGAACGCGTCAGTCAGATTCACAGCCGTGGCCAATTCGCCCAGCGCGGTGGGATTCTAGACGTCTACACATGGCAAAACCCCGACCCGGTTCGCCTTGAATTCTTCGATATTGAGATCGACTCGATCCGCGCGTTTGATCTCGACTCCCAAACGTCCCGCAAAAAATTAGAAGTCATTGAGCTTGCGATAAGTGAACCAGACTCCTCCGGCACAATGGCAGATTTTCTTGGAGCTCAAGACGCTCTTGTGTCTCTAACGGAAGACTCTCACCCTAACGCGCTTTTCCATTTTTCTCCATCAGCCCCAGTTTTAGAAACTGGTGAAGCCGATTTCACCACAGCCCTACACGGCAGCCCGCTTGGAGCGTTTGAGGCTGGCGACTTTGTCTTGCAAGAATCAAAGCGCCACGCATTCCACCAACAAATCGCGGAGTGGGCAAAGGACGATTGGCAAGTCCATCTCGTGTTTGCCAACAACGGCGAGAAAGAACGCTTCGCCGAGCTCATGGGTGAAGCGATTTTTAAAACTATTCAATCCTGCCGAGGTGAACTAGCACAGGGCTTCACTTTCCCAGAAGCAAAGCTCGCCATTCTGTCCTCAGCCGAACTCTTTGGACGCTATCAAAACCAGCATTCACGTCGCTCCAACCAGCTCGACCATCAACGTCGGGCCCGAGCTCAAACCAACATCGAGGACATCAACGAAGGGGACCTCGTGGTGCATTCAGAATACGGAGTTGGCCGGTTCGAGGGTATTGCAACGAACAATGAGGGGGAGGAAGAAATCCACATCGAGTACCGCGACGGAGCTATTCTCTCGGTCCCGATCGACCAATCCCACCTTCTTGCCCGCTACGTTGGCATGGGTGGCAAGACCCCTCAGCTCACCAAACTCGGAGATGCCAAATGGGCTAAATCTCGCAAATCTGCTGAAAAGTCGATTCTCGATTACGCCGCACAATTGCTCAAAATTCAAGCCGAGCGCCACACTCAAACATCTCAGAGCCACCCGCCTGATACCAAGTGGATGTGGGAGTTTGAGAATTCTTTTCGCTTCACCGAAACTCCTGGCCAGCTAGAGGCCATCGCCGACACCAAGGCCGACATGGAATCAGGCAAACCGATGGATCGCTTGATCTGTGGCGACGTGGGTTTCGGGAAAACCGAGGTCGCCATCCGCGCCGCCTTCAAAGCAGTCACTGGAGGCAAGCAAGCCTGCATGATGGCGCCGACCACAGTGCTGGCAGAGCAACACTGGCGCACCTTCCGCGAGCGGATGTCAGATTATCCGATTCGAGTCGAGCTTCTCAATCGCTTTCGTACTCCCTCAGAGATCAGAGAAACCCTCAAGGGATTAGCCGATGGAACAGTTGATATCGTCATTGGCACCCATCGACTAGTCTCCGACGACATCGAATTCAAAAACCTTGGAGTTGCCATTGTCGATGAAGAACAACGTTTTGGCGTCCGCCATAAAGAGAAATTTAAAGAACGCATGCGTGGGATCGACATGCTCACGCTTTCAGCCACCCCCATCCCGCGCACCCTCTACCTCTCACTGATGGGAGCACGTGACATGTCGACTATCGACACGGCTCCGCCAAATAAGGTCCCCGTTCAGACTTCAATTTGCGCTTATGATGAACGCATCATCCGCGATGCTATCCAGCGCGAACTCAAGCGCGGCGGCCAAGTTTTCTTCCTCCACAATCGAGTTCAAACCATTGACCTGATGAAGAGGAAGTTGCTCGATCTCGTGCCCGAAGCCCGCGTCTCCATCGGGCACGGCCAGATGCCTAAGGAAGAACTAGAAGTCGTGATGCGAGACTTCGTCAACGGCGACTCAGACATTTTGCTCGCCACCACCATCATCGAGTCTGGGATCGACATACCGAATGCCAACACCATTTTGATCGACCGCGCCGATCGCTTTGGACTCTCAGACCTGTATCAACTACGCGGCCGAGTGGGCCGAGCTGGAGAAAAGGCCTACGCCATCCTGCTGCTTCCTCCACAAATGGTCTCAGGCGACGCACGGAAGCGCATCAATGCCATCAAGCAATACACCGCCCTAGGCTCTGGTTTTAAAATAGCGATGCGCGACCTCGAAATCCGCGGCGCAGGCAACCTACTAGGCACCAAGCAATCTGGTCACATCGCCGCCGTCGGCTTTGACCTGTACTGCCAGCTCCTGCGTCAATCGATCGACCGCCTCAGGGGAAATCACGTCCACGCTCGCATCGACGTTACCCTTAGGGCCGATTTCCTCACCTTCAACGAGACGGAATTCTCCCACTCAGATTCTGACTCAAATCTCCCCTGCTACATCCCCGCCGCCTACATGGTTGAACCAAGCATGCGCATCCGCGCCTACAAGCAATTGGCTGAAACCGTCTCAGAAAAGGAACTGCGTCGCATCGCAGACGACTGGAAAGACCAATTTGGCCGCCACCCGATGTCGGTGAAATACCTACTCCAAGCCACTAGCCTCAAGCTCGCCGCCGCTAAAGCTATGATCACCAGCATCGAACTCCAAGGCCAGCGACTGATGCTTACCAGAAATGGCAACTACATCACACTGAACGAGTCCAGATTCCCACGTCTTACTGAAGGGCTACCTGCTAAAAAGCTCAACGAAGCCATTCAATTGTTAAAATCGATCTGAACATTCTCCGCTACTTTGTTTCAACCTTGTCACTCAATTCCTCTGCCAAGTTAGACTAATAGGTCTTTCCATGGCGCTCAATCCACGTTAAACCACCTCAAACAAAGCCTCCATCGCTTATGAAATTTCTACTCCACCTCGCCATAGGAATTGGCCTCGCATTCTCCGCCACTGCAGCAGTTGAACTCAACGGCATTGCAGCCAAAGTTAACGGCCGTGTGGTCACTAAAAACGAAGTGGCATTCGCCCTGGCACCACTCCGTGCTTATCTCTCCACCAAATACCCGAGGAAAACTCCTAGCTACTACAAGGAGCTGAAAGAAGCTCAGACAAAAATCGTCGACGAACTGGTCGAGCGTGAACTCGTTTTACACGAATTCAAAACCATCGGAGCAAAGATCCCCGAGCACATTGTCGACTCTGAGATCCGCAGGAAAATCAGAGCTGACTACAACAACAATGTCGGGCTCTTCCGTGAGGAACTTCAATCAAAGGGCCTTTCATTCAAAAAGTACCGTGAGCTCATTCACCGCCAGCTGATTGTTCAAGCCATGCGCTCCCAGCAATTTTCGGACACTCCTCCGGCCACTCCTGAAGAGATGCGCAAAGAGTACGCCAAGCTCAAACCTGAGCTCCGCGACACAGCCAAAGATAAGTGCGACTTCGAGAAAATTTATATCCCAAAGATCGATGACGACAACTTACTCGCAACCGCTGAATCCCAGCTCGAACTGACAGAAGGGATTGTCGAAAAACTTAAAAAAGGAAATGACTTTGCGCCACTCGCTAAGGAGCACTCGAAAGACGCCTGGGCTGAGGACGGTGGCCTCCACGAAGAGGTCGACCGCATCGACCTCTCACCAGTCATCGCCACAATGATTTTTGAAGAACCTACTGGTACTGTGATTGGCCCCCTTGAAGACGCGGGCGGATACCACATCATCGTGGTGAACAAGAAAACCTTGGGACCAGCACCTAATATGTCCGACCCTGAAGTCCGCAAAATCGTACGTCGCAATGTAGAGCGCGAAAAGTCCTCAGCACGCTACAAGCGCTGGATCAAAGGTCTCAAGCGCACTGCCATGATCGACATCAAGGTTTAAGTTGTCACTCAACTACTTATTCTTCGAGCAACCGAAAGAGTAAATTATCTGAAAACATAGGATCTTTGGTCATGCTAAGATGATCTTTGAATAGAAATGTGACGTCATGCAAGTGCATCGGACTTTGTAGTTTCGGCTGGTAGTCACCACCTGCCCGCTCATCAGCCAAGGCACTACTTCTCAACACAGTCCCGTCACCTGGTCCATACTTTGTGACCTTAAAGGCACCAGTTTTTAGATCTAGTTGCACCCGTTCCTTAGTTTGCACAGCATCGCCAGCCACTAAGCTAATTTTCAAATTCGATGGAGGCTTGGCATCTCTATCCAAAGCTTGGTGAAATCTCTGCGCATTGCGCAAGCACTTTGCCATATGCTCACGGGCTATTTTACGCCTCTGCTCCACAGTCTGAGCCTGAGGTGAGATCACCTGCAAATCCCTATCCTGATCAGCAGCCAATGGCCCCCAGCCATACTTTTCCCATATTTTCACATCATAGACGTTTACATTCTGGTCGCTCTGGTTCTCAACAAAAGCTCGGTGACGCACGCGAGGCATCAGTTCGTAAAGCGATGGATAGGTCCCCATCACAGCTGCCGAATAAGAAGGGATGCTCACAGCACCTATCACACTCAGCCACTTAGGTGCAAAATGTTTACCATGCACCAGATCTTCAAAAGCTAACACCGAACCAGCATTGGGCGTTCCCACCATGATCAATCGGTTGACGTTCTTGGCTCCCGCCCAATTGAGATTCGGCTGAGATCCATCTTTCGGTAAACTTTGATCCCCATAGCGCAGGTAGTAACGCGCTATCAGACCTCCCATAGAATGCGCGACAATATCAAATTTGATATCACCTCTCTCTTTTCCAAAAACTTCACGATGTTTCTTTCTAACATAGTCCTTCTTCTCGCGAATATAGACATCTAAAGCAGCAGCATTTTCTACATTGGATTTTCTCCAGTCATACGGAAATTGAAAGCAGGTGAAATGGTCAGACCCGTAATCGATGGCTCCACTCTCGGCCAACTGCTGATCTCTGTACCCTGCCGCCCCTAGAGTTTCTAAAATTCCAGCATACGCCCTAGACTCCACTGGTATTCCTAGTACCCGCACACGCAATCGGTCTAAGGCTGCAGTAGCAACCACAGGACTCTCAAGTTGATCCAAACTCCTCCCCAGCTGCATAGGTAAAGCCACCAGTGCTGTATTTTCTGGATTCTCTGGATTGAGAAATTTCCCTTCGAATACTCCCCAGACAGATCTGCCCGTTCGCGGGTCTACCAGCTTTGACCCCAGTATTCCTGGAATCACAATCACTGGATTTCTAAACTCGTGGTGGCTTTGAGCTGCCTCAGAGTAAAGCGCATTTAAATCTGGAGAGCTAAGCTCACGCGTCATGCACGAGACTAAACTCACTCCACATAACCCAGCCACAGCACCCCACCACTTTACTCTCAGCAACATGCTCAGCAGACTAACTGAATTCCAACGGCGGAACAAACCTTCAATTCTGTTCAGAAAAAACTTAAATGAGCAGGTCTCTGAGTTTCTCTTGAAACTTGATGAGGTCTTCTTCGTCTGCTTCGTAGCCAGGAGTTTCGGGATCAAGGGCTAGACTGCCAGATTGGTCAATCATCCACAAAGCCTTCTCGCCGTCGCTAAAGGTAACTGAACCCGACTTCAATGCTCCAGCTCGTTCGACTTCATCGACGCTCGCATCAACAAATCCAGTTGCCACTTTCGCCTCGGCAGATTCCTCAACCACCACTTCTTTGACTAACTCAATTCCGAGGTCTAACCCCAGAACGCGAGTATCCATGTAGGTTATTTGAATCTCAAATTCTTCCTGTATCTTTTTCTGAATCTCTGGAAGTTGCGCACCGGCTTCCGCCCATGTCGCAATTTGTTTTTTCTGGTCGTCGGATAGTTGGGAAATACTGAACATGTCAGGCACTTTCTAATACTTTAGCTCCCCTATGGAAAGCCAGATCTCGACTTAAGTCATTCCTGAAAATTTACGCACCAGATCAGTTTGTGAATGCACCTCGAAGTGGCGGTAGACGCCTTTGACATAACCCGAGACCGTATTTTCGGATATATCCAAGGCTGAAGCCAT
>CAXMPP010000009.1:0-33974 GCA_964195395.1 uncultured Thermodesulfobacteriota bacterium
CCGCTGCGTTGGTGCAATGGTCGTTGAGGTTGACAAGAGCTAATGCTTCAAAGTTATCCGTTCTTCGCGTGAAGGATGGACCATCGATAGGTGAAGCCGTGTGGGGTGCTGATGTTCAAGATGATTGGTGGGAGGGGATTTCAGAGGTGGTAGGGTCTCAGGATGCGATCGCTGTCGAATTAGGAGAAGTGGAAACCGCTAACATACGTAAATCGGTGATGACTCAACTGACTGAGACAAAGGCTAACTTGTTAGTACTACAGGACAGGATGAGCCACCCTGAGTTTTACCGAAGTGCAATTCAAGGACTGCTCGATTCCGTGCATTGCGCTATCATGGTTCTGCGGATCGGAGATGGTGATTCCGGTATAGGGAAAGTACTTTTGCCCTGTGCTGGCGGTCCCAATTCACGTCGTGGTTTAAAACTAGCCGCCGATGCGTTTGGTGAAGATGTGACAGCCTTTTTTGTACAGCCTGACACCGACGACGTGTCCTTGGAGGTGGGTGAGCAAAGACTGGAAAGTTTTTTGCGACGCTCAGGCGTGAAACCTGAAACCGTTTCTAGGAAAGTAAGGCTCAATGATTCGGTGTATGCTGCGATTCGCGAGGAGGTGAGTGAAGACAGCTATGGCATGATGCTGATCGGGGCATCTGGGGTGAGTTCTGTGAGGAGAAAACTCTTTGGCACAGTTCCCGATAAATTACTGCGAGGCACTGAGGGCATGAGTGTTGCGGTGATCCGTGGGGAAAAGCCAATTGGCCACCGCCTACGGAATAGACTAGAGCGTAGTTTGCAGCTTTCGGTGCCACAGCTTCGTCGTGATGAACGCGTTGCCCTATTTGCGGACATCGAAGACAAGAGTCGCTGGTCGTTTGATTTTGGCTCCTTGATGTTATTAGCCACAGCAATTGCAGCTTTGGGGCTGATCGCAGACAGTGGAGCGGTGGTGATAGGGGCCATGTTAGTGGCGCCGCTGATGACTCCATTGCTAGGCGGGGGATTATCTGTGGTTCAGGGGAATTGGCCTTTATGGAGGCGTTGTCAGAAGGCTGTTGGGCTGGGATTCATTTCGGCGCTTGCTGTTGGCTACTTGTTAGGAACAGTAGCGAGACTATGTGGCTACGGACTCACCGACGAACTCATTGCCCGCGGTGCACCTAGCGTGTTAGATCTCGGCATTGCCTTCATCTCTGGCGTGGCTGCTAGCTATTGCTTGGCTAGGCCTAAACTGAGTGGAGCTCTGGCTGGTGTAGCGATTGCCGCTGCTTTAGTACCGCCGATTGCTACCACTGGAATTTGTTTGGCCTTTGGTAAATACCAAGTCGCTCAAGGCGCGGCGGTTTTATTTGGAACCAACGTTGTGGCTATCGTGTTAGGCTCTGCTATGAACTTCTTCATGGCTGGAATTCGTGGCAAAGGTGGCCAGTCGACAGTCTGGGCAAAGCGCACGATGATTGTTTTCACCTTGGTGATGTTTGGTCTCATGGTCCCCTTGTCGTCAGTGATCGTGAAGCAACTCGCTGGTGGCGATGACATCACAGAGGCCTTTGAAAAGGTAGCAGCCGTAGATGGACTCGTTGTTAGTTCGGTAAAGAAGATGCCTTACAAAGCGGGAGTGCAGGTGGTGGAAATCACCATCGATAGCTCTGAAGCCGTGAGTGCTGAAATGGTGGGGCTACTACAGAGCGCGGCAAATGCGCACTCTAAGCGGAAACTTAAGGTCCGCGTTATCACACGCTTGGTGCGGGTGAGCGGCAACTAACCTTTAGTGACGCGAATAACTTTGCCGTCTTTGATGGCAAAGTTGAAGCGCTCTGGGCGCATGTCCATAGTGACAATCTGCGGCTTTCCATCGATTTCTACTACCCGGGATGGTAGATTGTTTTTCTTCGCGAGAGCTTGCGCGGATTTTACAGTTAGACCAATGAAGGATTCTTTCGTGAGTGGTTTGCTAGCGGAATAAACTTCTGTAGCGCCAGCCAGCAGCTTCTTCAACTCCTCATCTGTGACAGCTTCATAGCCGTCACTGTAGTTCCACTTTTGGCCTGTGACATAGACTTTACGTGGTAGTTTGGTGAACTCATTGGGAATATTTACTGAGTCTTTAGCTTTTGACATGACTGATGCAGCCAAGCCCTCTTTTTGCTGAGCATTGCACACGATGAGCAGCTTGTTTTCTTTCGTGTGGATGCTGCTGATCTTGAGCGACCAAGCGGGGCTAGGGACGTCTATAGAGATCGCCACAGGAGCAGATGAAGGAGTTTCAGCCACAAGAGAAAGTGAGCTCAAGGTGATGGCACAACAACAGAGAAGAGTTTTCATAAGTTCTAGAGCGTAGCCTAGACGTAAATTTGTGCAAGTTCGAAGCTATAGAGCACTCTGCCGAGCAATGTCTTTGATCTGACCTGTGCCTGAGATGCGGTATTGGTAGCTACACAGTTCGTTGAGCCCCATTGGTCCACGAGCGTGGAGCTTGTCTGTGCTGATGCCAATTTCGGCACCGAAGCCAAATTCTTCACCGTCGGCGAATCGTGTGGAGACGTTATGGAATAGGCAGGCGCTATCGATCTCAGATTGGAATCGGGCCGCAGCAGAGGCATCGGTGGTGATGATGACCTCGCTGTGTTGTGAGCTGTAGTGGTTGATGTGCGCAACGGCATCATCGAGACTAGCCACGACTTTCACGGAAATAATGAGGTCCAGGTACTCTGTGCTCCAGTCATCCTCGCTGGCTGCGGTGATGTTCTGGAGAATAGCTAGCGTGGCTTCGTCACCACGGATTTCAACACCGCGAACTTGAAGCCGCTGGGCGAGCTTCGGTAGGAAGGTTTCGGCGACATCTTTGTGGACCAGAACTGTCTCTAGCGCATTACAGACGGACGGCTTTTGCGTTTTCCCATCGTCAATGATGGCGACTGCTAGATCTTGATCTGCAGCTGTATCGACGTAGGCATGACAGATGCCATCGTAGTGCTTAATGACGGGCATTCTCGCGAGACTCACCACGGTCTCAATCAGACCTTTGCCACCACGTGGAATGATCAGGTCGAGGTATTTATCCATACCGGCAAGGACTTTGACACTCTCGCGGTCAGTGAACGGGATGAGCTGGACAGCACCTTCGGGAAGACCGGCTTTTTCTCCACCAGATTGTAGCGCTTCAGCGATTGCTTTGTTCGAATGAATCGCTTCAGATCCTCCACGGAGGATAGTGGCGTTGCCTGATTTCAGACAAAGCACAGCAGCGTCTGAAGTGACATTTGGTCGGCTCTCAAAAATGATGCCGATCACTCCGATAGGGACTCGAACTTTCTCGATAATGATGCCGTTAGGGCGAGTCACAGTTTCTAGGGACTCACCGACGGGGTCAGGCAGGTCAGCAACCTGATCGACACCGGCAGCGATGGACTCGATGCGGGCAGTGTCGAGTCTTAGCCGATCGAGTAAAGCCCCACTGAGTCCCTTAGAGGAACCTGCAGTGATATCTTTAGCATTGGCTGTCAGTATAGCGGCAGAGGAATCACGAAGTCCCTGAGCCATCGCACGCAGGATACTAGACTTTTTCTCAGCACTCAGTAGTGAGAGTGAATGAGCTGCTTTGCGTGCTTTTTGGCCCATTGTGTAAATGGATGCGTGAATTTCCTCTGGTGTCATGGCTTTGCTATAGTTGAAAATAGCCTTTTTGCCTAGTCTGTTATGTTGCTCGCTTGTCATCGTGCTGACGTATGATAGGTCTTGTGGTGTCGATGAAACGATTGATGATATGGCTGCGCCATGGTGCGCTGGTGGTTGAATGGCTTCTCGGGGTGATCTGGTACTTGATGACATTTTGGATCCCGCGTAAGAAGGCGCACCCTGTGGCAGATGTGTATAATGCGATCCAGCATCCAGGGGGGATTTACCTTTTTGGTAGAGTGATGGCATTACGTGTGATGACCGCGCCAAAGGCTAAGGACGACAAGTGGGTGAATTTCAAGAGGATGGCTAGTAATTGGTTCACTCTCGATTTCCCCAATGCTAGGGTTGAGGTGAAAATGGGAAATAGGGTGATCACTGTACGTTCTAACAAAGAAGGCTACTTCGAACTCCACGACACCTGTGACGAAGAAATCAAAAGTGTCCAGGTGAGTTTGCCGAACCATGGGTATTCTGCAGAAGTGGAGTTGATTGGTAGCCGTGAGTTCAAGGACTTGGTGATCATTAGCGATGTAGACGACACATTGATGGAGACTGGGTCAATTTCTATGGGGAAGATGCTAGAAACTACTTTGTTCGGAAACTCGCTCACACGTGAATTGGTTCCTGGAGTGGGTAGTTTAGTCACGGAGCTAAACCGGGGAGGGGAGCATCCAGTTTTCTATGTGACTAGTTCACCGTGGAACTTGGCAAACTTTTTGAAGCGTATTTTCCACCGCGCCCAGCTACCTGATGGCGGGCTTTTCATGACCAACTGGGGGCTAACGCCCGAGCAATGGTTGACGCCAAGCCATGACCAGCACAAGCGACAGGCAATCGACGAAGTCGCGTCCTGGTACCCACAGGCAAAATTCGTCCTGATTGGAGATGACAGTCAGCGCGACCCAGAAATTTATGCAGCAGCCTTGGAATCCTATGGAGCTGAAAAGGTGTTAGCTATTTTGATTAGAAGTGTCTCAGGAACATTGCGAGCAAACGAAGTGCGCGCTAAATATAAAACGGTGAATGCCAAATACGGAGATTCTACCGCGAGCATTGCGAAGTCTGCGGATGAGATGCGGACTGTTTTACAAATGAAGGGATTGCTGTAGTCTGCAGCGAACAAAACAAGAATTATGACAAAAAATACAGAATTTGACATTGCCGTTCTTGGTGGTGGCAGTGGTGGCTATGCCGCAGCGAGAACTGCTGCAGCGGCTGGCAAGAAGGTGGTAGTGATAGATGGCGCAGACGAGCTCGGCGGGCTTTGTATCCTACGCGGGTGTATGCCTAGCAAGGCACTCATTGAGTCAGCTAACCGCAATCTCGTCGTTAGAGAAGCTGCGAAGTTTGGTATTGAGATGACATCTAGCAAGGTGAACACTGAGACAGTCATCGAGCGTAAGCGTCAATTGATAAAGGAGTTTTCTGACTATCGATCCGGGCAACTGCAAGATGGCAGATTTGAACTCGTCCGTGGTCACGCAACATTTAAAGATCCACACACACTAGAGGTTCAACTCAAGGATGGTGGTTCAACAATGGTGACAGCTAAGACATTTATTGTGGCTACAGGTTCTAGCGTTTTTGTTCCAGATATTCCAGGACTACACGAACATGGGTACCTCACATCAGATGACGTGTTAGATATGGTTGACGTCCCTGATTCTATTGTGGTGTTAGGAGGAGGAGCAATCGCTCTGGAAATGGCTCACTATTTTGAGGCAATTGATAAAGAGGTGACTGTGATTCAACGTAGCGCCCACCTACTGACAGGGATGGACGTGGATCTTGCTGATGAGTTAGAGGCGGCGCTCACATCACGCACAATGAAGATCGAGTGTGACACGCGATTATTGCGGATCGAGAAAACTTCCGGTGGCAAAAAGCGTGTTGTTTATGAGAAAGGTGGGGTGGAGACCTTTGTAGATGCAGATGCAATACTCGCTGCGACTGGCCGTAAACCAAACACAACAAACCTCGGAGCTGATGCAGCCGGCATTGAACTCAACTCTCGATGCGGAGTGGTTGTAGGGCTCGATATGCAGAGTTCAGCCCCTCATATATTTTCCTGTGGTGACGTCTGTAGCCCTTATGAAATCGTCCACATCGCCATTGAGCAAGGTGAACTCGCAGCTGAGAATGCCATTAAATTTATTGAGGGGGAGAGCGACTTCGGTAAAATTGACTACCGTCTCAAGCTCTACGGCATCTTTACAGATCCTCAAGTTGCAGCAGTCGGCATGACTGAGATCGAAGCCGCAGCAGCTGGGCGCGAGGTGATCGTAGAAACTCACCCATTCAATGATCATGGTAAATCTATGATTCACGGATCTGAACACGGCTTTGTTAAATTGATAGGCGACGCTAAAACCAAGGAAATCCTCGGCGGCTCAGTTATCGGCCCTGAGGCTGCAGAACTTATCCATGAGATTGTTGTCGCCATGGCATTCCATTCGACTGCGGGTCAGTTAGCAAAGATCCCTCACTACCACCCGACCTTAAGCGAGATCTGGACCTATCCCGCGGAAGAAATTGCTGACGCTTAAGTTTTCTCATCGTAAAACCCGCGTGAACTTCACGATTTTGTTTTTTTAAACAAAAAAAGCGCGTCGAGTAATTCGACGCGCTTTTGATTTAAAGTATACTTGATGGAAGCCGCTAGACTTACATGTTTGGCAGCTCGATGAAGCCTTCCAGCTTGCGGATACGCGTAGGGTGGCGCATCTTACGAAGCGCTTTTGCTTCGATCTGACGGATACGCTCACGAGTAACTTGGAACTGGCGACCCACTTCTTCAAGCGTGCGGCTATAGCCGTCCTTGAGTCCGAATCGTTGCTCTAACACTTCGCGCTCACGCTCAGTGAGGGTATCGAGAACGTCGATAATTTTCTCCTTGAGCATTGCGAAGCCAGCTTCTTCCATTGGGTTTTCTGCAGCCTTATCTTCGATGAAGTCACCGAAGGAAGTGTCGTCAGAATCACCGACGGGCGCCTGGAGTGAGATGGGCTGTTGAGCCATCTTGAGAACTGCGCGGACACGCTCGACAGGGAGGTGAATCTCCTCTGCGATTTCATCTGGAGATGGTTCGCGACCGTATTCCTGAACCAACTGCTTTTGCACACGCATGAGCTTGTTGATTGTCTCGATCATGTGGACCGGGATACGGATAGTACGTGCCTGATCAGCGATCGAGCGGGTGATTGCCTGACGGATCCACCATGTGGCGTAGGTTGAGAATTTGTAACCACGGCGGTATTCAAATTTCTCAACAGCCTTCATGAGACCCATGTTACCTTCTTGAATAAGATCGAGGAAGGAGAGTCCACGGTTAGTGTACTTCTTGGCGATTGAAATAACGAGGCGGAGGTTAGCTTCGACCATTTCAGTCTTAGCTTTGTAAGCCATCTTCATCCAGTGGCGCAGATCCTTGTTGTTCTGAGCGAAACCTTCGGATGAGAACCATGAGTGTTGCTGAGCTTCACGGATCTTTGTTTCAAATTCTTTCTCGTCCGGATGTGCGTCAGCCTTGCGTTGGTACTTCCAGAATTTCTTCTGGTATTCTTCAACAACTTCGCAGAAATCTTCCACGACCTTCTGTTTGTAGAAAAATCGTTGGTAGATTTTAGCGATAATTCCAAGTTGCTTTTCAAGCTCAGCTTCGAGCTTGGCCACCCCCCTTGGGTTTTTAGCGTTGAGCTTACGGAAAATATCATCAGTCTCTTCGTGACACTGACGAAGCTGATCGCAAAGCTTAGGAAGCGTCTTCATGTAGCGCTCGCGTGATTCGATCTTCTTATCGAGGATGACGCGGTCGAAGCGCTCTTTACCTTTTATGAGTTTGTCTGCTAGTTCGAGGTAGGAATCAGAAACGAAACCAAAACGGTGAAGGAACTTCTGAACGGTAAGTTCAGCGTCCTCAATACGCTTCGAGATCTCTACTTCTTGCTCACGCGTGAGCAGGGGAACCTGGCCCATCTGCTTGAGGTACATGCGGACTGGATCATCAAGAATGTCTAGCTTTTGCTCAGTTTTTGGCTCGTCGTCACTGGCGCCTTCGCGTTTCTTGTCGCGGTAGCGGTCGACTTCTGAGGCGTCGATGATGTCGAACTCCATTGAGCGGAGTCGTTCGAGAATTGCTTCTACGTCAGCCTGTTCAACGAGGTCATTTGGTAGAATCTCGTTGATGTCATCGTAAGTGAGATACTCTTGCTCTTTAGCGAGCTTAATAAGTTCACGTACCTTTTCCTGAATCTCAGGTGTGTCGATACGATTCTTGGGGGTTTTCTTTGCGCGCTTCGCTTTCGCTTCAGCTTCAGCATCGAGGAGGGCTTGTAGTTTTGACTTTGGCTCGGCAGAGGCTTTAGCTGCTTTCTTTGCCGCAGTCTTCTTCACAGCAGTTTTTTTGGCGGCCGTCGTTTTCTTAGCGACGGTCTTTTTGGCTGCTGTCTTTTTAGCGGCAGTTTTCTTGGCTGCTGCCTTCTTCACAGTAGACTTGGCTGCTGCTGTTTTTGTTGCGATTTTTTTCGCTACTTTTTTAGATGCCATGGTTAGCTAGTGGTGAGCTGGAGTGAGTGACGTGTGCACAAGTCACTCGTAAAATATGTCAACACGCTAAAGCGCGTATCAAGAGTTGAAACCTCCTTTACGGATAGAGGTTCGTCAAGGCATTTCGAGACATCTGCCATACATTTTAAATGGCGATATACTTCAAATAAAAGAAAGTGATTCTCAGTGATCTCAATAGATCGCTCATTATAAACGATCTACCAAGTTGAAATCTCATTCCTGAACACGCTCAACATGCGCTCCGAGCGCAAGAAGTTTCTCGTCAATATGTTCATAGCCACGGTCGATATGATAGACTCGATTGATCTCAGTGGATCCTTTAGCTGTGAGCGCTGAAAGCACGAGTGCTGCAGAGGCGCGCAAATCGGATGCCATCACAGGAGCTGCGGAGAGCGCCTCAACACCTTCGATCACGGCGGTTCCGCTGTCGACTTTGATGACGGCGCCCATGCGTCCCATTTCGGCACAGTGCATGAAACGTTGCGGGAAGATGGTGTCCTCTATAACCGAAATCCCTTTGGTGACAGCAAACAGTGAGGAAAACTGAGCTTGCATATCAGTAGGGAAGCCTGGGTGAGGGGCTGTGACGATTTTGGCACCAGTTGGGTGTTCGCCAGGTGAAACCGTTACCGATGTTCCGGTTTCATTAAATTCAACATTGTGGCCAGCCTCGATAAGCTTCTCTGTAACAGGCACTAGATGCTCACGGTTTACTCGGTTGAGCTTGATGCCATTTTTACCGGCAGCCATTGCGCCAGCCACCATGAATGTGCCAGCTTCGATGCGATCTGGGATGACGGTATGCTCAACACCATGAAGCTTCTCGACTCCTTCAATTGTGATGCGGCGAGTACCAGCGCCTTCAATTTTTGCGCCCATCCCGATGAGGAAATTTGCAAGATCGACAACTTCCGGCTCAGCGGCTGCGGATTCGATAACGGTAGTGCCTTTGGCTAGAACTGCCGCCATCATTAGGTTGTCAGTGCCAAGTACCGTCGGGCCTTGCTTGCCACGAAGGTCGACCTCAGCACCGATGAGTCCGTTCGGAGTCGTCATATCCATATTGCCGCCTTCCATGTCGATTTCCGTGCCAATGGCGCGAAGGCCCTTGAGGTGGAGATCGACCGGTCTATCACCAATAACACATCCACCTGGGAGTGAAACGCGCGCCTTGCCAAGTCGAGCAAGAAGCGGGCCCATTACGCAGATGGAGGCACGCATTTTACGTACGAGTTCGTATGGAGCATCGTGAATGATGTCTTTTGCACTAATCCTAACGGTTCCACTGGAGCGTTCAACTTGAGCACCCAACGCCGAGAGGATTTGAATCATATAATTAGTGTCGGAAACGTCAGGCACGCGACGAATGATAACATCTTCATCCGTAAGTAAAGCTGCTGCTAGAATCGGGAGCGAAGCATTTTTTGCGCCTGAAATATTGACCGATCCACTGAGTTCGTGGCCGCCATGTACGATGAGTTTATCCATGATGATTAGGGGTTTATAGAGAGAGTTTAGTTGCCAGCCCAACGCGCAGTTGGGAAGCGGTAGATACCTGAGAGGTCTGGGAATGTTTTGATGTCGGAGAATCCTGCATCTTTAAGGAGCTTCTCAACTTCCAGATTCTGATGAATACCGATTTCGAGAGCAATGAAGCCTCCAATTTCAAGATTGGAAGGACATTTCTGGATGAATTCACGAATGATGTCCAGTCCGTCGTCACCTGAATAGAGCGCTAAGTCCGGGTCATACGTAAGCTCGGCAGCTAACGAGCTCCTATCGAGTTCCGGCACATAGGGGAGGTTGGCGACGATGAGATCGTATTTCGAGTCCAGTGCGTCAAATAGATTGCTCTGCTTGTGAGTGCAGTTTTCAACCCCGTTAGATGTGATGTTTTTCAGGGCCAACTCTAGTGCTTTAGCTGAAACGTCCACACAGTCGACTTGTGACTGAGCTCCGTATTCCAACGCTAAAGTAATACCGATGACGCCTGAACCAGTCCCCATGTCTAGGATTTTTGGGGGCGCGACTGGGCTGAGTTGCTTGAGAACGATTTCACAAAGTTCCTCCGTCTCTGGTCGCGGGATGAGTGCACGGGAGTCCGTATAGAAGTCGCGCATGTAAAATTCTACTGTACCGAGGATGTGCTGAAGTGGTTCGCGATTACCTCGACGCTTCAGCATTTCACGGAGTGGGATCAAGCTAACCTCACTCATCGGTTCATCAAACCTCGTGTAGAGCTGAATTTTAGAGCAATCGAGTTGATGGCACAGCAATAGCTGCATATTTCGACGTGCATCGTCGATGCCTTTTTTCTCAAGCCACTGAGTGCCTGAGTCGAGTGTCTCTAGAATTGTTTTCAATGTGCTAAAGTCGATTGGTGTTACTCCATGCCTGCGTCAGCAAGACGTTGCTCCATTTCTTCCTTCATCAGGTTCTCTGTGATCTCTCCGAGTTGACCATTCAAGATTCCGTCCATATTGTGGGATGTGAAGTTGATGCGGTGATCAGTGACTCGAGATTGTGGAAAATTGTAGGTGCGGATTTTCTCTGAGCGATCACCCGACCCGATCAAGGATTTACGTTGAGCTGAATACTTTTCGGACTCTTCTCTAACCTTGGCTTCGTAAAGTTTGGCGCGCATGATTTGAAGACCCAATTCACGGTTCTGAGTTTGGCTTCGTCCGTCCTGACATTTCACCTGAAGCCCAGTGGGGAGGTGAGTGATCTGCACACAGGAGTCAGTTGTGTTTACGTGCTGTCCACCAGATCCACCTGAGCGTGTTGCTTGGATGTGAAGATCTTCTTTTTTAAGTTCTATATCTACGTCCTCTGCTTCTGGGAGAACAGCAACGGTGATGGTAGAGGTGTGGATTCTGCCCTGAGTTTCAGTGGCGGGAACGCGCTGCACACGGTGCACTCCTGATTCGTATTTTAGGTAGCGGAATACTTCCTCACCAGTAACTTTTAGGACGACTTCCTTGAAGCCGCCAACATCTGACGGGCTACTCTCTAGGTGCTCAAGCTTCCAGCCACGACTCGTGCAGTAGCGCTCATACATGCTCATCACTTCGCCTACGAAGAGGCTAGCTTCATCACCACCTGCACCAGCGCGGATTTCGACTAGGGCGTCGCGGTCTTCGTTAGCGTCACGAGGGAGTAGGGCGTACTGAATTTTCTCTGAAAGATCTTCGATGGTTGCCTCTAAATCAGGGATTTCCATTTCAGCCATTTCAGCCATCTCGGCATCGTCCTCTTTGGCGAGTTCCTGATTTTCAAGAAGATTGGTTTTAGCGTTTCCTAAGATTTCCCACATATCTAGCAACTTCTTGAGTCGACGATGCTCCTGCATAATCTCCGACGCCTTCTTCTGATCTGAAAATAGATCGGGGTCTGTAATGAGCACTTCTACTGCAGCGAAGCGCTCGCGTCGTTTCTCAATAAGAGAGGCATAATCCATGACGCGAGAGTCTATTCAGATCTGCTAGCGTGCAAGCACTTTTCGGTGCAGCTATGCTATTTAATAGGATTTAAAGGCACGCTGACTCATGAGAGATGACACACTACTCCAAACTGGGTGGAATTTAACTTTCAGTCTAAACACAAAGGAGCCGCTCAAATGAATGAGCGGCTCCTAAAAAATCAGTTGATTCGTAAATTAAGCTTCGAGAGCTGCCTTACGAGCCTTTTTGATGATGTCACGAACCGTGTCAGATGGCTGAGCGCCATTACCGATCCATGCATCCGCCTTGGCGATGTCGATGGTGAAGTTTGTGCCTTCAAGCATTGGATTGTAAGATCCAATTTGCTCGATGTAACGGCCGTCGCGACGTGCGCGGCTGTCTACTGCAACGATCTTGTAGAAAGGACGATCTTTCGTGCCTTGGCGATTTAGTCTAAGTGCTACCATAATAAATAATGTTTTATAAGATAAACGCTGCTCAGAAAGAGCGGCGGGAAGCGGCAAACTGCACAGAACAAGGGGTTTTGCCAAGTGAAATCGCACAGAAAACCTCAATAATCGCACAGAAAACCTCAATAGTTGCAGTGTGGCTGTTAAAAAAGTATGAAATCAACTGTATTGCGGGTTGCTGATATAGGAATTGGTGTTAAGAAGTCGCTTCCTCTCTGAAGAATCTGAACCTTTAAATCAAGAACCACTAAGCCATGTTTATCGATAATGTCCGCGTATACTGTAAAGCCGGAGACGGTGGCAATGGAGTTGTACACTTTCGCCGAGAGAAGTACCTCCCTAAAGGTGGTCCCGACGGCGGCGACGGCGGCGACGGTGGCGACATCATCATTGAGTGCAGTTCAAATACTGACAATTTGCGCCAATTTTTCTACGATCCGAAGCTCGTCGCCACAGGTGGCGTACACGGATCAGGTGCGCGTAAGCACGGAAAGAACGGAAAGAAAGTGGTTGCTCACGTCCCTCCAGGTACAGTGATTTACAAGAGCCCAGCTCTAAACATCAAAGACGCCGTCGAGATGGAGCGTACAGACGGAATCGATCTTGAGCCGGTAGTTGACCTTACGGCACCCGGGCAGCAGTTTGTGCTTTGCGAGGGCGGAGTCGGTGGAAAAGGAAACTGGCACTATAAGTCTTCTACGAACAGAGCTCCAGAGGAACATACTCTAGGAACTGAAGGTGGTGAATCCGTTTACTACTTTGAGTTGCGTCACATCGCTGACGCAGGAATGGTCGGTTTCCCGAATGCGGGTAAATCCACGCTTGTCGGCAAGCTGTCCGCAGCTGCCCCCAAAGTAGGCAGCTACCCATTCACCACACTCAAGCCAACAGTCGGCGTTGTAGAGTTTCCAGGCTTCCGTCGCTGCACGGTTGCCGACATCCCGGGACTTATCGAAGGCGCTCATGAGAACCGCGGTCTCGGTCACGAGTTCTTGCGTCACATCACTCGTTGTCATCTACTTCTCTTTGTAATCGATATGGCCGGCTTTGATGGCCGCGACCCAATCGAAGATCTTCAGACCTTGCGTACAGAAATTAAAATGTACGATGAAGATTTATCAAAATTCCCATGGGTTGTTGTCGCCAACAAAATGGACCTCGACGGAGCTGCTGAGAATTTGGAAATGTTCAAACAACGTTTCCCCAAGGTGAAAATCATCCCTATGTCTGCTGAAAGTGAAGAGGGGATAGACGTCTTGCGCGAACACCTCGATGAAGCTGTCGGCTACCATTTGCATGGCACAGAAGTTACCGTGAAGTCTGACGACGCTGAGTTTCCTGAGGGTGATTCAGATGCTCAATCTCCTGACAATTAGTAGATTAAGCGACATTTACACACAATTTGAGTGATCAGCGTCCCTGCTGGATACTGCCCAGCATTGACACCTTTAGCGCTCCGAGGGCGTTACTGCACTGGGCGCGCAATAGACCCATTCACCAAAGTGATCTGAGTTTTATTGTAGTAATCTTTCGGAGTGAACAACCACCCTGAGTCGCGTTGAATCACGCTGTAGCTGCTCGCTTTAAATTCGGGCAAGAATAGATTGCTCGCTGGTTCGT
The DNA here is from genome assembly GCA_964195395.1 of uncultured Thermodesulfobacteriota bacterium. Taxonomy (GTDB): domain Bacteria; phylum Verrucomicrobiota; class Verrucomicrobiia; order Verrucomicrobiales; family Akkermansiaceae; genus Rubritalea. Next base: position 13,779 of record CAXMPP010000009.1, read on the forward strand.
AAATTTTCCGACCAGTGTAGTGACCTTTGATGCGGTAGGTGTAATTCTGATCATAACCATGACGGTTGCTACCAGGACCAGCCTCCGGTTTGCGATCTGGCTGCGGTGTCGATCCTTCATTCATCACCACAAGACGTGCTTCTGACCACGACTGCCCAGGCTTACGAACGTAACCCCAGAATCGAGTCTTCTCCACAAAGTAGCGTCGCGCATAAAAGAAGTCTCCACGCGCTTCGCTCGAAACATCTAACTGGCGCATCTGCGGAGTGATCTCGCTCATCCCCATGTTAGCGCTGCGGGAGCCAGACATCGGCACACAGTTAGTGAGAGTGAGTGTCGTTAGACCAACTAAAGGCATAGCCCAAAGCTTTTTTAAGTTCAGAAAATTCATTGAGAACATCCTTTATAAATACTTCCATCGGTCAAGAGTAAGCAGAAGAGAGTGGGGTAGTAATCCGCACTCCGCGAGCAATTCACCATGATGCTGACGTATTTCTACCGCAATAAAAGAATGGAGATGTCAAAGAGTGGCTATATTTTGGTCGAGCCCTAGAATTGCTAACTGTTCATTTGTGGCTCTTAATTCGAGCGCGGCACTCCCAACTTAACTCCAACTAGCGGGGAATCTTCTTGCTGGAGATTCATCTAAATTAGCATAATCTGCGCGCATTGAGATGTCAGCGATCGGCGTGCTTCACATCCTAACAAAACTCGACCCCTATGTGTCGGCGCGACCTTGATTTTCCTGATCAGCTGAAGACTGCTAACCAATGAAAGAATCACTCTCCATTCCGGAAGCCCAGAAGCTGATTTTATTATCGCAGAAGCTGTTGTCGGCGAAGCAAGCCGGTAGTGCAACTGCGGCCACTCTATCCGCGATTGAACACCTTGGTTATATTCAGATCGACGCCATCTCCGTCGTTCAGCGTGCTCACCACCATACATTATGGAATCGCAACCATCTCTACAGGGCATCTCAGCTCGATCAACTGCTTACTGATAAGCAGGTTTTTGAATACTGGTCTCATGCGGCCGCCTATCTACCATTTCGTGACTATAGGTTCAGCCTGCATCGTAAAAATGCGCTCGCGAGAGGTGAACTAGATCATTGGTATGAGCGCGATGAGCGATTGATGAAACTGGTGCTCAAACGTATTGCCACCGAAGGCCCCTTGATGGCTAAAGATTTTGAGCACACAGGCAAAAGGATCGGTGAATGGAAAACAAAGCCCGCCAAACGCGCTCTGGAATATCTGTTTATGCAAGGTGATCTCATGGTGCCGAGACGTATCAATTTCCACAAGGTTTATGATCTCACTGAGCGGGTACTGCCTGATGGCACTGACACCACTGAGCCTAAGCCAGAGGAATACGCTCGTTTTCTAATCACCCGTTATCTGCGAGCCAACGGACTGGGCCAGCCTGCGGAAATTGCCTACTTACTGAAAGGCGTAAAGCGGCTTCTTTCTGCAACTTTGGAGGATATGGTTTCGAGCGGGGAGTTGCTACAAATCCGTGTCGCAAAAAATACCTATTACACGTTACCAGCTTCACTGGAACAGCTCAGTAAACCTCTGGATCGAATTAAACTGAAAATACTCTCACCATTCGATAACTTGGTAATTCAGCGCAAGCGCATGAATACACTGTTCGGATTTAACTATATAATCGAGTGTTATATCCCCGAGGCGAAACGCCTATATGGCTATTTCTCTTTACACATTTTGTGGGATGGTAAACTGGTTGCGCGAATGGACTGCAAAGTCGACAGGGCGGAATCACTACTGCATATTCATCATCTCGCACTGGAACCCCATGTCTTAAATATAGACATGCTCCTCCTAGCTCTGTGCAGAGAGCTGGAACTCTTCCTGCAGTTCAATCTCTGCAAAAACCTCAGACTGAATAGAACCACCCCCGCAAGTGTCAAATCGAAATTACAGACCATGATTAACGATTTGACGAGACGCGGCGATCCAGATTGATCTCCTCACGCCGCACAGGTTCCGTCCGTGCTGTGTCATCAATCCTAGCCTCCGGAAGGAGTTATTTACATAAGCGTCTGATATTCAGTCTGATGTCACGCAGAATGTCACAACTTCGAAGTATTTTCTCAATTAGAGAGGGTAACGTCTTCGGTTTAGTAGTTTGCATAGCCTTATCGTCGCCCAGCTTAACAACTGGATCCGTGCTGTGTGGGCCTCACAGCTCAACCTTCAAATTAAATGGCCAGCAAAGCGTCAACTGTGGCGCGCGGCATGGACCTCTTAAAGCGTAAAACATGTGAGCGAGCTTGGGCGGAGAGGTGCTACAACAGGGGGGAATACGATAAAGCTTATCAATTCCGCATTACATACATTGTGTTAAGTTATCGAGTGTCTATTTTATAAGGTATATTGTGGTGAGTCTTTGGAATCAGTAAATCTGTGGTTTAAATCTGGGCGCTGAGCCACTGAAGGCTTGATTGCGGGTCGATCCATATCTAATGAGTGTGAGCAAGTCGCATCGCAGCTCGAGTGCTGTTTGCGCGATAAACCACAACGACCTAGATTCCCGTGCCACTCAACGACATTCGAACACGCATTGATAAGATCGACGCTCAGCTTCTTCAACTTTTGAACCAGCGCGCTGACTGCGTTCATGTGGTTGGTGAAATTAAGAAAAAAGAAGGTTTGCAGATCTATGCGCCTGAGCGTGAAGAAAGTTTACTCCGCAAGCTTTCCGCTATGAGCGATGGCCGATTGCCTGAGAAATCGATTAGAGCGATCTACCGTGAAATCATGTCAGCGGCGCTGGCGCTTGAGGATGATCTAAAGATTGCGTATTTAGGTCCTGAAGGTACTTGGACTCACCAGGCTGCCATTTCTAAATTCGGCCACAGCGTGGATTATTTATCGCAAGCAAACTTTGCTGACGTATTTGACTGCGTTGCACGTCGCCAAGCGAGCTATGGAGTTGTGCCGATCGAAAACTCTACTGAAGGAGCTGTGTCACACACGCTTGACCTGTTTGTTGATTCTCCGCTTAAAATCTGCGCGCAGGTTTTGATGCGTATCGAAAATGGCCTAATGGCGGACATTCCACGCGAACAGATCAAAACGCTGTATTCACACCCACAGGTATTTGGTCAATGCCGTAGCTGGATTTTACAGAATTTCCCGCACGCTGATCTGGTAGAAGTTTCTTCAACTACAAAGGCTGCTCGAATAGCAAAGGAAAAAGCATCTGAAGGCGCAGCCGCTATGGGTGGTCCGTTGGCTGCTGAAATGTACGGGCTTACAATGCTCAACCCTTGTATTCAAGACCGCGCTACGAACACCACGCGGTTCCTTGTGATTGGCGAGAAAACCTGCCCAGCGACTGGTAACGACAGGACTTCCCTGCTCTTTTCTATCAAGGATAACCCAGGCTCACTGGTGAAGGCTCTACAGGCATTTGACGACTGCGCCATCAACATGTCCAAGATTGAGTCCCGCCCATCTAAGCAACAAGACTGGGAGTACTTCTTCTATGTTGATCTCGCTGGACACGTTGAAGATACAGATGTTTCAGCCGCTCTTGATGAACTCAGGAAGCATTGCTCCTTGGTGAAAATCCTCGGCAGCTATCCAGATATCCAAATTTAAACTAATAGAATTACTATCATGCATTCATTTCATTACCAAAATGGTTCGCTTCATTGCGAAGATGTGAACCTTCAGCAAATCGCTGAGGAACACGGCACACCAAGTTACGTGTACAGCGCTGGAACATTGCGCGACAACTACACGCGGCTAGACAAAGCGCTCGAAGGCTTAGATCACGGAGTTGAGTACGCAGTTAAAGCGAACTCTAACCTGTCCGTGCTTAAACTTCTCGCTGAGCTTGGTAGCGGCTTTGATATCGTTTCTGGCGGCGAACTTCAGCGCGTGATCGCAGCTGGTGGTGACCCTGCTAAGTGTACTTTTGCTGGCGTTGGTAAAACTCGTTCTGAGATTGAATACGCAATCCGCCAAGGCATCTATTGCTTCAATGCTGAGAGTGAAGCCGAAGTGGCATTCATTGACGAGGTCGCTGGCAGTCTTGGGCTCATCGCCCCTGTCGCGATTCGGGTGAACCCGAATGTTGACGCTAAGACTCACAAGTACATCTCTACTGGTAAGTCTGAGAACAAATTTGGTGTCGATTTTGAATCCATCGAAGCGGCCTACGAGCGCGCATCGAAGTTAGAAAACATCACGCTGCGAGGCCTGCAGATGCACATCGGTTCGCAACTTACCGATGTGAAGCCATTCATCGAGGCCGCTGAAAAAGTGGCTCCTCTAGCAGCCAAGCTCAAGGAACTCTACAATATTGAATTCTTCTCAGTTGGCGGTGGCGTCGGCATCGTTTACTCCCCTGCTCTAGCCTCTGGCGCAGCTGAGTGGTGGGAAAGTCACACTGAAGAAGCTCGTCCGCTTACTCCTGAGAAGTATGCTGCCGGTGTCATTCCATTCCTTAAAGATCTAGGCCTCAAGATTCTCGTTGAACCTGGTCGTTACATCGCAGGAAATGCGGGTGTTCTTTTGACTGAGTGTCTGTATGAGAAAAAAGGAGCCGCCAAGACATTTAAAATAGTGGATGCTGGGATGAATGATCTAATTCGCCCCGCTCTCTATGAAGGTCACCACGAGATTGTCCCTCTTACCGAGCCAACAAAAGAAACGGCTCACATCCCGATGGATGTGGTGGGACCTATCTGCGAGACTGGAGACTTTTTCTGTCAGGGTCGCGATCTACCCGACTTTGCTGAAGGCGAATACATCGCGCTTCTGAGTGCGGGTGCTTACGGTTTCGTAATGGCTTCCAACTACAACACACGCGGCCTTCCTGCTGAAATTTTGATCGATGGAGCCAATTCCAAAGTGATTCGTCCGCGTCAGACAGTTGAGGATATCCTCGCAGCTGAAATCGCTAGTCTCTAACGATAAACTTTAGTAGCGCTCCTGGGATCAACGATACCCAGGGTGCTGCTAGAGTGGATGAGACAAGAGATTCCTCATCGCGTAATCTACGCATCAAGCGCAACTTTTCAATGCGGCTCACCATTAGGTGGGCCGCTTCTTTTTCCACCGCTAGGCTAAGCCACAATAAGATAGAGCTGAGACCTAGAGATCCTGCAAGAGCTGCCACGACGATAAGCGCAGGGAGTTTTGCCACTACGAATGAGAAGGCCACTATCAGCAGGATGAAGACGGGTAGAATGTAGCCAGTCTTTATCGCCTTGAGTCGCCAATCAACTGTGGATGAGTGCTTCTCATGGAGTAAATACATGCCAATCTGAATCATTGCGCGGGCAGCGTGTGAGGACTTCCTGCTCTCCAAGTAGGATTTAGGAAGTCGAATAGAGCCTTCGCTATGGCTCATCCACGGACTCACCTTGCCATAGCTGAGTTTGATGTCGCTTCGGTCGAGACGAGCTAACAGACGACTAAGAATACTACCGACGCTTTCGCTAAGCTCAGGATTAGTTGACCACACTCTAACGCCGAAGAGGTGCGCCAGCGCTCCACCTGCCAGAAAAGGCGCAAGGGTGGAGATAATGAAAATTTTCCACATAAGAATTACAAGTTGATCACCGATCTAACGACTTGGGAATGCCTCATTCTTAAAGCGATCATTTTGCTGGGTTAACTCGCTATACATACCGGCCGAGCCTGCGGCATTTCTAATATACGCATAGGCTCCTGACTTAATGTATTCTAAGGATTTATTACTGTGTTTAACGGCACTGGCCCGATCTCGCTTAGCAAAGTAGATCTCAGCCAGGGTATCTAAGTAAGCTGGTTGCTTGGGCTGTATTCGTAATGCCAACTTCGCGTACTTAAGGGAATCATCCAACCTTATGCCAGTTCTAGCGCCAAGCCATGCGGCTGTATTGCGAGCATTGTGGTCATTTGGGTAGGCCGTGATCTCTTTTTCTATATGGCTCCATGATTTTTCGAACCACTTTTGCGCCTCTTTCTTCAGAGGTGTAGCCATCAAGCTAGGGAAGAAGTCGTCAGCTAAGGTTCCATCACCAGGAAGTGTACTGTGCGCGTACTCTAGCATCTCTAAAGCCGCCGGTTTATTTCCCTGCTGAAGTAATCGCATCCCCGAAACATAGGTAGACGTGTAGCCACTACGGAGACTGGTGTAGTAACTCCTTGGTCGAAAACTAGGCTTAACGAGAAATGTCATTTCAGCTAGGGAGAGCGAAGAAGCGAGCTTCCAGTTTCTTTCCGCTATCGCAAAACGCGATTGATGGTTGATGTAGTTAAGGGCGTAGTAAAACTCCAAGTTTCCAACATCTAAACAGGCAATATGCCCAAGCCAGATTGCTTTTGCTTCCTTTCGAGCCCCGCATTCATGAAGCACTGTTGCCAATTCATTAAGCTCTAGGGTTTCACCCAAAGTTCGGAGAATTGCCTGTTTGAGTAACCTATCAGCTAACTCTTTCTCACCTAGTTTCCGCTTTGCTATCGCGTAGCGAGCGAGACGAATCGGATTGTTGATGTAGGTTTCTGGTTTGAGGTCGTAGGATGCTACAATTTCTTGCCAATCAAAAATAACTTCCGCAGCAAGTTGGTAATTGATGTGAAATTCTCGTTCACTCGCGAGCTCTACATCTGTACAAAGTTCTTTATAATGTCGCAGCATCGTCTCGAAATCATTACGGCTTTCGGCAGCGTATGCTAGAGCTACCAGTAGATCGATTCGTTCACCCCCCTTTGTTGACTCTACGCGAGCCTCAATCTGGCTTAGACTTGATTTCTTATTTGATTTTGTGTCGTGGTGCATTCCCATTACCTCTAAAACACTCAGGAAGCGCTCTAGATCTGAGGCGTCGGCGTGCAGCTCTTTAACTTGATTCCAAATGAAGTCCATCTCTGGCTCGTTCCCGAAAATCTCATGGCTGAGCCGACGGTAGGTATTATCTTCATTGCCTCGCTCACTGGCTAGCTGGGCGACAAATTCGCTCATCCCATACATTGGAAGTTGCCCAACAATCTCGAACCATCGGTCATCGCCGTCATCTAGCAAAGATTTGAGGAGGGGTTTGAGGATGCTGAGACTTTGCTCGCGCTCTCCACGATTAAAATAGAAATGAGCCAGTTCCTCGATTTTACTGGGTTGCTCAGTGAGCAGGTCTAGATCCGTATCCAGTTCGCGTTCAATTTCTTCTTTCAGCCAGACTTTAAACTCTTCGTTTTGCGTGACTGGGTTCGGAGTGCCTAGCAATTCAAATTCTTCCTCTGAATATTCCTGAGTACTGAAGTAGGCAAGCGCGTACGCTTCATTGTAGCGCTTGAGTAATTTTTCACCCACCGGACGATCCCCCATAAGCAGTGCAACGCGGGTGATGTACTCGAGGCTGCCCCCTTTATCAGCTTCACCGTCAATCTGTTTTGCTAATTCAGCAATCACTTCGTGAATAGCAGTCGGATCGTACTTCAGGTGGAGACGTTTTAGTAAATTAAGGGCAATAGTGTGATTGGGGTTTAAGCTACGGATTTTGTTGTATTCCAGTATGGGTGTTGGATTGCCGTCTAATACAGCAAATGTCGCAAGAGCTTGTTCGTTCTTAGTTTTTTGGGCCAGTATTTTTGCCTGCTTGAGGTCACCACTTGTTCTAAGCAGATAGAGTAGCCATTTTTGAGCATCCTTGGCTGGGAGTCGTTTTTTTGTAGCTTCAATTTCAGCACTTAATTTATCTGAATATTTGAGTATGTGCGCTAAGGCTCGGTAGTTAGCTTCATTTTTTGGAGCTATGCGAAGGAGTTGGATCGCCGCATCAATATCACCATCAGTGAGAGCTTGTTTGGCTGCGAGCGATGCCACACCGCGTATCTGCACGCTTTTACCCAACTCCTCACGTGTTTTAGTATCCACCTCCCAGTGCAAGAGGAATAGGACTTGCTTGAAGGCTTTCAGTTTGACTAATCCCTCAAGAGCTCGGAGCTTTTCTCTCGAAGACACTGTGGCGCGATAACGATCAATCGCATCGATCACTTTTTTGTCAGTTGAAGGGAGAACTCCAGCCTCGATATTACGAATCAAGATTTCAGCACGCCTCACTTGTTCTGGATCGTCTGAATCTACTACTGTTTTAAGTTGAGTTAAACTCTTCTCACCTAGCTGCCATAATTGGAGACTAGCGAACTCTCGGGCCTTGTACGTATCAGACTTGAGTTGAACAATAAGCTCATCGATAGATTTAGGCTTCTCAGTAGCAATAATTGTACCCGCCAACGTAGAGTAGGCGAGACCAAGTGTGATGATGGTGAAAAGCTTCATAAAAGGGATACTTTACTAATTAGCGCATGTAGCACGCTGACACAAACTGCAAAGTGAGTTTGTGGGTATAAAAAAACCACCCTGGTTCACAGGGTGGTTTATATAAATCTTTCTAAAGAACAGAATTACTCTTCAGTTTTCTTGGCTGCTTTTTTAGCCACCTTCTTAGCGGCAGTCTTCTTTGTTGCCGCTTTTTTAGCTACTTTCTTTGCTGCTGCTTTCTTTGCTGGAGCCTTCTTGGCGGCTTTCTTCGCTGGAGCCTTCTTCGCAACGGGCTTCTCAGTAGTAGCTTTTTTAGCTACTGAAGCTGTAGGTGTGGAGGCTGCAGCTTTTTTACGGCGAAGGTATTGCTTACGACGACGGCGCTTTAGATTCTTATTACTTTGTTGTCCCATAATATTGTGACGTATAAATAGTTTTATTGATCGACTCTATCAAGCGGAAAATGCACCTAATGTCCTTGCTCGGGTGTTGACCAGAGGCTGACTAGGGTTTAGCTCTTGCATCGCGAATCCTTTCATCAGGATTCGGACTCACTCTCAAGCAGCACTTAACTCACTAAATATTAACAACATCATGGCCGGAATCATTGTAAAACCACGCGCACGCATCTTTCATGGCCACGATTGGGTCTACTCATCTGAAATCCAAAAAACTTTTGGCAACCCGGAGCCTGGTGACGTCATTTCCCTCAAGGATTTCCGCGATCGACCACTCGGGACCGCTATTTACAACCCAGATTCACAGATTGTTGCCCGCCGCATTTCTCGCCGAAAGCAAAAGCTTGAGATCGAATTCTTCGAACGCCGCATTCAGCAAGCCATTGATGTGCGTGAGCGCGCTGAAAGCGTCGACATCAACCTCTGCCGCATGGTTTGGAGTGAGTCTGACGCCCTTCCCGGTGTTATTGTAGACCGCTATGGCGACCACCTTGTGCTGCAGACGCTCACACTGGCTATGCACCAGCGCAAAGAAATCATCATCGAAGCTCTGCTGAATCTGCTTAAGCCAAAGACTATCATCCTCCGCAATGACTCACCGATGCTCAAAGCTGAAGGCATTGAGCCAGAAATAGCTCTTGTCCACGGTGAGAACCCAGGTCCATTCACGGTAGAAGCAAACGGAGTAATTTTCGAAGTTGACCTATTGGACGGTCAAAAGACTGGCCTCTACCTCGACCAACTTGAAGCCCACGCAGCGATCGCGAAGATGGCCAAAGGCAAGAGAGTGCTCGATGTATTCTGTAATCAAGGTGGGTTCGCCCTCGCTTGCGCCAAGGCTGGTGCGGAAAGTGTCACAGCTGTGGATTCATCAGAAAGTGCCATCGCGGCCACTCTGCGCAATGCTGAACTCAATGGTGTCGAGATCAATGCGATCAAGCACAACGCCTTTGATTTCCTCAAACATTGCGAAGACGAGTACGACCTCATCATCCTCGATCCCCCTTCATTCACCCGCAACAAGAAGACTCTGAAGGACGCTATGCGTGGTTACAAAGAAATTCACCTCCGTGGACTTAAGATTTTAGCGCGCAACGGCATCCTGTCCACCTTCTGTTGTTCTCACCACGCCACGCGTGAGCTTTTCTTGGAAAATGTCGTGTCAGCATCTGTGGATGCTAAGTGCACACTACGGCTCATCCAGAATCACAGCCAACGCCTCGACCACCCAATCCTCCCCGGAATCCCAGAAACAGAATACCTCAAAGGCTTCACCTTCGAACTAGCTCCAAGTCGCTAACGCTCCAATTAAGGATTTAAGAATGTAGAATTAGCCCCCCCCTTTTTTCCTTTTCCCTCATCACTCAATCCCCATGCCCGCCGACTACCACACGCACACGCCGCTCTGCATGCATGCTGAGGGTGAGCCCGAAGCATTCATCGATGCGGCAATTGCCGCGGGAGTGACTGAGTATGGTGTTTCTGACCACGCACCTGTCGGTAAAGAGTTTTTCGACGACTGGCGAATGCTCGACACTCAACTACCTGAGTACCTCGACTGGCTTGAGCGCGCCAAGGCGCATGCTGGTGATAAAATACCGGTACGTGTCGGCCTAGAGTGTGATTGGCTACCTGACTGTGAGGGCTGGATTACCAATCTGCGAGACCGTCACAGCTGGGACTACCTCATCGGTTCCGTTCATTACATCAATGACGGATCGAACTGGAATTTTGATAACCCAAAATGGGTCGGCTCAAAATGGGCTGAAGCGGACATCGAGCAAGTCTGGACTCAATACTGGCAAAGCTACATCGACATGGCTGATAGCGGCTTGTTCGATATTTTAGCGCACCCAGATCTGATCAAGAAATTTGGCTACCGACCAGATGGCGACCTCAATCGATTCTACGAACCTGTAATCGACGCCATCGCCGCCTCTGGCGCAATCATCGAGCTCAACACCGCAGGCTGGCACAAGCCCTGCGCCGAGCAATATCCACACAGTGACTTTCTAGAGCTTGCCCGCGATGGTGGCATAGATCTCATCCTCTCATCAGACGCTCACCACCCAGCTGAAGTCGCCAGAGATTTCACCAAAGCTACAGCTGTCGCAAAAGCCGCCGGCTACCTCCAAACCACGCTGATCAACCAAGGCCAACGTAGTTACGAGGCTTTATAAAGGCTAAAGACTTCTACCACCCGGAATGCACCTGCCATTCTTCGACTAGGCTTTGGTCGAAGTCATCGAAGAAGCGTGATGGGGTTTGCATAATCTCACCAGTGTAGCTTCTCGGGTTGAGTGTTGGGTAGGTGAGATAGAGTTCATCTTTGGCTCGCGTTAGAGCGACGTAGAACAGCCTGCGTTCCTCCTCCATTTGATTGTTGTCGTCCGTCTCGATAATCTTCTTGATTGGGAACATCCCGTCGGCAAGCCAGATAAGGAAGACAACCTTCCACTCTAGCCCTTTGGCCTGGTGAATAGAACTGAGAGTCACCGCATTTTCGTCCTTCTTTTCTTTGCGATTAGACTTCGGGTCGCCATCGGCAGTGCTCATGAGGGAGAGCTGGGATAGAAACTCGTTGATGTCGGTGTAACTCTGCGCGTACTGCATGAGCTGCTGGAGGTCCTGCTTGCGCTGCTCGAAGTTGTCGAAACTTTCGCGCATGTAGTCATCGTAGACGCCTTCGGTGATGCTCAGGATCATTTCCGATGGATTCTGGTAGCCCTCGCGTGTGACTAATTCGTCAAGCGTGTAGCAAAGTTGCTCCCAATGGACTGCCGCCTTCTTGGGGACTTTCATCTCTAGTAGGTATTCAGAAAATGCTAAAGGGGGCTCTTCTTGTTGGCTGATAGGCAGTGCGATCCATGCTCGCCACAAGTTGTCTGCGCTTTTGGGGCCAATACCTGGCAGCATACCAGCCATGCGCTTGAAGCTGATTTCATCGCGTCTGTTCACGACAAAACGAATGAAGGCGGACACGTCCTTGACGTGGGCCTGCTCGAAGAAGCGTAAACCTGAAGTGATCTGAAAGGGAATGTCACGTGTGGTGAGTTCCATCTGCACCTCCATGCTTTGATAATGAGCACGGTAGAGAACGGCGATTTCGTTGGGTTCGATACCGTCATCAATGACATCCTGAATCCGCTGACTGACGAAGTCTGCCTGAGCGCGTGGATCACTGAGAGGGATGACAGCTGGTATCATACTCCCCTTCTCGCGTGAGGCGCGAAGCTCTTTGGGGATTTGGCTCACATTCGCTTTGATCGCAGCATTCGAGAGTTCTAGAATCTCTGGTCGACTGCGGTAGTTAGTCTCAATTTTGTAGACCTTGGCGTCTGGATATCGACCGTGGAATGTGAGGATATTCCCCATATATGCACCGCGCCAAGAATAGATCGACTGCGCATCGTCACCGACCACCATCAGACTATTCTTTAATCCAACAAAAAGATCAATCAGCTCGCACTGAGTAGAGTTCGTGTCTTGATACTCGTCCACCAGAACGTAACGGAACTTCCGCTGGTAAAGTTCTCGGAGGTCTTCATCCTTCTTAAGAAGCTTGAGTGTGAGCACCAAGAGATCATCGAAGTCCATGCTGTTGGTTTCGAGCTTCTTCTGGATGTAGCCACGCTGGAGTCGCTTGATGTCATCTAGCCACTCTTCAAAGTACGGGTAACTGGCGTCGATAATATCATTCACACTTGAATTAGTGTTTTCGCAGAGGCTAAAGATACTTAGCAGCACGTCAGGCTTGGGGAATCGACGATTTTTCGTGTCGATCTTTGCATCGGCGATGAGTTGCTTCATCAGCGATTTCTGATCATCTGTATCAAGGATTGAAAAACTGCGAGTGAAACCTAACTCGTCCGCGTGACGGCGTAGAATGCGATTACAGATCGAGTGAAATGTTCCACCCCAGAGATCAGACGTGTCTTGCGGAATAAGCTCTTTGACGCGCTCCAGCATCTCGCGAGATGCCTTATTGGTAAAGGTGAGCAATAGAATGCTCTTGGCGGGCACATCTTGATCGAGAAGGTAGGCAACTCTGTAGGTCAAAGCGCGCGTCTTTCCGCTGCCCGCACCAGCGATGACGAGAGCATGCCCTGGGCGCGATGTTACCGCAGCGTATTGCTGGTCATTGAGCTCTGTCCGGTAATCAATTCCTGATTGAGTCCCGGCATTCTGCTTCGGGTTGAGTTTATATTCGCGCGCCATAATTTTCTACGCCTGTTTGGCGAGCTTGAGGTATTTTGAATGCTCGTCTTCGAAGAGCTCTTTGCCCTCTAGCTCGAAAGCTCGGGTGAGAAATTGTTTGGCTAGTTCATCGTACTCCAACTCCAGCGCGCATTGACCGCGACGAAGGCAAAGGTAGGCATTCTCAGTGGATTCATCATCAAGTGTAAAAACTTCCTCAAGTTTCTTAAAGGCAGCGATATACTCGTCTTGCTCAAAATGATTATCTGCCATGATTGAGATAAGCCAGGAGTATGCTTTCCATTCATTTTTCGGTTCAGGAAGGAGGTCGTAAACCTTCTGGAGGTCGCGGTTGGATGCGTGGAAACGCTCTTCTTCCTGGGCTTCTACAGCCTTATTGCAAAGCTCAACGACTTGCGCTTTGAGTTCTGATTCTAGATCTTTCATGAGTCTCTTTCTAATGGAGATAAATATTTCTGCAAGCTATTCACCAAGGATACAACCGATGGTGATCTGGCCATTTTGCAGGAAGTCCCCTGCAGCCATGCGACGCTTGCCATCGGGTTGAAGCTCAGAAATGAGGAGCGCACCAACTGAGCAAGCCACCGTGAGTCCATCGTCGATTGATAACACCTCTCCTGGAGCCCCATTTAAGTCGGTGACTATTTGTGTTTGCGGGAAAATCTTGAGACGCTTTGCCCGCCCTTTTGCATCTTTGAAGCTAGTGGATGTTCCCGGCCATGGGTCATAGGCGCGAATCCTACGTTCTATAATTTCAGCTGGTTGACTCCAGTCAATCTCACCATCGTTTCGCATCAGTTTAGACACGTAATTAGAAAGTGTGTCGTCTTGCGGTTGACGCGGGGCCTTGCCAGAAAAAAGAAGATCGAGCGCCTCCAGTAGCGCTGGTGGACCATCATTGGCTAATATCTCATGTAACTCACCGCCAGTTATTTCAGGTGTCAGTTTAAATGGCTTCTTGAGGATGATGTCACCTTCATCGAGCCCTTCTGTAACGTGCATTACAGTCATGCCGGACTCTAAATCGCCTTGGTCGATGGCTGCTTGAATACAAGAAGCTCCCCGATGCTTAGGTAAGAGACTAGCGTGAAGATTGATGATGGCCACTTTAGGTATTTCAAGCAGTGCTTTAGGCAGAATCTGACCATACGCCATGACGACAATAATGTCTGGTTCCAGATCTCGCAGCAACTGAAGCTCTTCTTCGTTTTTGACGCGCGTGGGCTGCAAGACTGGGATGTCAGCCTCTTCTGCAACCATCTTTATTTTTGGTGGTGTAAGGATCTGCTTCCGCCCAACTGGCTTATCCGGCTGAGTGATGAGCGCCACAGTATTGTAGTCGCCCTCGTTGATGAGAGCTTGGAAGGCTGGGATCGCTATATCCCCGGTGGCCATGTAAACGATGCGTTTGCTAGACATTGGAATGTTTGGTGATTTGTTATACAAAAAAAGAGCTGCCAAAGCAGCCCTTTTAGAAAGAAATTCTTAAGATCAAATTAGACAGAAACTTTGTCCATCTCCTTGAAAATTGGGAGAGTTGTGATCTTAGCGATGATGTCGTGCATTACTTTGATCGGTTGCTGCGAGGCATCGATGTCAGTGCGAATATCATTCGAGTAGAAATCGAGGATCGGCTTTGTCTCAGCTTCATAAGTACGAATACGGTCTTCAATCACTGAATCTGATGCGTCATCCATACGGTTCTCACGGAGAGCGCGCTTGCGCATGCGACGAGCAAGTTCATTGCGGTCTGGGCATGAAAGATGGAAAATATGATGCACGTCGATATGCTCCTTGAGGATTTCAGCTTGCTCAACATTCCGTGGAATACCGTCGAGAATAAGGAAATCTGTTTCTGGGAAATAGACGTGGCTATCTTTCCAATTCTGGATTTGCGCTTCCCACAGTTGGATCGTGAGTTGATCTGGAACCAGCTGTCCCTTGCTAGAATACTCAACAAATTTTTGCCCCAACTCGGTGCGAGTATCGAGTGAACGGAATACATCGCCGCAGGCGCAATGGAAGAAGCGCGGAATCATGCCCAGTGCTTTACCTTGAGTCCCCTTACCTGAGCCCGGAGCTCCAAGGATAAGGATTGCCGGGCGTTTAGTTTTGCTCTCATTTGCCATAGGCGCGGGAGTGTAGTGCTCGAAGCTCTCAGCGCAAGCTGAAACCGGGGATTCACACAATCTATCTACTTTGGAAGTTTTTGACGTACTCTTGGGTGACCTCCAGAAAGTCCTTAACAATTGGCTTCATCTTCCCTTGATAGATCCCTCCAATGACAAGTGGTGGGAAGGAGTCGATAGCTATAACGTTTACACCATCAATCGGATCGACACCAGGTATGCCGACGCCGATGCCAGCCCCGAAGCCACGGCTAACGTATTTCTGAATGACATCTAGAGCGCTCACCTCCATGGAAGGTTGCCAATCGACATTCAACTTCTCAAGTCCGTCCTGAAAAATTTGGCTGAGAGCTTCATGTGAAGGAAGCCCAACAAGTGGCAGCTTTGATTCGAACTTGCCGTTTTCACCTTCTCGTAAAAGATCGTCAAGATTGCTCACCTTACAGGTTGAGGGAACAAGTAATACAAGCGGTATCGTCATGATTTCGACCGATCTGAGCCCTTCATCCAATCTTCCGTGGAGCACGGTCAGCGCAATGTCAGCCTGCTGAGTTGTGAGTTGGCTATACACATCGGCAGGCGCCACCTCTTTTAAAGTGAGTTTAAGTTCCGGAGTCTTGAGTTTTAAGTTCTCTAGCACCTGTGGTAGATGATTTCCTAACACTGACGCCGATGCTGAGATGCGTAGATGTTTACCGTCCTCCCCCTTCAAGCGCTCCTCCACATCTTGCAACCCAGCAAAAAAAGGATAAGCGAAATCATACAGCATATCTCCTGCAGGAGTAAGGGCAAAGGGCCCGCGATTGAAGAGCTTTACACCCAACTCTTCTTCTAACTGAAGAATCTGACCACTTACAGCGGGCTGTTGGATTCCGTAAGGCATTTTTCTAACCGCTGCTGTGATGCCTTCATACTTAGCAACGTAGTAGAATAGCTCGAGGTGGTGTACATTCATAGCTGACGCATACCAACTATCTAGCAGATCCAACAGCTTTATCTTTGCAACAGAGTGTGGGTTTGGTAGTCATGCTCTACACCACGCCTCTATGTTCATTCAGACCCAAAGCCCCAAAATCACAGGAGTAGCCTCATTTACAATTTTGTACACCTTGGGGTTTCTTGCTTTCTCTTTGAGTAGCGGGAACTACAGCGCGTTCCCCCTCCTCGGTGCACAATTAGTTTTGATGGTGTTTATCTACATTGCACACAGGCGAACCCACTACGCACTCCCGCTTATATGGGGCCTGAGCTTCTTGGGTTTTTTAAATCTAGCAGGCGGGATAATTACTTTTCCTTTACTGGTCGACAGCAAAGGAATGCCAAATTATTTAAATGATTTATGGATTTCTCATGAGTGGTTGAGCTATAACACTTGCGTCCACATCTATGGCTTTGCTGTGATCACCTGGGTGAATTGGCAAACTTTGTGCAACATCATCCACAGCCGCTACCAGAGACGGCTTATGCCAAGCGCAGGATTACAGCTTCTAGTGGTCACCTCTGCTATTGGTTACGGCGCAATCGGTGAACTGGTAATACAACTAATCGATCTTTGCTTCAGCCCTGGGTACCAGATAGATTACGGTGACATATGCAGAAGCATGACAGCTAACCTCTGTGGAGCGCTACTCACTTCCGTGATCATCAAACTTCGCAACCTATAGAAGAAAATTTATGGCAAAAGGATACGACGACAACCAAGCTCGACTCGTGGCTCTATCACTACTGGGTAAAGATCTCGCTCGTAGAGCAAAATCAAAATGTGAACTCAGCAGAGAGTCTGGAGTGCCGCTAAAAATCTACGAGGTAGAGCCTGCGCCCAGTGAACCAGATATCAACAAGTGCCTCTTAGTATCTGAAAGTGTTTTGGAGCAAATCCAGAGACCGCAATCGATCGTTGGAAGCGCATGGCGCGGAATCCTAGAAGAACTTATCTGGAGTGAGTTTCCAACTCAACAAGCCATGGCTCACCGACTGCTCAGCCATATCGCTCAAAAGGAAGCTTGGGCGCAAGAAGTGCTCGCTGAGGCATTTCTTGATGAAGAAATCCTCGTCTGGGCTGAATCTTCCCCACTCGGGAAGTAATCTCACCAATTTCTAATCTGTGACTTGCTTAAAAAGAGTTGGCGCAGACTCCCATAGTCTCTACATTCATCAAATCATGTCTTTCTTTAAATCCCTCCCTCTCACCATCTTCATCTGTGCAGCACTCCATGCTCAAGATGCCTCCATCGACAGTGCTACCCCACCTGAAAACGCCGAAGATCTAACTGAACAAAGTCCCAATGTCATACTGATCGTGACTGATGACATGGGCTACGGCGACTTCAGTTTTCACGGCAACCAATGGATTCAAACTCCAAAGCTTGACCAACTCGCTAGTAACAGTGCTAGGTGGAAAAATTTCTACGTCAATCCAGTCTGCTCCCCTACCCGCGCGTCCACCTTCACTGGTCGATATTACATCCGAACAAAATGTGTGGATACCTATCTGGGTCGCTCCATGATGGCTGCTGATGAGGTCACTATTGCTGAAGCTCTCAGCGGCGCTGGCTACAAAACCGGCATCTTCGGCAAGTGGCATCTAGGCGACAACTACCCAATGCGCCCCAGCGACCAAGGATTTGACACATCTCTCGTCCACCGCGGTGGCGGACTTGGCCAACCCAGCGACCCGATCGAAAATGAAGGACGCTATACCAACCCGATTCTCTTCCATAATAATCAAGAAGTACAAACTAATGGCTACTGTACCGATGTCTTTTTTGATGCCGCCAAAAACTTCATAAAGCTATCAAAAAACAACCAACAATCCTTTTTTGCAGCTATCACAGTCAACGTACCACATGGCCCATTCTATGACGTCCCCGAAGACCTCTTAAAAAAATACCAAGACAAAGACTTTAGCTCTTGGGGGAAGGATAAAGAGGTTCTCCCAAAGATCGCAGCCATGCTCGATAATCTCGACACCAATATCGGCAAGCTCACTAAATTCCTCGAACAAGAAGAGCTACTCAATAACACCGTTATTATCTTCATGAATGACAATGGCGCGAACACCTTACGCTACAACAATGGTCTCCGCGGCAAAAAAGGCCAAGTCTATGAAGGTGGTGTGCGCTCCCCACTCTGGATCCATTGGCCAGACAAAATCAAAAAAGGTAGAGATATAAACGAAAATGTAGCGGCCCACATTGATCTAATGCCCACCATTCTAGACATTTGCGACCTTGGCGTCCCCGAAGCATTCGAATTTGACGGCCGCAGCCTGGCCCCCCAAATACTCAAACCTGGAACCAAATTTCCAGAGCGCCCCATCATCATGCAATGGCACCGTGGCGCCACACCTGTCAGCAGGCACCACTTCATGATTCGCAAAGGAGACTGGAAACTCCTCAATCCATCCAACAGCGGTTCGCCACGTAGAGATAGCGAGAACTATGAACTCTATAACCTCTCGGACGACCCAGCCGAAACCAACAATCTCGCTGATTCTAATAAGGCTCACGTAGACTCCCTACTCAAGGAATACGACCTCTGGTTCAAAGATGTGAATGAGACGCGCCTCAGGGACTTAGGAACTCCTTACATACTAGTCGACCGATCCAAAGAGAACCCGCTAGTCCTCACCTGGCAAGATCGAATCTCTAAGGACTGGGCGTACAATGAAGAGGGCTTCTGGAAACTGCATTTTGAGCACGACGGACGGTGTGACATACATCTCGAATTTCCCAACACATTCAACCGTGACCTCTCAGGCTGGACCGCTCACCTCAGTATAGGCAAACAAAAATATACCCAAAAGATTGCCAACAAAGATAAACACTATGTCTTCTCAGCACTTAACTTCACAAAGGGAAAGCATCTACTCAAAGCCTCCTTCATCTCTCCCGATGGCAAAGAGTTTGTAGCGAGTTACCAAATACGGCTTCAACATCGTTAGATGCCCCCCTACGTAGTAAATTCTCACAAATAGAGGTAAATCACACTTGCTAACCAACCAAATCTCATTCTAACTTCAGTTTCTATTAGCTATGTGCGCACGTGGCGGAATTGGTAGACGCGCATGATTCAGATTCATGTGCCTTAGGGCGTGGAGGTTCGATTCCTCTCGTGCGCACCATTTAATACCTAGCTAGCTTCTTCCCTCTTGCTTCGACTAAGGCAGATGCTTAACTAAAGTTTGTGTTCTACAGATCCTCAACATTTAATTTAATGTTGAAAATATTTTTCTCGATCTAGAATTTTTTATTCCATGTAAAGTAGTGTCAAATTAGGTAGAATTTGAAAACTCAAAACCCATTGGTATATAATGGATTCAGCGTCTAACGAACCAAGGAAGAGGCATCATTTCAAACGATCAATCATTGATTCAAAGGTACTTACAAACCGAAGAATGGTTGACATTTAGTTAGAAATAAGTTTTAATGTTAGACCTAAGGAAATCCTAACCATCGAAACATTATGAAATCAAAAAAGAATTTAACACGATTCACATACGAGACCACAGCTTTCCAAGGCTGGAGATTATGCCTTAGCCGCGCAGGGACAACCTTCACAAAATACTTCTCGGACAAGAAGTACGGTGGTCCCCGTAAAGCCATGAAAGCTGCAGACGAATGCCTCAAAGAACTTAAGGACCTCGTCGACAACTCTCGCCGCGTCAACGGCAAGCTAAGCCAAACCACCCTTAAAAAGGCTAAGAAGATTACTGATGCAGCATAGGTCTGCTCACTCCCACACAGTTTAACAAAAGAAGGCTCCGCACTTAATTGCTGCGGAGTCTTTTTCATTCAGTCGCAGCGCTCCAACGGCCACACAGCTACCTCTAGCTCGCGCGCAAATTGAGAGCAAGCGGGTGGAGAGCTAAAACTAAAGCCCTCATCAACACCCAGACCAATCTGTGAGATCTTAAATTGAATTTCTTGGAGCGGCCATGGCTGATGGTGAATATCCCCACGGTAGAGATGAACCTCGTCACACGAGTACAAGCAATACCGTTCAGTGAGCCAATATTCTAAAGTTCCTGACTGAGCATAATAAACCTCACTCACAGGGTGATAGTTAGCCACAAAATGAGAACCATCCAATTCTCTTCTAGAAGAATAAACTAC
>CAXMPP010000010.1:0-33337 GCA_964195395.1 uncultured Thermodesulfobacteriota bacterium
TCTGATTCAACTCAAGTTGAAACCTAGGAATATTGAGTAATATCTAATATCCACCAATCCCTAGCGAACCCAATTCGTATATAGGAATTCTTCAGCCTTTATCTAGTTTGATCATGCGTAGCGCGTGAAGAGCCAAATAACTCCGCAACTCGCTCCCCCACCCTGATCGACTTGATCATTTAGTAACCCACAGTATTTTCATTAAGAATAACGGCTCCAAGCTCTGTAAGAACTACTTTGAGCTGATACTTCTAAGCTTTGTTTAAAACTTTTCGAATAAGAAAACGCCATTTATTAAGAAAGCGTCTAGTCTCTACTTTCTCCGCGAAGTACAAATTTCAAAGCCCTAGAAATATCACATTCCAAATCGACCTACGCCTTAACTCATCACAAGCTTCGATTTCACGACAAAAAAACGGCCTTAGGTAGAACCTAAGACCGTTTTGGAAAATGTATGATGCTGTATTAAGCTTCAACAGGAGCGACGTTCACACGGCGACCAGATTGGTCGAAGTAAACGGAACCGTCAACATAGGCGTGAACTGTGTGGTCTTTGCCGAGGTAAACATTCTTACCCGGTGTCCACTTCGTACCGCGCTGGCGGATGATGATGTTACCTGCGGTAACAACTTCGCCACCGAACTTCTTAACGCCAAGGCGCTTACTGCGTGAATCGCGACCGTTCTTTACTGAACCTTGTCCTTTTTTATGAGCCATAGTAAGTGAGTAAGTTAAATGGTTTAAGCAACGCTTACGATCTCAAGTTTAGTGAGATGGCGGCGGTAGCCTTTAGTCTTGTGGTAACCTTGACGGCGCTTAAATTTGAAAGCGATGCCTTTTTTGCCGCGGAACTGGTCCACAACCTTGGCCTTGACTGTTGCACCTTCAACTACAGGAGCTCCAACTTTAGTGGTGCTGCCGTCGTTGACGAGGAGAACTTCGTCAAAAGAAATTTCGGAATCAACATCAGCGACGAGTTTCTCGACGTCGATTTGATCACCTGCTTGAACGCGGTATTGCTTACCGCCTGTTTTGAAAACTGCGTATGCCATGGTCTGACAAGTAAATGGTTAAATGGTTAATCCACCACAAGAGCGCGCTGGACTGGGCGCGGAATTGACCACAAATCTCACAAATCGGCAAGATTTTTTTTGAACTTATCTCAAAAAAGTTCAAAAACATTTCCGTGCAACAACATTTCCCAATAGAAATACACTCCGCTGAAGCAATGAAAGCCTTTGGTTCGGGCCTAGCCAAGCAACTTCGCTCCGGTGACGTCCTCGCTCTCATCGGCGACCTTGGCGCAGGTAAGACCCACCTCACTCAGGGCATCGCCTCAGCACTCGGTCGTACAGACGCCGTCACCAGCCCCACCTTTGCCCTCGTCAATGAATACTCAGACTGCACTCCAGAGCTGATCCACTTCGATTGGTACCGCATGGAACAGCCCGAGGAACTACTCGCGATCGGCTGGGAAGACTATCTAGAGCGCGATGCTATCCTCGTGATCGAATGGCCTGACCGCTTTCCTGAGATGATCCCAGCCGGCAGCCATTGTATCCACATCGAGCACCTTGAGACCGGTCGCCGCCTAAGCTATGCCCAAGCATAGTTAGCGGCATTCATCACTTGCACCAACGCAGCTCTGGATGAAGGCAGTCTTTGTGGGCATATTCAAAATGCAATATCCTCCGCCGACTCGGTTGTTCAGATCTGCGTGATGCATGTAGAATCAAGGGAGACATTTTCAGCACATCCCCCGGTACACAAGTACACACAACCTCTTCTCCGCGCTCTACAGCTTCTGGCACGGATGACGGCTTCATCTTGCCAGACTTGTTTGAACTGCTAACCACGCGCAATGCGCCATTGCTCTCAGCAGTGGGATCTAAGTGCACGCGCAGCGTCACCATCTGCTGCAGCACCTCCGGTGGCGGCTGGACATGCACAACCCCGTCTTTCACTGACCAAGGCCCATAGCCTGCCAACTCTTTTTTCTCTTTCACCGCAATACTCAAATCTTGGTGCCAGAGAACTGGCCAGTTCTCCTCAGGCGTCTTATCAAACAAAATACTACGCACTAATAAATAGTCAGCTGGAAGGAACTGTCGGAGCGCGTTAGATTCAGCTAGCTCCAGAATTCGAGCTGACTTTGCTGCGACTCCTCGCACGCATGCCTTCTTTTCTTCCGCCGCTAGCGCATCGGACATCACTCGAAATTTGTCGATTTCATCGGGATTGAACACCCCTTTATAAATCTCAAAACCTTCACTCTCAAATGCTTCTATCATTCCCAACCAACTAGACGGCATCATAGTCGGATGGCAAGTCAAAATCACTTCTACAATTGTTAGATAACCTTGGTCTATTTAAAGTTTACAGCAAGTAAAGCTCGGCTATATCCTTACGTCAATGAAGCAAGACACCATCCTCCTCACTTTCGCCAGTCCTGATCAAAAAAAGGACTTCCTCAAGGACACTAAGATCGAAGCATCTTCTATCTTTTTGGACGAAGACCTCACTCTTCAGATTCCCGTCTACTTCACTGCTGAAGCTGAAGAGAGTGAGCATGTTCAGAATGTGGCAGACGGCGAGCCTGTGGAAGTAGATGACGAAGACTTCGACCTCGACGAAGTTTAAGTTAAATCACTTCACCCCACCAAAGCTCCACCGCACACGCGATTGGAGCTTTTTCTATTTAACGACAGGGAACGAAAGGGCCACTTATCCCCTTCTTTGGTTCCAAGCCACCAATTCCTGGTAGTTGACACCACTGCCACCGAAAATATCGAGGGCTGAACCGACTGTGATATCGACCTTGCCTGAGGAATGCGTATCTACAGCGAGGACGTCCTGCATGCTGCCGACGCCACCAGCATAGGTCATCGGGATTCCCGCCCAGTCACCTAGCATGTTCACTAATTCCAGATCCACGCCACCGCAGAGACCTTCGACGTCCGCTGCATGGATCAAGTATTCTGAACAATATTCCGCCATGCTATCAAGCGAGGCTTTAGTGATTTTAACATTGGTGAGCGTCTGCCAGCGATTCATCGCCACTGTCCAACCTTTGTCAGTCCGGCGGCAACTAAGATCCACAACCAGACGTTCTTTTCCGATTTCTTGAGAAAGTTGTTTAAGCCGATCGATACGGAAATTGCCCTCTTGGTCAAACAACCACGATGTCACTATCACCTGACTGGCTCCAGCGCTGATCCACTCCGCTGCATTTTCTATGCTGACTCCACCACCTAACTGTAAGCCATTTGGCCAAGCTGCTAGCGAGTCCAATGCTGCGTCACGATTGCCCGGTCCTAACTGGATAACGTGCCCACCGGTGAGACTATCGTCACGGTATTGCTCGGCAAACTCCGCAGCAGAGGCATCCGCCACAAAATTTTCCTTCAAGCCTGCTCCGTCATCCGATAGGGTGCCGCCAACTATTTGCTTCACTTGGCCATTGTGAAGATCAATACATGGTCTAAATTTGGTCATCGTTCTGAACGAAAGCAGAGTCTAGACCCGAGCAAAGCGCAAGCACCAAGCTATGAATCCATTGAAAATCACCCTTTTTGCAGGCCTCGCCGCCTTCTGTCTATCCTCCTGCGACAACTCATCGAGGAAGTCCACAGCTGAGGCTGGTAACAAGCCTCAGTTACCACAAGGACCAGTGACGGCGCCGGAAGGCATGGTCTGGATTCCAGGGGGAATCTATTGGCGTGGAAATGAAGAAGATCCAGGCAATCTTTCGGTATTCCTCGAAGGAATCAACGACCCTAGAGTTCGCCTGCGTGTCGCCGAGAACCATTTTCTTGAAGAACGTCCGCTCCACAAATGTGCCGTCGATGGATTTTTCATGGATGCAACTGAGGTCACTAACAAACAGTTTGCTGAATTCGTAGAAGCCACTGGCTATGTCACGATGGCGGAAGAAGGCCTCAAGCAAGAAGATTTCCCCAAAGCTCCAGCCGAAGCATTAGAGCCTGGCGCCAATGTCTATACTAAGCCAGCAGAAGCACTCAACCCTCGTCACACAGAGAACGCATGGCGCTGGTGGGCCTACACTAAGGGCGCAAACTGGCGCCACCCAGAAGGACCAGACTCCACGATAGAAGACAAAATGGACCACCCGGTAGTCTCCGTGAACTACCACGATGCTGCAGCTTACGCTAAATGGGCTGGCAAGCGCCTCCCTACCGAGGCTGAATGGGAAAAAGCGGCACGTGGCGGCCACGAAAAACGCATGTTCAGTTGGGGACCCAATGTGAAACTCGATGGCAAATGGATGGCAAATTGCTTCCAAGGTGACTTTCCAAATGCCTCTGTAGCCGAAGATGGCTTCCACCTATCAGCTCCAGTTAAATCCTACCCACCTAACGATTACGGTCTCTATGACATGGCGGGAAATGTCTGGGAAATCTGTAGCGATTACTACAACCCACGCTATTACGAAGATTACATTCTCAGCCCTGTGAAGAATCCGCAAGGTCCGACTAAACCCCTCACTGAGACTGAGCAAACTCAGGTCCTGCGCACCGGCACCTGCCCGCCACCGACCCCAGGCATGCACCCGCTCAGCCACCTCCGCGTCGCACGTGGCGGTTCCTTTCTTTGTCACTTTTCCTACTGCCTACGTTTCCGCCCAGCAGCCAGACATTACCATGAGCCTCTGACACCGACCCACCACACTGGATTCCGTTGCGTCAAAGAGGCCCCTAAACCATAATTCCTTTAAAATCGTGAATCACTCTAAGCTCATAGCTAGCGGAAAACGGGTCGTCGAAATCGAGATCGAAGCCATCCAATCTCTACTCGACCATCTCGACGACAACTTCGCATTGGCGGTCAGCGCCCTCGCTGACTCAGTATCGAACAGCGGGAAGGTCGTGGTTGTCGGAGTCGGCAAATCTGGCAACATCGGCCACAAAATAGCTGCCACCCTCAACTCTACAGGCTCCACAGCAGTGGTGCTCAATTCGCAAAACGCCCTCCACGGCGACCTCGGAATCATCTCAGATGGTGACACTATCATCGCCCTTTCATTCTCGGGTGAAACGGCAGAACTTCTAGACCTCCTACCGCACATCAAGCGCTTCGACGTCAAAATAATTTCTATTACAAAGAGTGCTAGCTCAAGCCTCGCCAAGCACTCCGATATAGCGCTGATCACACCCATCAACAAAGAAGCCTGTCCACTCAACTTAGCTCCGACCTCATCGTCGACCGCGGCTTTGGTCATGGGCGATGCTCTAGCGATGGCCTTGCTAGAAGCGCGTGGCTTCACTGAGAACGACTTCGCCAAGTTCCACCCAGGTGGGGCCCTCGGCAGAGCCCTTCTCACCTCAGTCAAAGACATCATGCGCTCTGGCGAGCAGATCGCCAAAGTCAGCACCACAGCAAGTGTCACCGATGCGATCGCAGCCATGAGTGCCGCACGCACAGGTTCCGCTATTATCACTGACAATGATGGCCACACTCTCCGCGGCGTCTTCACCCATGGAGATTTCGCCCGCACATTCCAGGCTGACAACAACATAGGCAAACGCCTCGTCATAGACTTCATGAATGCCACGCCCATCACGATCCGCCAAGACGCTCTCGCAGCCGAGGCTGTCAAAATCTTCGAGCAAAAGCGGATTGATGACCTCATCGTCGTCGACACTCAGAATAAAGTCGTCGGACTTGTCGACTCTCAGGACCTAGCGCGCTTAAAAATTGTCTAGCCAAAACCCCCTCGATTCTTTACCTAACCCCTATCCATCAGAGGATTACTCGCGCAACTCACTTTCTAAATGATTTGCGCAGCAACACTCTCTCACTTAACACTTCCAACTCAAAACTTAACACTTTCACAATTATGGCATCCGTAGTCGCAACTAATCTCAAAAAAGGCCAGTGCATCAAGTACCAAGGCGAAACTGGCATCGTTCTAGGTCTCGACCACCGCACACCAGGAAAAGGCAACGCTCTCATCGCTGCTACGATCCGTTCATTCAAGTCCGGTAAGACAAAGACAATCCGCTTTGCTTCTTCTGATAAAGCAGACGTGATCGAGACTGAGAAGCAGAAGCTCGAGTTCTCCTACTCAGATCCATCAGGATTCAACTTCATGGACCTCACTACATACGAGACAATCACTCTCAATGCTGAGCTCGTAGGTGATGCTGTTGACTACATGAAAGAAGGGCAGGAAGTAGAAGTTCTCTTCGTCGAAGGCAACCCAGTTTCCGTCACACTCCCTGCTACTGTAGAGCTCACAGTCAAAGATTCCTCAGATGGAATCAAAGGCGACACAGCGAACAACCCCACCAAGCCTGCAGTGCTTGAGACCGGTAAAATTGTTCAGGTCCCTCTCTTCGTTAAGCCAGGTGACGTCCTTAAAATCAACACAGAAGAAGGCAACTACCTCGGACGAGCATAAGCTAAGCTTACGCATTCCAACTATTTAAAAAAGCGGAGCTTCAGCTCCGCTTTTTTTGTGTCCCACACTCCCACACTCCCACAACTCGAACTCCAACATCCCCCCCTCAATGAACCCGTTAAGCGCCATTAGTCTATCTGTTTGTTTTTGCGCCTCATAAACACCTGTAACCCATTGTATTCAGCGACTTAGACCAATTCCATTCGTGATCTATAGAGCCTTATAGGAGGATCATCATTTTGCAGAATCTATATGGAATATAGTATGGGAGCATTTCCTTCTCTATTAGTCTGTCTTTTAATTTTTTTTAATTTTACTCCACCTTGGTCTTACCAACTATAGCTGAAACATAGAACTTTAGAATTCTTGGCACTTGCAATAACACTGAACCAAGATGGCTTCTTATTTGTCCAGTCTTTATGTTCGATAGAAGTATAAAACCAACCATCGGCTTCGATTGTTGCCCCTATGATGCGGTCTTTCATTAGCTCCTTAGGAATCGTCTCAATTGCATCAAGGTGATTTTTCTTGGTTGAAATTACAGTCTTTACTCTCTTTCTGACACCTTGAAACAAACCAGATTTATCGTCTGGCCAGGTCTTACTTAATTTTATTTGACCGCGTTGGATCATGTCCATTTGCTCGATACGCATCTTCAGCACGTTTGGCAACTCGACAGCGAAAAGGTTTGCGATCGGTAGAAATAATATAGTGATGTATAATGGAATGGCTTTCATAGTGAATACTCTAGCGTGGGTTAAACTAAGTTAGGGTAAAAGGCGTGTCATTTTAGCCGAACGTCAAGAGCGATCCGCAGCCTAAGGGCTGCGTCACTCCGCAACAGGGTTGAGTGTATGAATAAAGAGGATCATGTCGACTCGGAACGGCAGGCTGTTGGTGTCCACTCGCTTGTTCGTTGATTCGCTATGCCCTCCACTTTTTACTCCTCCTCCCAGTGCTTTGGCCGTTCGACGAATGTGCCGCCTTCCCAGCGAAGGTTGCGGAAGCGATCGACCTTGGATGATGTCTCGGTGACATTCTCTGCGGCGAAGGCTTTGTTGCTGGAGTGGTAGTAGCTGCTGTCCCAGCTACTCACATTGGTCGGGATTGAGGCAACACTGCTGCCGTTACCTTTGGCCTTGCCACCGCGGTTCTTGTGGTCGCGGCCGAGCGACTCGGCGTCGCTGAAGGCAAGAATTATCACCTTGTGCCAGTCGTCGAGCTTCTCGCCGTAGACGTTCTCGAAGTCGCTCGGCTTCATACGCAGTGTATTCCAACCCTCCTTCTCCAGCTGAAAATACGCGTAGTAGCGATACTGCCCATTGCTCTGCGGCTGGAAGCGTCGCATAATGTTGACGCCGATCCAGCTCTTCGCCGGCGCCTTCACATCGATGACCAGTTCGGCACCTTTCGGACCGATCCAACGTGGGTCCACCAGTTTGCGTGTCTCGATGCGCCATGACTTCTTGCTCAGGTTGCCGACCCAGTCGTGCAGGCCGCGACTGAAGTCGTCGATCAAGCGCTGTGGCATTTCCGTTGGCACCACGCCGGCAACCGCCAGCTCGGCCGGAACAGCACGGTGGTAGGTGCTCGTGACGAGCAGGCTTTTGGTGTCTATGGCGTTCGGCGATTTGAAGTCGTGGGTGATGCTGTAGGTGACGTTGGCGAATGCGAACAGCGGTTCATCCGCATAGAAGGTTGGGCAGCGCCCCTGCCAAACGTCGTCGGCTTGTTTCTCCGCCCCGGCATCCGCCCAGTAGCGGACCTGCGGCTTGCGTCCGTAACTGTAGTAGATGTCGACCGACTCAATCGGCAGTATCGACTCAGGGTCCGGTTTGACACGAAAGACGGGGACCTTGTCGTCGGTCTTGTGGATCAACTCACCCTGCGGCGTTTTAGGGAAGACAAAGCCGGTTTGTTTGAGGTGCTGATCGAACCACATCTTGTCAGCGATCGCGGCCTGGGGGTTGGCCGAGTGATTGTAATGCGCCGGCATGACCAACCGCTTGTCGACGCCTGCGGGCATAGCGTCCATGGCACGGATGATGTTGTCGGTCGGCGAATTGAAGTCGTTGGAGGCGGCCTGAAAGAGCAGAGGCGCGTGCATGGCCTTCCAGTTGGCGTCGCAGCTGACGGTGTTGAGAAAAAGCTTCTGCTGGGCGGGGTCTTCCATACCTTCATAGCCGCGCGTGTTGCTGACCAGCCACGGGTAATCCTGCCACCAGAAGCCGCAGCCGCCCAACGATGGAACGACGGCTTTGAGCCGCGGATCGGTGGCGGTGCGCACGGTCATGACGCCGCCGGTGGAATGGCCGCGGAAACCGAGTTTGTCGGGATCGACCTCGGGGCGGCTTTGCAGGAAGGTCAGGGCCCGGCGCATGGCATACATGCGCAAGTACATCGCCTCGTTGCGTGGGCTGAGCACGGCGTCGACGGTGGTCGGACCGGAAGCGAGGCGACCCGTGCCGGTGCGTGTGTCGGGCTTGCGAACGGCCGGGTTGAAGGAGCCGTAGTAGGTGTTTGGCAGACCGGCGAAGCGCTTGTCCCACGGTTGTGCGCCGTTGTTCGGGCAAAATGCTGCGTAGCCGTTCATCGCCCAGTTCTTCGGGCCGCCGATCGACGCCTTCTGGCCGCCACCGTGGCAGACCACCAGCGCCGGCAGCCCCTTGAGTTCACCCTTGGGAACTGCATAGAACCCGGCCAGCTTGAGCATCTCGCCCTTGAACATGCCGATATTGAAACGCACCAGCCGCAGCGTCACGTCGTGCTCGTCCCAGGTCTTGAGGATCTCGGTCTCAAGCGGCGTCGCCTTATCGCGTGCCGGGAAGTCGGCCCAAAGTTCGGCGAGGTTCTGAGGAACCTGCTCTTCCGCAAGAACTGAACCAAGGGCAAATATGAGAAAGATAAACAGACGGGAGTGCATGCTATGTATAGATGACTTCATCGAACGTAAAGCGCACCGACCGCTGTCCGCTCAGTGCACTTAAGGATTTATGTGATGGTGAAAATGTCATGCAAATTAGGGCTATCAAAGCGGGTAGTGGTTGGGTGCAGCGTCTTGTGTGTGCCCCTTGAGATTTAGGCAACTAGCCTAGGTTTTTACGCCAAGAAATAGGCCTACGATGCTGATGAAAAACCGAGATAATGACAATGTTTCCATCGACTATCGAGTAAAGTAAAGAGTATGGAAACCTTCGCAGATGGAATCTTCGAATTCTCTTTGTGACTGGACTCCATGCGTCAGGCATGTCGACAATCAATTCTATAGCCCGCTCAAACTCATCCAAAAAGGTGGTTCCTAGCTTGGACGTATAATCTTCATAAAATGTTGCAGCGTTAGTTAGCTCGATCGCTGCTGGATCAAGAATTCTGTAGCTACTCACTTAGTAAGACTCTTACGAAGTGAAGACACAAAAGAAGCTCCATCAAGTGACTTGATGTTCCCTGCTTTATAAGCCGATATTCTGTCTTCAGCTTCAGAGATGTGTTCATTAAGATACGAAATCTGGTGTGAACTGAGGCTAGCTTGTAGATGATCTACTAAAACTGCGCGTTCAGACTCAGGGAGCATTAGTGCTTGAGATTCGATTTGTGCAACGTCCATACAATGAATCTAGTGTTCATTTGAGTGTTCATCAAGGTGAAATACCCGCTTTTTTTACAGAATGTAAAGCGCACCAATCGCTGATCCTCAGTGCACTTCAAGTTTTGGGCTGTGTTTGAAATTGTCATAAATCGATCGCTCTCGTAGCTGATCCGCGATTGGGTGCCACGTCTTGTTCTGCATTTCGATTAGCTCCAATGAGTCTTCGTTCGCCCGTTATTGAGCTCGGACCTGAGCGATAAAGCCGACTAGAAAATCTAGGTATCCTCTTGGGTGTGCAGCATGTTTGTGGCGAGTTTTAAGTGTATCTTCAACTGCTAGCAATGCTTTCATATAATCGTTTCTTGTGATCTGAGATTTCTTTTCTTCCCATTCAAAGTTCCCAATAAGCGAGAGGCTCAGCTCTCCTTTCATACGGTCGCTAGCATTTTTGGGGGATAGACTAAGCGGCTTTCCTTTGAGTATCGAAAGAGCCTTACGAATAGATGATTTTGCATCTGAATCCTTGAGCTTTCCATCGGATTTCTCATCGTGTTCATGGATGATCGACTCAATGCCGAATATGATCTTTGCATAGAACGGCTCTTTCATAAGGTCTCTGATTTTCATAGTTACTAGATTGGTGTATAGTTAGCAGAACGTCAAAGTTCTGCCAACCCTGACCAGGCGGCGCGCTCCGACTGTAGAAACGATGACCTAGCTTCTCTCAGATTTCAACTCCACAACGGGTCTGGGGGTGGTAGCAACGTCTTGTTCTGCCTGCTCGCTCGGAATCTGAGACCATCTCCAAGAGATCAACCGACAATGCCTTCCTCGTCCTATCTTGGCGATCATCAAGGGTTCGCTCATCGCATCCGCATGCCCTAGGTATACCCTCCCCCTGTAAAGAAAATCGGAACACTTCCCACGTCTCTTCCCGCCCTGAATTTTTTGGTCGCAGAGAATGGGATTTTTTCCCCCTTCAGCGTCGTGAGGTGTCCAGCGAATGTTACGGTGACGTCCTCATGGCGAAAGTAGATCGTTTTCACGGATGTTGAGAGGGAGCGCAGATCTCTATACGCAGGAGAGAACTCCCGGCTCCTCCATGCCCGCATCGTCCGATCAACCGTGCCATCATCGTACTGGGCGACAATACTCGACACCGTGATGGAAGAGTATGGCCGTGTTGGCTCCTCAATCTGCACGTTCAGCATAAACTCTCTATGAGTCTCACCAGAGTCCTCGGTCCACTGCACCCACTTGATCCCGACCTTTAAGTCAATTCCTTGGGAGACTTCAACGTTTTGGTGCCTTCCAAAATCAGGATCGTTCCACGAAACGCATCCTGGGAATAAGAGCGCCAGGAACCCAATGAGTAGTGTAGTTTTATTGAACTTGTCGGGGCCGTAATTCATATTCTTTAGTAAGAACGTAAAGCACATACATCACTGACAATCAGTGTACTTCAAGATTGGAGTTGTATTTAGAATCATCCTATAATTAGGACTCTAGAACGTGCCAGTGATTGTATGCTGCGCCTTGTTCGGCAAGCTTATTTTTGGTAGTGGTAGCGTACCTGTACGATCCAAAGTTCGTCTCCTGATACCTTGTAAACTAATCGGTGCTCATCAGTGATACGCTTAGACCAATAACCTGAGTAATTCTCCTTTAGAGGTTCTGGTTTACCAATACCTTCGAATGGCGTCTTCCTTGACTCATTGATGAGCCTCAACAAACGCTTGGCTATTTTACGATCATGTCCGATCCAATAACTAAGATCTTCCCAGCCTTGGTCCGCAAATATCAGTTTGAGCATGTTACAAGCTAGGTAGATCTCTTTCGGTTCCTTTGCCTGCTTCCAATTGACCAATAGCTGATTCCAGCCTCTCAGCATTCACAGGTGACCTTCTGAGATAGTTTGTCTCAACCATAGACTCATAATCTTCTAGAGAAATCATAACAACAGCTTGATTACGCTTTCGGGTAATGATTATAGGATCTCGATCATCGCATACAGTTTGCATGGTACTAGCTAGAGTTTCACGTGCTGCAGTATATGTAATCGCTCTCATATGGACACTATACCGTACATGAAATTCATGTGCAACTGATTTTTAGCCGAACGTAAAGCACACCGACTGATGACCACTCAGTGTACTTCAAGTTTTGGTTTATGGTGGAAATTGTCATATAAATAGGGCTCTCGCAGCTGATCCGCGATTAGAGTGCCGCGTCTTGTTGGGCTTATTTAATTCTAGTATAGTGCTCTAGCTGGCCAAACAAATCGAAGTATTGTTCAAGAAACTCATCTTCTTCACGTCGGCAATGGGCGGGAATCAGCGACTCTCTTTTAAAATAGTCTAACATATAGTCTTCTTCACGAATAAGGTTTACTTCAAAACCTTTATCTCTTTCCCATAAATAAATGTCTAAAAATCCTTCATATTCATCATATTGGGAAGGCATTCCCAGACTAGGTTCATTGTTGAAATATGGTCTTATTATCGCTTTGCCGTCTGGCGAATACATGGAGATTAGTGCAGAGGTTTTATTTTTTTGCCCAAAGTAAAGCACACCAATCTCGGATCCTCAGTGCACTTCAAGTTTTGGGTTATGGTGAAAATTGTCATATAATTAGGGCTCTCGCAGCTGATCCGCGATTGGGTGCAGCATCTTGTTAGCCAAGAGTACGACTCATAAACCAATTCTGTAAATTGTGTGAATTCTGTGGTTAAAACTCGCTTCATTATGCTGGACTGGAGGAAAGAGGCTGGAAGCGCTCTTCTACGTGGGTCGCTCGTGTTTCGCGGTTAGGAAATGACTCGTAAGAACTCTACGGTCCTCTGGGTTGCGCCTTGGTGCAGATCTAATACTTGCTTAGCGGCATCTAATTGATCTGGGTTCTCGAAGTTCTTGTCTAAGGAGTCGACGATAGCAGCCTTGAGCTCTGAAGCATCTGTGAGTTTCTTTATTCCTTTGACCTCACAAAGCATGGTGACCAGTGGTTCAAAGTTACTCATGTTAGGTCCGGTGATGACTGGAACCCCTGCGGCGATCGCCTCGGTGGGATTCTGTCCACCTTTTCCAAGAAAACTTTTTCCAACAATCGCGACGTCAGCGTGGGCGGTCCAGTCGCGCATTTCCCCGGTGCTATCGATGACGAAGCATGCCCTAGTAGGATCACTATCCTGGTTGAATTGACTGCGCAGGACTACCTCATAACCCAGTTTTTGAAGGTCGTCTCGGATTTCGTCCCTTCTCTCAGCGTGCCTAGGAACTATCACACAGAGAGCATCCACGTCGATCATCGCCTCCGCGATCAGGGATTCCTCTCCAGCGTGTGTGCTCAGAGCCATGACAATTTTTCGGTCTTCACCGAAAGAATCTAACATCGCCTTAAATCCATCTCTTTGCTGCGGCGCTGAGGCCCCGGCTTGGTCAAATTTAATACTGCCGGTCACTTCTAACGAGTTGGCTGGCACGCCAATATTCTGCCAGCGTTGTTTATCGGCCGACTCAGGCACACCGACTTTGGAGAACAAGTTGAAGATTGGCTGCACCAGCGATTTTAGTTTGAGATAGCGTCGCTCAGAACGGGCAGACAAGCGCGCATTACCGACAGTGATTGGGATGCCTCGCTTGTCAGCCATCGCTAACAAATTCGGCCAAATCTCAGAATCGATCAAGACGATCTGCTTTGGCTCGAAGCGGTCGAGCATTCGCCCCACCACGATGGGTAAATCTATTGGGCTATACACCACCCGCACCGAGTTTGGAGCTTGCTTTACCGCCACCGCATGTCCAGTTGCCGTTGTCGGCGCTAGGACGATTTTATCCTGAGGGGAATTCTCCAGCCACGCTGCGATCAACTTGAGAGCAATCAACACCTCACCGACACTCACCGCATGGATGTACACCACCCCGCTCGGTTCAAAATCTAATTCATCCCTATATAAGCCGACTCGCTCCAGCAAGCCTGAGCCAAAGCCTCCACGCTTGAGCATCTTGATCACCCACGGCCCCACGCCTATCAGCAAGACCAGCGGCAACAATAGATTGTATACCAAGCGGATCCCAAACAGCCCATTTCCTTGTCCTCTCGCCATCTATTTAGCCTTTCTGAGAAACAAGATCGCACAACCACCATAGCTACGTTGGTCCGCCACTTCCCATGTAGCTGGGACATTCGGTTTATGCCGAGCATCAATTTCTATGACTAACAATCCGTCATCAGCCAAGATATTCAGGCCATTTTCCTCAGCTAACAGCTCGCTAGCAAAGTCGCGGTCGCCGGGGATTTTATAATAAGGTGGGTCGGCAAAGATCAAATCGTAGTTCCCTCTCGCACGTTTTAGAAAACTCAGGACATCCGCATTGATCACCGAACCGCCCTTGAGATTTAGCGTGGCTAGATTCTTGTCTATCACGCTGGTGCACGCACGGTTCATGTCCACGAACTCACAATTGGACGCTCCACGGCTCAGAGCTTCCAAGCCCAAAGAGCCGGCGCCAGCGAAGAGATCGAGCACCTTCGCTCCATCCACATACGATTGGATGATCGAAAACATAGCCTCGCGGGTGCGGTCGGTCGTCGGACGCACCACCGCCTTCGGCACCTTGATTTCTCTTCGCTTCGCACTTCCCGCAATGATTCGCATGACCGACTGGTAGCAGAGCCACGAGCCAATGAAAAAGCAAAAACAACATCGGCACGATACTCTTGTGAGGAGTTGCTGGGTCTCTATTTGCATCCATCCAATACCCAGCTCACGGAAAACTATGCATTTTTTGTACTATTTTCTCTATTTAGCACTGAAAACCTCCACGTCGGCAGTCAAACAAATGCAACCTCCAGACATAAACAACAGACTAAGAACCACCAAACAAACAAGTTACATACTCTCCTAACAAAATGGGAAAACTCTTAAGCTTGACCCTAACAATCGAATTCGCATATATTGCACAATGTTGAACAAAATCGGCTGAGTGCATCTCCCCCAATTTTGTCACATTCCCGCTCTCTCAACTTAAGCATTCCTAACCGTGCCAGTCCTCTATCTCACCATATTCATCTCCCTCTTATTAGCGGGGATATTTGTGGTGTGTTTTACAGCTGAAGCATGGCGAAGAAAGGGTAGCAGCACTGATCGCTCAGCGCTGCTTCCTTTATTAGAGGATGACGAGCTTGAGCCTACCACCAAAGACAATACAAAATCTGATTCCATATGAATCGCGCCACAATTACCTATAACGACAAGTGCGTTCGCTATTTCCTCTGGGCCTCCATTATTTGGGCGCTCGTGGCAATGCTCGCAGGGGTTCTAGCAGCCCTCCAAATGAATATCTCCATGGAGGTTATTCGCGAGTCCACAGTTCTCCGGCCCATCGTCGAGTTCCTCTCAGGAGGAACTCTAGAAACTGAAGGCATCCCCTACATCACCTTCGGTCGACTTCGACCTGTGCACACCAACGCTGCGATTTTTGCCTTTGTTGGTAACATGATGTTTGCCGGCATTTATTACTCTACACAGCGTCTCTGTCGTTGTCGTGTTGCTTCGGATAAGCTCACTTGGACGCATTTCTGGCTTTGGCAGCTCATCATCGTAGCTGCAGCCGTGACTCTACCTCTCGGTCTAACTCAAGGAAAAGAATACGCGGAGCTCATCTGGCCAATCGATTTGTTAGTAGCGATCACCTGGCTCATATTCGGTTACAACTTCTTCTGGACCTTGATCAAACGTAACGAGAAATCGCTCTACGTTTCACTCTGGTTCTATATCGCCACGATCATCACGATCACCATGCTGTATGTGGTGAACAACCTGCAGATACCAACCTCTCTCACGCACTCCTATCCGATCTTTGGCGGAGTGCAGGACGCTCTGGTTCAATGGTGGTATGGACACAATGCGGTGGCCTTCTTCCTCACGACTCCGATTCTTGGAATCATGTACTACTTCCTGCCAAAAGCAGCGAATCGTCCAGTTTACTCGTACCGACTTTCTATTATTCACTTCTGGGCGCTCGTCTTCATTTACATTTGGGCCGGCCCTCACCACCTTCTCAACACTGCTCTTCCAGAGTGGTTGCAGATTCTCGGGATGCTATTCTCGGTCATTCTTTGGGCTCCATCTTGGGGTGGAATGCTCAACGGATTGCTCACTCTCCGCGGTGCATGGAACAAGCCTCAGACTGATCCGGTGATCAAGTTCTTCGCAGCGGCGCTCACCTTTTACGGTATGGCGACATTCGAAGGGCCACTACTCTCTATAAAAGCAGTCAACGCACTCTCCCACTACACCGACTGGACTGTCGGCCACGTGCACTCAGCCACACTCGGTTGGAACGGCTTCATGGCTGCTGGTATGTTTTACTGGCTCGCACCACGACTATGGAAGACTGAGCTCTACTCTAAAACGCTCGCCAATGCACACTTCTGGATCGGTTTCGTAGGAATTCTACTCTACATCTCCGCTCTTTGGATTGCTGGCATCGGCCAATCACTCGCTCTGAACGAGACCGCTAACGGCTACGTTGTAAAGCAATTCGTTGAAACTCTCGATAACATTCAGAGCATGCTCTTCATGCGCTCAATCGGTGGAGCTCTCTACCTGGTTGGCTTCCTCCTCCTAGCCTACAACATCTTCATGACTTGTAGAAAAGGGACCGCTGTAGACGCCACTGTTGAAGTGACAGTCCGTGAACGCGACGAAATCGACCGCGTCACTCTCGGCACGATCGTCAAACAGGATCCGTTCGCTGCAGTGCTAGGACTCCTCATAGCTCTTATGTTCTGCGTCACCAATCCATCAAACATCTTTAGCCTTGCAGGGATTATATTCTTCTCCGTTCTCGCCTTCGTGCGCTTCAAGAAGAACGTCAAAAAGTGGAACGACTGGCATGAAACAATCACTGCCAACTACCTTCCATTCACTATCGTCACCTTCTTCGCGGCTGCGATTGGTGGAGCCGTGCAGATCATTCCAAACGCGCTCACAGCTAAAGCTGAAGTGATAGATGACCGACTGCAGGTGGTTTACACTCCACTTGAGTTAGAAGGCCGTGACATCTATGTCGCGGAAGGGTGTCACAACTGTCACTCACAGATGATTCGTATGCTGGAGACTGACTACGTCCGCTATGGTGATTATTCACGTCTCGGTGAGTCTATCTACAACTACCCATTCCAGTGGGGTTCCAAGCGAACCGGTCCAGATCTAGCCCGCGAAGGTGGAGACATCTCTCAAGGCAGCGAAGTCATGCGCCAAGGCCTCCGTGATAACTTCTGGCACTTCCGCCACTTCATGAATCCACGTGACATCGATGCGCGCTCTAACATGCCGTCGTATTCATCTCTGGCATCGTCAAAGACGAATTTCTCTGGCCTGCCTGAGAAGATCCGAGTGCAGTCGCTCATTGGAGTTCCATTCCCTGTGATGACTCCTCACGAGATCGAAGGACACGCCCAAGGGCAAGCTCTTGAAATCTCTAAATCAATCGTAGCGCAGAACCCATTCATTTCATGGGTAACGCCCGATATGAGCCGTCAGAAGATCGAGGCTGAACTCGCTCAAAAGGAGATCATCGCTCTGATCGCTTACATGCAGAAAATCGGCGTCTACGAAGTGCCGGTCGACGAAGATGGCAAGCCGAAAGCTGCCGCTCCAGCACCTTGGGAAAACCCGGATCAAGATAAAGCTAAGCACTAACGCATAAAACCATGATCAAACGCTATATTTTAGAAAACCCTGAGCAACTCGCTCAGATTGTATTCTCGCTCATCACGATCGGTCTCTTCACCTTCAACATGGTGTACGCCTTTTGCATGAAAAAAGAGAAAGCTCAGCAGATCGCGATGAGAGCGATCGAACTCGATGACTAATCCTCACTCACAGAACTAATGGACAAAGATTCACAACCAGCTGACGCCGATATCAGACGCGCCGACTACGCCACCGAAAAAGGAGAAGTCATCCTGCGAAAGCACGAATACGATGGCATCCAAGAGTACGACCAAAAGCTCCCTAACTGGTGGCTCGTCGCACTCTGGTCCTCCATCGCAGCCTTTATCATTTACTACACAGTTTACTACACCTTCGACCTGATGCCATCCTTCTCGGATGAAATGGATGCTAAAGTAGAAGCTGTGCAGCAGATGCGTAAAAAAGCGCTAGCAGAGACATTGGCGAAGCTCAATGACAACTCACTGGTTAATGTTTGGAGCACCGACGCTGAAATCGTCGCAGCCGGCCACAAGACTTATACTGCTATGTGTGCAGCCTGTCATGGAACTGACTACAAAGCTAACGGAGGCACCACAGGTCGCGCACTCGACGACGGCATTTGGGAATACGGCGGCAAGCCTATGGATGTCTTTAACGTCATCAACAATGGTTCTCCTGAAGGAAGTAAGGGTCTCAACGGCATGAAAATGGTAGCCTGGGGGGAAACTGCCCTCACTCCCAAGCAGGTGGCCGAAGTCACCGCCTTCATCATCAGTATCAATCCTGCTGACTTTGCTGATTTAAAAAATTAGCCCCCTACTCTGAGGTGCTGAGCTCAACACTAGGACTCAGCACCTCATTTCTTCTTTCTGAAAGTAACACTCCAGATTCACCCTCGTGGCAATAGAACGCAAGATTCCGAACTTAGACACCGTCACCACAATCAATGATGACGGATCGAAGTACAACATCCACCCAGCCGACGTAAAAGGCTCGTTTACCACGCGCCGGCGACTCACTGCTTGGTTTCTCATCGTCGTCTACGTTGCCCTACCGTGGATTCAGATCAACGGTTATCCCGCCGTCTTTATCAACCTCGATGAACTACGGTTCCACTTCTTTGGATTCACCTTATTGACTCAGGATCTCTGGGTGTTTTTCTTTCTCATTTCAGGCCTAGCCTTCGGGCTCTTTGTGCTGGCTGCTCTTGTCGGACGCGTGTGGTGCGGATGGTTCTGCCCCTACACGGTCTTTCTTGAACACCTGTACCGCCGAATCGAGCGCTTTGTCGATGGTGACGCCACCAAACGCAAGAGGCTCGATGCCGCTGCGATGAGCAGCTCAAAGGCGATCAAGCGCAGCATCAAGTGGGGGCTCTACGTCCTAGCCTCTTTTATCCTCGCGCACATCTTCCTCTCCTACTTTATTTCCATCCCTGAAGTCTGGAAAAATGTCAGCGATAATCCCACTGAGAACTTCTCTCAATTCCTTTTCATTCTCGCATTCACTGGCATTTTCACCTTTTGCTTTGGTTGGTTTCGGGAGCAATTTTGTATTATCCTCTGCCCCTACGGTCGCCTTCAATCGGCACTTACCGATGACCAGACGATCACCGTAACCTACGATTACAACCGAGGTGAACCGCGTGGCAAAAAACGCAAATTCTCTATCGAAGAAACTGGCGACTGCATCGACTGCCGCCGCTGCGTGAGTGTCTGTCCAACAGGCATCGACATCCGCAACGGAATCCAACTCGAATGCACCGCTTGTTCGGCCTGTGTCGATGCTTGTAATGACATCATGAAGAAGGTCGATCGCCCAACGGGTCTGATCCGCTACGATTCCACTGCGGGAGTCAAAACTGGCAAGCGCAACATACTGCGCCCACGTATCTTCCTCTACTTGCTGCTTACAATATTTGGACTCGGCGCGCTGACAGTCACTTTCCTAAACAAGGCAAAACCATTTTACGGAGGAGTCACTCGCATGCTTGGCTCCCCCTACGTCGCCTCTGCAGAAGGAGTGCGGAACACCTTCGTCATCAACCTAACGAATAAACGTAATCGCGATGCTAGCTTCACCATCAAACTCGAAGATAAGGAAGCACATCAGTTGCAGGCAGAAGACCGCACACTCACTCTGACCCCTCTCGCTGAAGACTCCTTCACCCTCTCCATTCTTGCTCCGATTGATAGCTATAAAGGGACTTTAGATATCCACTTCATCATCACGGCGGATGACGGCACCACGCAGTCATTGCCAGCTAGATTCCTGGGACCAGGAGTCCGCCTCTACAAAGAAAGCCAACAGAACAAATGAAAATTTTCTCACTCTTCTCCAGTCTCTGGTTCTGGGTAGCCTTGATGCACGTGATCCTGCTCGGTGCATGGTACACCATCATCACCATCGCTAACAAATAAGGATCGAATTATTCGTCATGACCGAAATGAGCTCCATCGCCGCGATCAGCGCAGGCCTCGCCACTAGCATCCACTGTGTTGGTATGTGTGGGCCTCTTGCGTGCTCGGTGACGAGCCGAAGTAAGAACCGTGATCATGCTCTATTAGAAACTACAGCTTACCACCTTGGCCGTGTCACTAGCTACACGATCATTGGTATGCTAGCAGGGCTGGTAGGCAAGCAACCACTGAGCTTCTTCTTCGACTCACCCGCTGTCATTCTACCATGGTTGATGATCCCCTTCCTCGTCCTCACTGCTTTTCCTAACCTAGTTAAAGTCCCACGACTCAACTTCCTCACACGCCCCTATTACAAAGCAAAATTCTGGGCACAGAACAAACCACCGGGAATCGCGGGTGGTTTAT
This sequence comes from uncultured Thermodesulfobacteriota bacterium, assembly GCA_964195395.1. GTDB lineage: Bacteria > Verrucomicrobiota > Verrucomicrobiia > Verrucomicrobiales > Akkermansiaceae > Rubritalea. Next base: position 20,554 of record CAXMPP010000010.1, read on the forward strand.
TAGGCATCATCTCCCCCTGCCTCCCCTGCACACCACTCTATCTTATTTTTGGAGTCTCATTGCTCTCCGGATCGGCTCTCACCGGCGCCAAAATAGCGCTTTGCTTCAGCCTCGGCACCGTCCCACTACTCTGGGCGGCCCAATCATCCACCCACCTTCTCACAAAGTGGATTCCCGGGCCCTGGAAAAACCGCCTCCGCAGCACCTTCCTCATCGCCGTGACCGTCATCCTCGCGATCCGCCTCCAAGGCACGTTACCATTCACTTCAAAAGCGCAAGCTGCGGAAAATATAGAAGGAAAGACAGCAGAAGAAACAACCAAAGACCTCCCGAGCTGCTGCCACTGAGCCTTTAAATTTCATGAGTCTTTGTAAACATTGTTCTACTCCTGTGCGGAGCGCGTCTGAGGAGTTTTGCTGTCGTGGTTGCGAGAGTGTCTATCAGCTAATCCACGAAGATGGACTGGGATTATTCTACGAGCTCAAGGCCGGTGATCCACTAACCCCCTTGCGCGAACGCCCTTTTCAACAGAAGGATTGGAGTTGGCTGTTAGAATCAGCTGAACAACAAAACGACAAGGCCGTCGCAAGCCTCACTTTGGGACTCAGTGGTATGTCATGCATGGCCTGCGTCTGGCTCGTTGAGACCGTTGCAAAAAAACAAGCTGGTGTGATTGAAACCTGTGCGGACAACGCGCATGGATCGTTTGAGTTTAGCTACCAGGTAGATACATGTAATCTTACGGGGCTTGCGGACACGCTACACAAACTTGGCTATGAACTCCTTCCAAAGAAATTAGGCAAGCAAGCTGGCACCACCGACTCGCTCGTTGTTAGACTCGGCATTTGTGGCGCATTGGCGATGAATACGATGGCATTCACCCTGCCTCGTTACAATGGAATGGAGACTTCAGACGAGTTATCTAGCCTACTCACCACAGTGGTCATAGCCTCATCGACACTCACTCTACTCATCGGGGGATCTTACTTTTTCAAGCGCGCATGGAGCGCGCTACGTCTCGGTGGAATTCACATGGACCTTCCCATTTCTTTGGGACTTATTCTGTCCTACTTTGGTTCACTCATTGGATGGTCAACGGGTCACGAAGACCTCTTCTATTTTGACTTCGTCGCCATTTTCACCTTCTTGATGTTATCGGGAAAGCAGCTACAAATATCCTCGCTCAACAAAGCTAACAGCCGCTTCCAAACGGATTCTACCCTACCTGAATTTTACAAAACTTCTGATGGTGAAGAGCTCGACACAGCAGCTATCCCTGCGGACAGCTGCTTGATGATTCCTCCCGGCACAGTGGTACCAGTAGATGCACGCTTACTAAGCGAAAGTGCGGACCTTTCGCTCGCGTGGATCACGGGTGAACCAAGCTCGCAGCTCTTTCAGCACACCGCAGCCATCCCCGCTGGAGCCGTGAACCAAAGTGCTCACAGCATCAAAGTTCAGACTAACACTGCGACCAGCGAAGACGATGCGATCACTCGCCTGCTCAACACGGACATCAAACAATCGAGCAATAGCAACCGCCAAGCCCAACAAAAGGCGATTCAGATCTACTTGGCCGTCATCATCGTACTCGGATTCCTCGCTAGCCTCGGCTGGTGGTTCACTACCCACGACTGGGTCAAGTCACTCCAAGTCCTCATTTCAATCTATGTTGTCTCGTGCCCATGCGGAATAGGACTTGCGCTACCGTTGTTAGACAGTCGGAGCTCTAAATTTTCACACAGTTACGGGATCTTCCCACTCACCTCACGGTTTTGGGAACACCTCACGCGGGTTGGTAAAGTAGTGTTCGACAAAACAGGAACACTCACGCTGGATAAGCCAGAGCTGATAGACAAAGAACAACTCAAGCAATTGAGCGACACGGACAAAGAGATCCTCTTCACTTTAACTCGCAGTTCACTCCACCCCTTGAGTCGCTCGATTTTTTCAGAATTAATCAAATCTGGCACTACCTCCAGCTCCATTCAGCAATCCCCAACCGAGACCCCTGGCGTGGGCAACGCCATCACCATCGCTGATGGCTGTTCTTATGATCTCGGCCGCAGCGAGGCGGAGCAACAAACGGGGGAGTCGCTCAGCTGCTCCTTTGCTAAAAATAAAAAAACGATCGCTCACTTTTTCTTCACTGAATCTCCACGTGAAGAAGCAGCCAATGCCATTGAAACTCTCAACTCAGTCCTAAAGAGCCCCTGCATGATTCTCTCCGGCGACGACACTGAGCGCGTTTCAAAGGTGGCGAAGAAGCTCCATATCTCCGAACATTTTGGCAACTTATTGCCTGAGCAGAAACAAGCGAAGATCGAAGAGATCGAACAATCAATGCGAGTCTTGTATTTGGGTGACGGAGTCAACGACCTCCCCGCCTTGCAGTCAGCTTCCCTCAGTGGAGCCCCATTCGCCAACATCAACATGCTCACTGCGGATGTGGACTTCCTCTTTACTGATGAAACCATGGGATTTTTGCCGAAGCTCATCCACATCGCAAAACAACGCCGCCGCCGCAAGTTCAACCTCATACTCTATACCCTGCTCTACAATGCTATCGTCCTAGGCGTCTGCATCGCAGGGCTAATGTCACCACTCTATGCAGCCATCATTATGCCATTAAGTTCCCTTATCAGCATTGGACTCGTCAGCAAACCATTCAACGTCAAAGCCTCATGAGTTCACTCACCCTACACAGTTGCGATGGCCAGCCGCTTGTGCTAGTTTCTCCACGCGGAGCGAGAAATCTCCCCTACTGGATGACTGAGACAAAGCACAATAGCATACCCAAAGAGGCTAATAGCATTTACAAAGATTTGCTAAATACGGACCTTTTCAGCATCTACCGTACAGCCTTCGAGAAGGTCACGGGCCAAACCCTCGCTCTCATTCATCCTGATATTCTGAGTACCCCGGAAGAGGAATCGGCTCGGTGCATGAATGATTTTTGCTCACTCATGCTTGATTCTAAGGTGTGTGAAAACCGTTGCACTGAACACACTCTCGACCTTTCCAAAAGAATCGACCAACAGGCTTTCACTGCCTCTTGTGAAGCAAATGTCACGACGACTCTGATCCCAATCAATACCAAGGTTGGCATCGTCGCCTATATTCGGTCAGGTCAGGTCAGGACTAATGAAAAGGAAATCGACCCAGACTTTTTCCTGAAAATATCCGAAGCCATGCCACCGCACGTCAGCCGCGACGTGATCATGCTTTTTGATGCAGCGAGGGTCTACACCAAGGACGAATACAAATCACAACTCACTTTGTTAGGAGCCTTCGCTCTACAGCTTTCAGACCTCGCTAACAACCTGCTGATAAAGCCGGCACCAGGATCTGGCGGCATAGTAGATGTCACCAAGCACTACATCCACGAAAAGCTCGCAGAGAAAATCAGCCTCGATGCCCTCGCTGAAAATGCCAAGGTCACTAACAGCTACCTCTGTAAGCAATTTAAAAAGGCCACTGGCCTTACGGTAGTAGAATACATCAATCGTCATCGTATTGAACTAGCGAAAGAGCTTCTCACCAGCAAAAATGTACGCATAATCGAGATAGCCTACGAAACTGGCTTCCAGTCGCTCTCACAATTCAACCGGAGCTTCCAGCGCTACACCGGCCAGTCTCCAACAGAATATAAATCAACAGCGGAACTCTCCAGCTAACTACCTAACCATGAAAACCCTCGTCCTTATTGCCTCAGCTATCGCACTCTCAGCAATCACAGCCTGCGTGCCGCAGTCAGATGACCCATTCGCTCCTACCCGAGCAATGGCTCAAGCATCTGGAAAGCCGATTGAGGACTTGGGTAAAGGCCACTCGATCTTCAAGCGTCAGTGCACACAGTGCCACGAAAAGCGTATCCCTAACGAAATACCAAGCAAGGAATGGCGCCACATCGTGCCCGGTATGGCTTGGAACGCGGGGCTATCAAAAGAAGAAGAACGCCTCGTCACAGAGTACGTTCTCGCTGCCAGCAAAGTGAAGCCCACTGCGCCAGCAAATAACTAGTTCTTTAGGAAATTTGTTGGCCAAAATATGCGCCGATTTATAGCAATCCTTGCGCAGCTTTAAACGAGGAAAGTAGCTAGCTTACTCATATCAGAGAGCGACCCGCTCGCTGAGTAAAATGAGTAAGTAATTATGAAAAACTATCATCTATCTGCTGGCCTTCTCGCAGGCCTTTCTTTCGCTGCACAGGCTGGCGTTCCATTAGCACCAGTGGCAACTCCAGACGCTTTCGCCAACGCGATCACTCCAATCTCTAACCCTACGCTTCACGGCAACCCACTCCCCAAGACCAACATCCACGCTTTTTTTATGCACCAACAACTTTCTGACAAAATCAGTGTCGGAAATGGAGCAGCAAAGGCACCACTTGGTGGCGACCTCAACCTCGTGGCCGTCCAATTAGAATACGCTTTCAACGAGCGCTTCTCTTTGATTGCCACAAAAGACGGCTACATCGACTTTAATCCTGACAACACTCTCACCGATGAGAACGGCTTTGCCAACATCGCAGCAGGTGTCAAATACGCATTCATTTACGACGAGCCGAGCCAGTTCGTCCTCAGCGGTTCAGCCGTTGTTGAGCTACCGACCGGTAACCGCGATGTGTTCCAAGGTTACGGCGATGGTGCAGTAAACCTCATCGGATCAGCTCTAAAGCTCTACGATGGCTGGCAGTTCTCAGGTGCCGCTGGTGTTCAACTACCATTCGACACCAAAGAGCAATCCGTCACAGGCTTCGCTAGTGCCCACGTCAGTTATCACGTAACCGAACGCTTTGTCCCGCTCGCCGAACTCAACTGGTTCCGCGTCATCAGTGAAGGAGAAGGAACTGGCCACGTAGCATCTAGCCTCGCAGACTTTGAAGGTGGTGACCTCATCAACCTAGGATCAGTCAATGCCTCAACTAACAAAGACATTGTCACCGCCGCTATTGGCGCGCGCTACAAGCTCACGAACAGGGTCAACATAGGTGCAGCCTACGAGATCCCGCTCACAGCCGAAGAAGACAACCTCATGAAGTCACGTGTCACCGTGGACCTAGTCTGGACGTTCTAAACGATAGCTTCCCAATATTTCAACTGAGTAGTGTATAAGAAAGTCGTTGCAGCCAAACCGCTGCAGCGGCTTTTTATATTTTTAGCTCACATCATCAAGCGTGTTACCTAAATAATGTGCCGATTGATATGCTGAAAATAAGAACTCTATGACAACTACTTTGAGCTCAACTCTTCCCCCTCGACAATCCCGCTAGATCGTTAGACTATCGCGTTGTGGAAGGCACGGACAATACGATAGGAATACTCGACTCAGGTGTCGGTGGACTTTCCGTGTTGTTGGAAATCCGTAAAAAACTGCCGGGCTCACCCATCCACTACATTGGCGATTCTGCTTGGTGCCCTTACGGCAACAAAGCAGCCGAGCTCATTCAAGCCCGCTCCAGTGCTGTCACTGAGCGACTCATAGAGATGGGAGCGCGCACAATCGTTGTCGCTTGCAACTCAGCCACCATCCATGCTGTAGAGGCCCTGCGTGCTCGCTACCCAATCCCCTTTGTCGGCATGGAACCCGCAGTCAAACCTGCCAGCCAATGCACCAAATCCGGGACCATCGGCGTGCTCGCCACAGAAGCTTCGATTGCTGGCGAAAAATTTCACACGCTTCTCAAGACGCACATTCATCCAAATGGGCTCAAGGTCATCACCCAGCCCTGCCCAGATTTTGTGAGCTTGGTAGAAGACGGTATTCTTCGTGGAGCTAAAGTAGAGGCGGCGATCCGCGAATACGCCCTGCCTATGGTTGAGGCTGGTGCTGACACCCTAGTTCTCGGTTGCACCCACTACCCATTCCTTAGAGAATCGATCCAATCAGTGGTGGGACCAGACATCCAGCTGATCGACACTGGCGAAGCCGTAGCCCGCCGCACGGCCACTTTGGTCAAAGATAACGAAGGTCTTGCGCCAATTTCTGTGCACACAACTGGAAACCTTGCTTGCCTAGAGCATCTTTTTCCGATTCTCTGCCCATCCCTCCCAGCCTCCCTTCACCAGATCACCATTGCGTGAAGTGCTCAGACACTGTCTCATCACTTCCACCGCCCAACTCACACTTTTCAATTATGTCCTTTCAAGAACTCCACGAGCGCATCCAAAAAGCCGTAGCAGATACCGGCTACACCAAGGCAACTCCTATCCAGGAACGTGCTATCCCTAGAGTTCTCAAAGGAGCTGACGTCATTGGTATCGCCCAAACTGGCACCGGCAAGACCGCTGCCTTTACCCTCCCGCTCCTTTCGAAACTCGCTGAATCCACTGAAGCCAATGAGACTCGCTGTACTCGCGTACTCATCATCGCACCCACTCGCGAGCTCGTATCACAGATCCACGACAACGTCCGCACCTACGCCAAGTACACCAACCTTCGTACAGCGGCTATTCATGGCGGCATCACCGACAAAGGACAGATCGAAAAGCTCGACACTGGCGCCGACATCATTATTGCCACTCCTGGTCGCTTGCTCGATCTCGTCGAGCGAGGCCACGGCAAGTTCCAAGGACTCAAGGCCCTAGTGCTAGATGAGGCAGACCGGATGCTCGATATGGGATTCATCTCCGACATCCGCACCATCTGCAAAAAACTTCCGAAATCCCGCCAGACCCTCCTCTTCTCGGCCACGATGAATGCCCAGATCGAATCGATGACTAAGGAATTTCTCAATTCCCCAACCATCGTCGAAGTCGATCGCCGTGCCAACCCAGCTGAGACTGTCACTCAGTCGATCTATGAAGTTTTCGAGCACCAGAAAACAGACCTGCTCAATCACCTACTCGATAGCTCACACAACTTCTATGCAGTCATCGTCTTCGTTCGCACACGCGAGGGAGCTGAAACTCTCATCCAGGCTCTCAAGCATGTTAAAGTCAGCGCTGAGGCCATTCACGGTGATAAGAAACAAGGGCAACGCCGCAAAGCTTTACGCGATTTCAAAGAAGGTAAAATCCGCGTATTAGTCGCCACAGACGTCGCCGCCCGTGGTATTGATATCAGTGGAGTGACACACGTCATCAACTTCGATTTCCCTGAACACAGCGAAGACTACATCCACCGCATCGGTCGTACTGGCCGTGCCGAGGCTGAAGGTGAAGCCATCACATTCACCACGCCTGACAACTCCATGGCACTTAAGAAGCTTGAAAAGCTGATTCGTGTGACACTCCCACGCAAAAGAGCTGAGGGATTCCAGTACGCTAAAGCTCCTTTGCCAGAAGATAAAGGCCGCCGTAAGGGACCAAAGAAAGAAGAGAAAAAGAGCCACTTCGATACTCCTTCCAAATTCTCTAATAAGAATAAGCCCAATAGCCGTAGAAAGCCTGACACCAGTAAACCTAGTCGTAAGCCAAGTGCTAAGCCAGTGGGCAAAAAGCCCACACGCAAACGTAAATAGTTTGTGAATTTCTACTGGGCTAACAGCACTTATTCTTAACTCCTATGGGCGACAGTAAATCAGATCTAATCAAACAAGTCATCGACGCTCTCAGCCTCGATCTTGCTGTCCTGCGTAAAGCGGCCTTGGAAACGCATACTAGCTCCACCGACTCACAAAGTAAGCAGGAAGGTAAATACGACACTCAAGGAATTGAGTCGGCTTATTTAGCTGGAGCTCAAGCGGAAAAAGTCATCGACCTAGAGGAACACATCAGCAAGCTGCAGCAAATCTCTGGAGACGATCTGGCTGATGGCACCCCCGTCTGCCTAGGTGCTATGATCATTGTTAGCACAGACGAAGACGACCTTAGCTACATGATGCTTCCTGCTGGCGGCGGCATGAGCCTCGCGTCGCAGGGCCTAGATTTCATCGTAGTCACTCCAGATTCCCCAATCGGCACAGCCCTGTTAGGTAAACACGTTGGCGACACCATTGAGCTCCCCAAACATGGGAAGTCCTTTATCTCTGACCTTTGGTAAGAAGGCCACTAGAGTTTTTCCTCCAGTCGCTCCTCTTTGATAAAAGATTGGAGTCTAATGATGGCTGGCCACAGTGGTTGCCAATCAGTCTTTTTATCTAACATCATCATAGGTGAGAGAATGCTTCCGTCGACTTTGACATCCATATAATAGATATCTTTGGTCTCAAATGGTTGCATCGCCGAGCCACGTAAACCGTCGAAAAATCCGCTGCCATTAGCCAATCTGTTAATCCATTCCTTCTTTTCTGGCAGCATAATCAGCCGGACCACGCCATAGCCGTCACCATTCATGCGCAACACGCCATTACTCATCAATGTGATATCTTCCCCTCTCAACTCAATGTTAGGTGATTGAACAACTCCTCGATCCAACAAAGATTGAAACAAAAAACTATCAAAGTGAGCAGTCGTCCCCCTATGCCCTTCTTTCGCCTCAATATCTACGGCTCTCACATCAGCGACTCCTCGCCATGTAGATGGATGATTCACCAAACCCGCAAGCTGCATTCGCCCTACAATGTTATCGACAGATAGACCGACTGTGAGATCTAAATGAGTGAACAGCTCCTCTACACGCTGCTCAGGAATATTCATATCAATGTGAAACACGGGGCCTTGTGGAGCTTGGCCTAGGTAAATATCAGGCTGAAGCTTAATTCCAAAAAAATCTACTTCCGTTTCTTTCACACTCAAAATTGGCCCTTTTTTTTCAATTTTGATTGACCCACCGTTCACTATTTCTCGATCAAACATAGATATTCCATTCCAAGCCAGCTCACCAGTTAGATCCTTCCCGCCGACAGGAAGATCTGCTTCAACACCGTCTATGACAAGTACATCTCCATACTTGCTCACTATATTCAACTTAGCTCCACGCACCCTTAGCCATGATTCATAAAAATCTGCAGGGTCATGATTTCCAACGGGAGTTGAGGACTCGTTAGGCGTCACCTCTATCTTCTTTACAGCCACGATCGGATCAGAGCTCTCGCCGCTATTCCTAACGTCAGTCACAGGATGAGTTACAGACTCGGTCCCGCCTTCTACTACTTCCCGACTAGGAGTTTTCTTTGTTTCTAGTGCCGCGACTATCGGTCCATCAACGGGATCCTGAACCTGAGTCGCTAATTTTTCTAATATCCATGCATCGGTGAGTGTTATCTCAGGCTGTTCAATGCAAACCTCAGAAAACCGTAACCGCTTCTTCAAGGCCAACACGTAGTTAGGTCTCACTGAAATATGCTTCACCAGCACCTCTCCCTCATCTAACTGGCTCTCTATAGAGTAGATATGTAACACCCCATTAGGAGCCAATGTTATAGTTCCTATCTCCCAAACCTCACCCGTTTTTTGCTCTAAAAAACTAGTAACGCAGCCCTTGGTCCAATGGCTATTCAGAGCTATATTACCCAAGGTAAATATAAGGAAAATAGGCATCAGAACCCAATAAAAAAGACGACGCCAAAGACGTCGCCTATTCCAAATTACTCTGATGATATTCACTCTATCAGGAATGCTGAGTTATTTCACTTTCTTTGCGGCGAAGCGGATTACCAAGCTTTTATCAAACAGTGGTTTTCCTTTAGATGTCACTTCTTGGAGACGGTAGATGAGGAAAGAATATTTCCCATCAGTCGTTGTCCCCAGTGCTACATTCTCTTTAGACTTCGTCAACGAATTGTCCGCCTCGAAACGCCATTCTTTCCCCTTCCAAGCTCCTAACAAACTACGTTCAGGTGTTAAAATATCGGCGATCCCCTCTAATTTACCGTTCGGTGAAATAAAGATATTCTTTTTAGGATTATAACGTAACAATGAGAGCGTAACCGCTGGACCTGAAGCATTGATTTTCCACTGCCCGTCCCCCACTTCTGTAAGCATGAGTGATGTGTCATCTAGCTTTTTAGCCGCACGACTTGCCCAGAGTTTTTCATAATTGTCATACTCTTCCTGGCTCATCCCCAGTTTTTCATCAAACAAAGGAAGCGGGCTTCCTGGTGATTTCTTTGAATGCTCGGCGAACCATTCTGGATCCTTCTGAGCTGCTTCACTGAGTTTCTGAACAAACCCTTCAAATTCCTTGGGTGGAACAATAGCAATGATTTGTGCCTTCACTGGTTTATCCTTATCGAAATATCTAGCCAACGCTTCTGGCACCTCTGCTGCAGAGGCTACCCACTGGAGAGCAATGAGGCCAATGAGGCCAGATATCCATGTCTTAGTCATTTTCATAAAAAATAAAGCACGACGGCTTCGAATGCTGGGAATCTACCCCAGACACATGTAAAAACAAGAGCCAATAGCACCCTCAGTGCTAATACAACCACCCAGCTTGGACCATACGACTCAAATGCACACATCGTGCAGATTGACCATTTACTGGATACCGCAATTCTAACATAATAGGTATGGCGCGCTTAGTCTGGATATTTCTTCTTCCTCCAGACGTGATAAGGTTCACCATTTTCACGTCCTCCATTGAGCCTATCTCAGTGTACGCCCATAAATAATCGTCGCTACCTGGAAGCGTCACCTTGAAGCAGCGAAACTTATTATACTCCGAAAACTCAAATCCGTGGAAACCATCTAATTGCGCAATCTGCACCATCGCTCTAAACGTGTGCAACTCGGTGCTCTTTGTTGATTTAAATGAGCTCCAGTCCGACGGTTGGTAAACAACATCTGTCTCCCAGTCCACTAGAGACGTCCCATCCTCTTCCGTCTCCACTAACAAATAGATAGAACCATAAGTATCCTTCTCCCTTGCCTTCACGCGCCAGAGCACTCCTTCTTTTCCCATCACTACCGACTCCACAACTGAGCTTCTTATCTGCTCAGGCACCATCGGTAATTTCTTATAGTACTCTTCCATCAGAGGAAGCACTCTCTCAGCATCTCGCACATACAGAGCTTTCTCTTGTGCCGTTGTGGCCGCTAAATACGCAACAATAGTTGCATTCCGAATCTCCACTTTTTCGTCAAAACTTAACCCCGCACTAGCAGGTTCAGGCTCTATCAGTACCGTCTTCTCTCCACCATTCACCAGCACTAGAGCCCAAACGACACATCCTAAGAAGAAAGCTGCTAGGACGAGCACACCAGCAAGGAGATTGCGCCGCCCACTTTGAACTTCAGAAGCCTCTTGTCCCCACTCATTTTCAACGTGGTCTTCATTGAGAACTTGCTGCTGAAAATACTGAGCATTTACCGTCTTTGGTAAATTGCTCAGCTCTTCGTGCTTTTGTGAATCCGAAGTATTCGACAAGACTATAGGTTGCTGCTTAGGCTCGATCCTATGCACCACTTTTTTCTCCGAATCTTGCTGCTCTGACATCTATACTAGAAGTAATACGGTGAATAACATGTTGGCTAGGAAAATGCGACATATTGCCAACAGAGATCTCAATGGACGCCAGCTTGAAACCTGCTATGAGTGTCGCGTGATCGAACCCGCGCCACCTCGAATTATTATCACCACTGCTGGTTTCGGCGAGGGGCATAACAGCGCGGCCAACCACCTTGCCGTCGCACTGGAACCCAATGCTGAGGTTGAAATCGTGGACCCTTGTGACCGAGGTGCGCCATGGGTGAACGAGAGGATCCGCCAATTCTATCGATTTGTTACCACCCACACACCCAAAACCTGGTCCAAAATCTATCGTTCTACCGAACGTCATGATTTCTCAAAAGAGCGACTCCCCCTCATGAGGAAACCTGAGAATGCGCTGCATGAATCCATTTTAAGCTTCGAGCCAGATGCTATCATCAGCACCTACCCACTCTATCCATACTTCTTAGAAAGATCCTTTCAGCGAGGAGCCAAGCGAGTCCCTGTTTTCACAGCGGTCACGGACTCTATTGAAATAAATTCCTCCTGGACCAAAGCACCCACTGACTATTGGCTAGTCACTGATGACCTAACAAAGACAAAACTCATTGAGAAGGGACTTCCTGCAGAGAAGATTGTAGTCACAGGATTTGCCGTGCACCCACGCTTTCAAAACCTCCCAACAATCCCGGTAGATAGCTCCTGTGAACCATTTAAGGTGCTTTATTTTCCCACATCAAAAAAACCCACCGTGCGTCGCTTTATGCGTGCCATCCTCAACGCAGCAGACGGCAACACGGAGGTCACCGTCGTTCTTGGCCGGAATGTGAGGAAACTCTATGATCGCGCACGTGAAATCCAACTTGAGTACCCAGGGCGCGTTCAAATCAAGGGCTGGACCCGGCGCGTTCCAGAACTACTCAGCGAGCACCACCTTGTGGTTGGAAAAGCCGGTGGAGCAACAGTCCACGAGGCTATCGCTGCGCAAACACCGATGCTGATCCATCACCTAGTCCCGGGCCAAGAGGAAGGAAATTTGGCCTTGATTGAGCACATTGGAGCGGGCCAGTTGACCGAAACTTCGAAGCAGGTGGGTAAAGCGATCTCAGCAATGACCGCTGATAATGCAAAAAATTGGCGCTCGATGAAACAAAACCTCCAGGACAAAGCACTGCCATGTGGCGCGACCGCAGCTGCCAGCTTCATTTTAGACCGTATTCAGAAATCTGAAAACTCATGAAAACTTACTTATTCGACATCGGAAACGTCTTACTTTCTTTCGATTTCACACCTGCGCTCAACTCCTTACTTGGTCTGAATTCTAAGCCCAATGCCTTGCTTGACATCATCGACAGAAAGGACGAGTTCGAGTCTGGCCAGATCGAGGTCGACGACTACATCAAATGGGCATCACAACTACTCGATTTCCAAGGGGACGACGAAGATTTCAAGCACGCCTGGCGTCACA
>CAXMPP010000011.1:0-26575 GCA_964195395.1 uncultured Thermodesulfobacteriota bacterium
TGTGTTTGTGTCGCTAGAGCGGCACGGGCACCTTCGATGTATCCGTCGTTGATGGCTTGAACGGTTTCGATCACCAGTGCTGGGTCGGAGTCCTTGAGGAAATGAGCGATTCCTGGGTCAGCGAGGCGGCGGAGTGCGATGATGAGACCGAGGCGGACTTCGGTCGATTTGTGGTTCTTGTATTTCAGTAGATCCTCGTTGGTCTTGTTGGCTTCCGCGATCAGGCGAAGTCCATTCACCGCGCCGTGGCGCAGGTAGGCGTCTCCATTGGAGTTTTGTTCGAGGACCTTGATGAGGTGGGGGATGTCTTCCCTATGTCCCAACTTGCCCAGCGCGGTGGCTGCCAGCATGCGGGTGTTTGGGTGTTTGTCAGTGAGTCGCTCGATGAGAGCCTTGCGGCCGATCTGTGCGGCTGAGAAACCTAGTGCCTGAGATGCTTGACCGCGCACGCGCCAGTGCTCGTCCTGGGTGAGTTTTACGAGCTTTTCTGTAGAGGCCTTGTCCTTGTGGGTGCGGCTCAACTGGCCGAGACCCCAAACGCCGTGGAGGCGGGTGACGAGTGGGTTAGACTCTGCTATGGCTGCGACGAAATGCGTGCGGTTTTTCGGAGAGCCGGCGAGGGCAAACTGAGCTCGCTGTCTTACCCGCAAGTCTTGGTGCTGTAAGAGTTGGGCTAGTTTTTCTGGGAAAAGTGAGTCAAATCCATTGGCGAAGAGAGATTTCACTTCGGCGACGACAGGCTTGGCGATCTCGACTGGATTGTGAAATACGAAAATCGTGCCGAAATCGTAGGTTTTCCAACCACCCGTAAAGTCGCTGACGTAGACCTTGCCATCAAATCCGAACTCGATGTCGGTGTTGAGGAATCCCTTAATAAATGTCTCATCGCGGGCAACCTCGAAGCCGGCTCCCTTCGGGCTCATCTCGAAGCCGATCACCTCGCTGCCTCCACCGCGATAATCGCAGACGAAAAAGTTGTTGTCCCACTTGTTGGCCAGTCCGGTGCCTGGATTATAGGCAAGCCCAGAGGGTCCCACGGTCAGGTGTCCGGCTGGTGGCAGGAAGGCATTGGGGCGGTTTTTCCCCTTGATGTCCCACCAGGACTCCGCCATCCATGGCGTCTTGTGTCTGCTTGTGACATCGATGGCGTGTGGCCAGTTGCGGAAGCTCTGGTTGCCGCGGTTCCATCCGGACATCGCACCTTCCACCATGTGGACTACCCGTGCTTTGTCGCCCATGTCGGCGTTGTTATCGACAGAGAAGGCGACCCCGTATTGATCAAACGCGATCTCCTTAGGGTTACGGAGGTTGTAGTGGACCACTTCCAGGTTGCTTCCATCGGGCTCCATGCGGAAGATTGCACCACCATACTGGTCGTAGAGATGGCGACCGTCGGCTGTTTTAAGATCGTAACCGCGGTCTCCGATGGTGAAATAGATGCGCCCATCTGGGCCGAAGGCGAAGCCGTTGAGATCGTGGCCACTCAAGCTCACGCTGATGCCGTAACCTTCCTGCAGCGAGGTCCGTGTGTCGGAGACTCCGTCTCCATTCTTGTCTTCTAGCATCCACACGTTGGGGATGCAGGCGAAATAGACTTTGCCGTTGGCCGCCATGATGCCAGCTGCGGTTCCGTCGAGCGGGTTGTTGAAACCATCCGCAAAGATCCATGATCTCTCCGCCTTGCCGTCGCCGTCCTTGTCTTCGAGCACCCGGATTTTCTCGGCATGCTCGGTGTAGTAGCCGGGCGTCTTCTTGTCGGCATACTTATCGAGGAGTGCGAGACGATCGGCGGTGGTCTTCAGGCCGACCTCTTCGCGCAGCCAGTACCAGTTGCGGCGGTTGTCCTCGATCCCGCGGTCGAAGCGGTGGGTCTCGGCAACGAACAAGCGATTCTGTTCGTCCATTGAAATTGCGGTCGCGTTGAACACATCTGGTTCACGGGCGAAGATCCCGGCCTTCATGTCGTCGGGATAGCTGATGGTGGCGAGGATTGCCTCGTCGGACTCTATGACTTTTACCGGCTCTTCGCTGGCGGTTCCTTCGATTTTTTTCGCTGACGCATCGGGGACAGCTGAAAGAGGGGATAGGGGCAGAAGTAGCAGCGTAGATACTGCTACCATAGAGTGGCGAGATAGGAGAAATTTCATAAATTGATTGAGTGCTATTGCTTGGAAATTTCTAGGAAATTGCTTTTTGTCGGGGGTTTTGTCGAGAAAGAAACGGAGCGCAGAGGCAGACAGTACACAAACAGACGGAGAGACAGGCTCACTGCAACCGGTATATAGTTTCATTTAGTCATTCTGGTAGATTTCTATGCGCTAAACATTTTAACGCAAATCAAGATGGACGTGTGACAGTTCGCCCGCGTGGTGGGGAAGACCGAGTTGGATGCTTAAGTAGTGAACCGCATCGTGCGCTGGGTTAGTAAGATCAGTCAGGGTAAGAAGATACCCGCCTGACGACGATCAAAGTGGAGTTCATTCAGGGTGGCACGCTCGGGCCGGTGGCGACTTATTCGACCTTTTTGAGGACTTCTAGCTTAGTGATCGTTCTTACTGGATAGGATGATCTGTCTTTGGTGACGTAATCATGGTTCCACGAAAGTTTGACGGTGCTGCCGGACTTGAGTGCTTTGATTTTAGCTAGGATGTCTTTGCTTACTTTGAGAGTGCCAAGTTGGTCTTCGACCATGACTTGAAATTTTTCAGCTTTAGGGTCGCCGTACTTTCCTGGCTTAGCATAGTTGAGGTATTCTTTGACGGAAAAGCTAACGACAGTGCCAGCGTGGTTGCATTTGTCTGGGCAGCTTGCTGTGCGGTGGCGGCATTTCTGAAAACGTGTGCCATCGAAAACGGCAATGGTTTCGTGGGATGAGAGGAGTTTTACCCCATCTGGTCTATCCGCGGCTTGAATCTGCTGAGAAGCCAGTGGGAAGAGGGCTAGAATGAAGAGAGTCATCAAAAGGTGTTTCATGCTCTATTGATAGCACAGAGTAGAGTATTTGCGAGGGTTGCCTAGATTTTTGGGCAGGGGTCAGGGCTCCGACACTAGGGAGGGACTTGGGCTGATCCTCCTTCGCTCTGAAGCTATGGCGGACAGGTTGCCTGCGGCGCTGGACAGAATTAACAGAATTTTTCAGAATTAACCTACGAAACTGGAGTTGGCCACGCCAATTTCCGGCAAACCATGATGTTTCTGATGCCGTTGTTCTGTGCTCCCCATGAAAAATTCTGTGAAATTTTGTTAATTTTGTCTAAAAATCGCTTTCTTGCTCCCTAGTGTAGGAACTCTGGAGCAGGGGCTCTGCTTTTTTACTCCCTAGAGTTGATTGTCTGGGATTGTTCGCTAGAAGAAAGGCATGAATATCGGCGAGATCAAAAAGGTGCTTAGCGATGCGGGGGTCACTCCATCGCGTCAGTTGGGGCAGAACTTTCTCTGCGACGCGAAAGTGGCGCGTGGGATCGTGGACCAACTTCATCCAAATGAGAATGATATCGTAGTCGAATGCGGCCCTGGAACTGGCGCGCTCACTGTCCATCTTGTGGGACGTGTGAAGAAGGTGATTCTGATCGAGTTTGATGCAAGGCTCGCCGAGTACCAAACGGACAAGTACGCTGATAATGCCGATGTGGAAGTCCACCATGCGGATGCCGCGCGTTTTGATATCCGTGATCTCTTTAAGTATGGTCCGATCAAGTTGTTAGGGAACCTCCCGTACTCAGCGGGTGGCGCGATCATGCGTAATTTCATGAAGCGACCAACGATGGTTTCGCGCGCTGTTCTCATGCTGCAGAAGGAATTCATCGACCGTATCATCGCGGTTCCAAGGACGAAGGACTACGGGGTGCTGACGCTAAGGATGCAGAGCGAGTGGGTGAGCAAGCCGGTGATGTTAGTACCGCCAGATGCCTTTACTCCACCGCCGAAAATTGATTCTACCGTGATGGTTTGCGAGCCGAAACCTGAAGGGGATTTGCTAGTTTATGATGCGCGTTTGTTTGATGAACTCATTCGTCGTGGATTTTCCCAACGCCGCAAGCAAATCAAAAAGCAACTTCCTGACCATCTGGCGTGGGAAGACGTGGCGGCAAAGATGGGTCTCAAATTGACCGCTCGGGCCGAGGAGATTTCTCTGGAAGACTGGATCGAGATCACACGTCTCTACGATGATAATCCGCTCAAGGACATCCCTCAGAAGGATGATGAGATTTTTGATGTGGTAGACGAAAATGACGAAGTAGTCCGCCAAGAGACGCGCAAAAATGTTCACGCGCAGGACCTTACGCACCGCGCCGTGCATATTTTCGTGTTCAATAAGAACAAGGACATCCTTTTGCAGAAGCGATCAATCCTGAAAGATAAGTTCCCAGGTTGCTGGGACAGCAGCGCTGCTGGACACCTAGACACTGGCGAGAGCTATGGCGACTGTGTGGTCCGCGAGCTGGGTGAAGAACTGGGGATCGAAGGGGTCGATACCCAAAAGATTGCGAAAATTCCAGCCTCTGAGAAGACTGGCTTTGAATTTATAGAGCTCCACCTAGCGCGCTACGATGGAGCACTGCGCTTCCCATGCAGTGAAGTTTCCACCGCTGAGTGGTTTACCATGGAGCAAGTCCGTGAGTGGGTGACAGCCCGCCCAGAAGATTTCGCCCCAGGATTCATCGAATGCTGGAATCTGTTTGAGGAGAAGATGGGCGCTGCGAAGGCTGAATAGAGTTTTCAGTTGGTAGTGTTCAGAGAGCCTGCGGCGGTCATTGGGCTCGTAGGGTGGCGCCTTGGACGATGGGCCGTGCGGCAAATGCTGGTTACTTGATTTCTAGTGCTAATACGGAGATGTCATCGATTTGGCTGTCCTCAGTCCAATCGCTGATGCTGGAGATTAGTATCTGGACTCCTTGTTTGAGAGGGTATTGGGAGATGGCTGCTATATTGGATGTGAGGGCGCTGTCCTGAAATTGGACGTTGTCCTTGTTTTCAGCTTCCAAGACACCGTCTGAAAGGAAAAATATGCGGTCGCCCTGAGAGAGGTCTATCGCTAGTTCTTGGAATACTGGGTTCTCTAGTATACCGATACCTGGACCTGTGGAATGGATGATCTCAGGGCCATTGCCATCGGCTACAAGTATCGGACCAGGGTGACCAGCTGAGATGAAGCGGTAGCAATACGTCTCTAAATTGAGCACTCCGTAGTGAATAGTAAAGTACTGGCAGGCTTCTGGGTTCATCGGAAAGCGCTCGTTGAGGCGCTGAGCTACCTCCTGCGGAGTGGCGAGACGGTGGGAGTAGGCAGTCTCAGTCCAGAGTACTGAGTATTGGCTTTTTGCTGGGTTGAGAATGTGGCTTAGGGTGGAAGCTAGAAGGGCTGCTTGGACACCGTGACCGCTGACATCTAGCAGGTAGAGGGCGATGTGTTTTTCGTCGAGATCGACCACGTTGAGAGTGTCTCCAGCGAGTTGATCACAGGGATGGTAGGCGTAGGAGAACTCGACCTTATCTGACGCGGGCATCGTTTCTGGGAGTAGTGATTGTTGAACCTCTGCGGCAGCGTCTAGATCTGATTTAATGAGATGGTAGGCAGTTTCTACCTCGACTTTGGCCGATACAAGGTCTTGCTCGGTGTTGATTCTTGCCTGAATGTCTGCAGAAATGGCTTGGGACATGGTGTTGAAAGCTTCTGAGAGTTCCTTGAGCTCATCACAGCCGTGGAGGGTGATGTGTTGTTGGTAATGGCCTTGACCAAGCTCTCGGGTGTGAGTGAGAAGTTTGTTTACTGGGGTGAGTACGCCTTTTGAGAGGTAGATAATGGCGAGAGCACAGGTGAGGCCCGCAAGCAGCACGAGTCCCCAAGCGACGTTGAGCCAAAACTTCTCACGTTCTTCAGCCGCTTGAACTTCACTTGTCGTACGTGATTCCAGCATGACAAAAAACTCATTGATCTGAGTCATAATCTGAAATTTGGCTTGGTGGTATTCTTTACCATGCACGAGGCGTCTAGCCATTTCTTGATTGGGCTTTAGGTTGACGGTATAGTCACCAGATTCATCTGCGAACTCTCCTGCCATTGCGTGCATTGCTGCTTCTTCAAGCTGGACTAGCTTGTCAGAGCTTCTTTGAGCATCGGTAAGCTTAGCTAATTCTTTGTCGGAAAACTGCATGTCCTTCATGAGCTCTGAGATAGCCTTAGGCTGGCTGTCTGGACTCGGTTTTGGTTTACCGTCTAGTATGAGATCCCAGTAGGCATGGTCGTACTGTTTGGGACGTGGGTGAGTGCCATTGCGGATGTCTAAAATGGTGTAAAACCTGTCTTTATACACAGGGTTTGCCGTTACCGAATAGGTGCGAATCATGCGCGTGAGGTCGTCCGAACTCTGACGAAGTTGATCGGCGAGTTTATACGATTCGTAGCGCCGTTGCACCGTCACCGCTTTGATATACTGCGCCTCAGAAATCATGTGCATGACGAGGAACATGCTGATCAAAATTAGACCGATGACTGTGAAGGTGCTATAAAATGCACGCTTAATAGACATAAATGGTTGTCTACTAAGATCTCACACTTACGCGAGTAGTGCACTAAAAAAGCACAGTCTTACCAATCCAGTTGAAAAGAATCTTGGAGTGCTGAGGCTCGACTCATGGGGGGAGTTTCAAGTGTGTAGTTTTAAGTTTAAGTTTAAGTTTAAGTTTAAGTTTAAGTTTAAGTTTAAGTTTAAGTTTAAGTTTAAGTTTAAGTTTAAGTTTCAGTGTTCAGTGTTCAGTGTTCAGTGTTCAGTGTTCAGTGTTCAGTGTTCAGTGTTCAGTGTTCAGTGTTCAGACTGGTCTGATGAAGCCCGTTGGTAATTGCGTGGTGGTTGAGTTGGGGGGATTGGGTCGGTTGTAGCTGGCTTGCCCCCACGCGCGTTGAGCGACACGCAGTTCAGATTATCAGAATGATGAGCTTTTGAAGCAGAAATCAATTGGGGCAATTCTGAGAAATCCTGGTAATTCTGTATAAAAAATTGTCGTGCTGAGTGGTGCAGGCTACTCCTTGCGCACGTGTTCTGGATGCTCTAGTGCTTTGCTGAGGAATTTCGTGAACGGTTTGCCAGTCCATGCATTGATGAGTTGCCAGCCAGTAATCAGGAGAATAACAAACGGGAAGATAGATTTCTCTCCAGAGCAATGAACGAAAGCTAGGGTCGCGAGCCCAGTCAGGATTGAGCCACCAATGATCTTGTGGCCACGATAGTCGTCTTTTTTAATCATAGATTTTTTTAAGTTGGATCTTAGAGTTTTAGGAGGAATTGCTGAGATACAACAAAAAAAAGCCGCAGACCTCATCGAGATTCGCGGCTTTTGAAAGTGTTAGCTTGGTAGTTTACCCTTCGAGCTTGGATGCTGCTGCTGTGTCTAGATAGAACACGGAGTTGTTGTGCTCTTGGAGATAGGTTGCTGAGACAATGTCGTTGACTGTACCAGTGACAGCTTCGTTGACGATTGATGCTTTGCCTTCGCCCCATGCCATGAGGACGATGCGGCGAGCATTAAGAATGGTGCCACAGCCCATGGTGATGGCTGATGTCGGGACGTTGTCGATGCCGCCGAATGAGGGTGCTGCGTCTTCACGGGTGATCGGGTCGAGCTCGATCGCGCGTGTGAGTGAGTCTTTTGGTGAGCCTGGCTCGTTGAAACCGATGTGGCCGGTGCGGCCGATTCCTAAAATCTGGAGGTCGAGTCCACCTGCGTCGGCGATTGCTTGTTCGTGCTCAGCGCAATGAGCTGGGATGTCGGCTGCAGCGACAGTGCCAGATGGGAGATTGATGTTCTCAGGGTTGATGTCGATGTGGTTGAAGAGATTCTGGTGCATGAAGTGCCAGTATGATTCGGCGTGTTCTTTAGGGAGGCCTGCGTATTCGTCGAGGTTAAAGCTTTTGACATTAGCGAAGGAGAGACCGTCTTCCTTGTGGAGACGAATGAGTTCGTTGTAGTAGGCGATAGGTGTGCCGCCAGTAGCTAGTCCGAGGACCGTTTGCTTCCCCGCCGTTTCGTTGGTGCGGATGAGTTCTGCTGTTTCGGCTGCGAGCTTGGCGACAGCCTCTTTGCTTGTTGGAAATACTTCTACTGGGATCTTCTGCATGTCCTCTGTGTTCTGATTGATCTGGATCCGAATAACAAGGTTGAATAGGTGTTGTATTAGGTTGTTGTTTAACTTAATCGATTGACTGATAGGAGAGGGTGTTTATCTCAGTAATATTGGTAGTATATTGTGTAGGGTTGAATAAATAGATGGATGCTCTACGCTTTAGGGGAACAAAGAGATGGCAGAACGAGGATACAGTTGGAAAAATGTGAGGCAGGGGTCTACTTTTAAGTTACCCAAGACCGAGCACGCAGGGCGCTTGGTGATGATCGCTATTGTGTTGGCTGTGCTGGCGCATGTGGCCGTCATCTTCGGACTTAAGAATATGCAGATTACCTTCCCAGTTCTACGAGAGTTTTTAGAGGTGGAAACCGAACCGGTAGTTGTGCGTGATGTAGAGTTCCGCGAGTCCCTGCCGGACACTCAACAAGAAGAACTGGCTGAGCCGCCTGAAATTGCTGGTGATTTGCTCGATGAAATAGAAATTCTTGAGGAGATTCCAGAGGACACGGAGTTGGACATGTCGCCAGAGATTTCTGATCCACAATTTGATATTAAGATGGTAGCTCCTGCGATGAAGGGCGATGCCCTAGCTGAGAGTTTAGAACCAATAGCAGGCCCCGATTTTACTGATGATCTTCCAGAGATTGGAAAAATGGATGACGTGCTCCAAGTGGCTGCTGCTGGCCAACTAGTGATTGATCCAGGTGAGCAGCAATCTGACGTTTTTGATCCAGATAAATTTAACGAAGCTCTCGAGCGAAAAGGAGCTGGAGGGCTTGCTGACGATGGAGCTTTAGAGAATTTCACCCCACTTTCTGCGATGGCTCGGATGACTGGAAATGCTTTGCAGAACACGAAGGGAATGATCGGCTCTGAGAGAAAGCGCGCGCAATAGCTTGCTCAAGGTAGCATTTCTGATCGACAAAAATCCTAATCTTAACTGCTGGATTGAAGGGCACACTGACACGATAGGTGGCGACTTGCCGAATGGAGAGCTTTCGCTTGGCCGAGCAAAGGCCGTCAAGCATTGGTTGGTCGAGTCGATGCGGATCGACCCAAAGCGTTTGATTGTGATAGGCTACGGCAAACGTCAGCCGATCATTCAAAAGGGTGATAAAGATCAGCAAGCGATGAATCGCAGAGTGGTGATCAAGATGCGCCGCGGTCAACCCCCGGCTGACTCTACGATGTTTTTGGAGGGAGCACTGCCGCCTGAGCCTGTGAGGTCTGAGCCGGTGAAAGCTATTTTGGTCAAGCCAACGGGGCCGCCAATCATCCCAACCGCTCAGCCCGTTGAGGAAGATCCACCAGCTCGTGCGGTGATCGAGGAACCATCACGCCGGGCGCTTCCAGTAAAGGATGAACGACGTAAAGCTATCCCCGTGTCTCCTGGCCGTGCAGTGCCGACGAGATGATTGAAATAAGGTGGTTTTACCGCGAAAACACGAAAATTTCGAAAAGGCCGGGACGATGAAGCATTTCAATCATGAATGGGCACGAAATTGATCGGAAGGAATGCTTCTCCGAAACGTTCAAATAGGTTGAAAGCCAGCCCTAAAATGTCTCCGAGCAATTGGAAAACGCAAAATATAGAACTTAGCCACTTCTGACATTGCTCTGTGTTGAAAAAAAATAATTTCGCACTGGGACTTTTCGTTCGCGTGCCTACTCTGAATCCAGAGATGAAATGCGAACTCTGTGATAATAAAGCAACGGTGTTTTACACCCAAGCAGTGCAAGGAGGACAGAAGAAGATCTGTCTCTGCGAGGACTGTGCTGATAATAGTGGACTTACCGATCCAGGCGCATTTTCTATGGTTGATATTCTTATGGACGAGACACCCGAACAAGCCCAACCCGTGATGGTTGCTGAAGTTGCTGAAGCGTGTGAACATTGCGGGTTCACACTGGAAGATTACAGGAAAGTTGGAAGACTTGGTTGCAGCCAGTGCTACACAGCTTTCCGTGGAGAGATTCTCCCAATGTTAGCGAAGATGCACCACGGCATAAAGCATGAAGGGAAAGCTCCCTCAGGCATGGCCGATTCATTGGCTCTACGCAAAAAGCTCGCTGCTATGAAGAAGGATTTAGATTCAGCTATTGCTGAAGAAAATTTTGAGGAAGCTGTGAAGTTGCGTGATGGAATCAAAGAGTTGGAGGCTCAAACAAGCTAAAGCTATGATGAGATTTTCAACTTTGATGAAGCATCCGGCTGACTGGATGATCGGAAAAAATATCAACAACGAGGTGGTGGTCACTAGTCGTATTCGGCTAGCGCGCAACCTTCGAGATCTGTCATTCCCCGGATGGGCTAAAAAAGCTGACCGTATCTCCGCTATGGAGCAAATGCGCCCAAAGGTGGAAGCGCTCAAGGTCATGAAAAACGGATTTTCCCATGAGCTTTCCGAGCTGGAACCTCTGCAGAAGCAAGTCCTAGTGGAGCGTCACCTGATCAGCCGCGAGCAAGCAGCCCGCGGCCAAGGCAGTGCCGCTGTGGTTGACCGTGGTCAGAGACTTTCTTTGATGATCAACGAGGAAGATCACCTGCGAATGCAGTCGATCCGAGCAGGTCTCCGCTTGCGTGAAGCGCACCAGTTACTTTCCAAAGTCGACAGCGCTTTAGAGAAGGATCTCGAATTCGCCTACGATGATGAACTCGGCTACCTCACAGCGTGCCCGACTAACTTGGGGACAGGCATGCGTGCGTCCGCTATGTTACACTTGCCAGCACTCGTGCTGACTGAACAAATCGGCCAAGTTCTGCAGGCGGTGAATAAGATAGGTCTCGCAGTTCGAGGACTCTTTGGCGAAGGCACTGAGTCGCTAGGGCATCTTTTCCAGATTTCTAACCAGGCAACACTTGGCGAGAGCGAGGAGGTGATTATCTCACGTCTCGAGCGTGTCATAGCACAGATCGAAACTCACGAGACGAATGCTCGGCTGAAGATGTTAGAAGACGAACCGAATCAGCTGAGCGATAAAATTGGAAGAGCCTACGGAATTCTGGGGTATGCGACGATGTTTGATTCAAAAGAGGCATTTTCACACATTTCATTACTCCGAATGGGAGCGGCAATGGGCTATTTTCCAGAGGGATCCATGCAAGCATGTGACTCTATGATGATGGAAATTCAGCCTGCGCATTTGCAGTTACACGCTGGCGCTGAGTTAGAACCAGAAGAACGCGATGTTATCCGCGCAGAAATCTTACGCAGTAGGTTGCAAACCCTCACAGCCCCTGCTATAAATATAGTCACTAATGACATATCTGGTGATACTGAAATCACTGACGACTTAAATTTCGAGAATGAATAATTTTACCCCAAGAGCACAGCAAGTCCTTGCCCTAGCACGCAAGGAGGCCGATCGATTCAATCACAACTACGTTGGTACGGAGCACGTACTGCTCGGGCTTATTAAGCTCGGTCAGGGAGTGGCTGTCAACGTACTCGAACGTATGGGCCTTGAGCTCGATACTGTCCGTTTAGAGGTCGAGAAGCAAGTGGGCTCAGGCCCTGAGCAAAATGTTTCGAGTCAGATTCCTTACACCCCTCGTGTGAAGAAGGTTTTAAATTTAGCCAATAAAGAGGCCAAGCAACTCAGCCATTCCTACGTCGGAACTGAGCACCTGTTGTTAGGTTTACTTCGTGAAGGGGAAGGTGTGGCAGCACGCGTTCTCCAGTCACTCGACATCGATATCCAGCGCACTCGGCAAGAAGTACTCGCTGAGATCGACCCTAACTTCAATCCCGACGACGATGATGAGGTCTTCGAGGTGTTTGAAGATGGTGAAGAGGAAGTGGCCGAAGATGGAGCTGAAGGAAAAACAAAGACTCCAGCTCTGAAAGCATTTGGGCAAGACCTCACGAAGAAAGCCGAAGAAGATAAACTTGACCCAGTGATTGGCCGCGAAGATGAAATCGAACGCGTTATTCAGATACTCTGCCGTCGCACCAAAAACAACCCAGTTCTCGTAGGCGAAGCAGGCGTAGGTAAGACCGCGATTGTCGAGGGTTTGGCTCAAGAGATTATTTCAGGAAATGTCCCAGAGCTTCTGCGTAATAAGCGTGTGATCACTCTAGATCTAGCTCTCATGGTTGCTGGTACCAAGTATCGTGGTCAGTTTGAGGAGCGTATCAAGGCTGTGATGGATGAGATTAAAAAAGTGGGGAACGTGATTCTCTTCATCGACGAGCTTCACACCATTGTGGGTGCTGGTTCAGCTGAAGGAGCGATGGACGCCTCCAATATCATCAAGCCAGCACTTAGTCGCTCCGAGCTTCAAGTGGTTGGCGCTACAACGCTCAACGAGTACCGAAAGTTTATCGAAAAGGACAGCGCGCTTGAGCGTCGTTTCCAGCAGGTAAAAGTGGACGAGCCGTCCGTCGAGGACACCATTGAGATTCTCAAAGGGCTTCGTGAGAAGTACGAAGTGCACCACAAGGCGAAGTACTCAGATCAGGCTCTAGAAACTGCAGTGAAGCTTTCTTCTCGTTATATTACAGGCCGTTTCCTTCCAGACAAAGCGATCGATGTGATCGATGAAGCAGGTTCCCGTGCCCGCATCGGACAGATGACTCGCCCACCAGAGGTGAAGGAGCTAGAGCTCAGCATTGTTGAGATCAACAAGCTCAAGGTCGCTGCAATCAACGACCAAGACTTTGAAAAAGCGGCTGCACTTCGTGATGAAGAAAAGCAGGCGAAGGAGAAGTTAGAGACGACACTTTCTAAATGGAAGATTGTCAGTGAAGAAAGCACAGTTCCTGTCGGTGAAGAAGAAATCATGGAGGTTCTTTCCAAGTGGACAGGAGTTCCTCTCCAGCGCATGGAGCAAAAAGAAGCTGATCGTCTCCTCAATATGGAGAAGCAGCTCTCTAGCCGTGTGATCGGACAGGCATCTGCAGTGAAAGCAATTTCTAAAGCTCTACGTCGCTCACGTGCTGACTTGAAAGACCCGCGTCGTCCGATCGGTTCATTCCTCTTCCTCGGGCCAACTGGTGTGGGTAAAACCTACCTCGCTCGAAATCTAGCTGACTTCATGTTCGGCGATCCCGACTCACTGATTCAGATCGATATGTCTGAGTACATGGAGAAGTTTGCAACCAGCCGTTTGATTGGTTCGCCTCCAGGTTATGTGGGGCACGAAGAAGGTGGCCAGCTGACCGAAGCTGTCCGGCGTCGTCCATATTCAGTTATTCTTTTTGATGAAGTCGAGAAAGCGCATCCAGACGTGATGAACCTTCTTCTTCAGATTCTTGAGGATGGTGTGATCACTGATAGTCTCGGCCGCAAGATCGATTTCCGTAACACCATCATCATCCTCACTTCCAACGCTGGAGCAGCCACTGTGAAGAAGCAGACATCGCTTGGCTTTGGCGCAATGGGTAAAGATGAAAGTGACTTCGAAGGAATGAAGGAGAAGATCATGGAAGCTTCACAGAAGTTCTTCCGCCCTGAGTTCCTCAACCGTCTCGACGAGCTCGTGGTTTTCCACATGCTTGAGAAGAAGGACCTCGATGTCATCGTAGATCTCGAGTGCAATAAGCTTTTTGCGCGCCTTGAAGATAAAGGAATCAAGATCAAGCTTGAGAAGACAGCTCTAAACCTTCTTTCTGAAAAAGGCTACGACCCGACATACGGTGCGCGTCCAATGCGTCGTGCTGTCGAGCGCTTCCTCGAAGACCCACTCGCAGAAGCTCTGCTCCGTGGTGATGTCAAAGAAGGCGACACAATTAAGGTCACTTGCAAGCGAGGAGGCGAAGAACTCGTCTTTAAGCCAGTCAAAACAAAACCCAAGTCTAACGGAGCCGCGAAAACGTAGGCTCGTTAGATTGAGTTAAGAAAAATCACAAAGCCTCAGAGTGCGTAAAGCGCTCTGAGGCTTTTTTGTGTTTAGATGAGTGAAGCAACTTTTGTCGACGATGTTGCTTAGATTCTCATGAAATCAATGATCTGGCAGACCTGTCTGGCTGAAGGCTAATACCATCTTCACAGTTACACTGGATTAATAGAGGTGTTCTGATTCTTTGTAATTGCAGCGAAGCTGATTTTGAGAGGGCGAAACAATATAGCAAGATTAGCTTCGTTAGTCGTCAGTTGCATAGCTCGCTATGCGTCCTCCTCCCGCCTCGCTACTCTCACCATCTTGTTTCGCTATTGATCCACTCTAACTATTCAAATGGTCTTAAGTTAGTTTCGTTGCATCGAGATTGGTTAATATGGCATAGACGCTAGAATGAGAGTAGATTGCGTCAACCATAAATAGAATGGCACTCGTACCTTACTCGACTTCTCCTTTGGTGAAATCGTTAGCGATAAAAATGTGGCTGTAATAGAGGTAATGCCAATTATCCCAAGAGCGATTGTGTCGGCTTGAGGATAATAGTAAAAACTAGAATTGCGAATATACCATACTGTAAGACCTATGGACATGAACTGGCATGCCATCGCTAAGTGTAAAATCGATTTCGGTCTATCGGTGGTCATATTTTGACAACGTAAAGCACACCGACTCACCTATCTGTGCACTTTGGTTTTGAATTGATGTTGAAATTTTGGGCTCTCCACGCGCTATGCATGATGGTTAGAGGTGACAAACCCGACGAAAGAAGGCTTTGAAGGTGTGTGAAAACCATAAATATCAAGGCCCTATATGCTTTCGAAGGGTATGTCGTTGACGAGATTGAGTGTGCAGAGAGTTTCGCACAAGTAAAACTCCGCTTCGATAAGCGGATTCCCCCCAAATGTCCACGTTGCCATGGAGTCCTCCCCAAGAACAAAATGGGGAAAAGTTGCGTTATGGATAGTCCGCTTGCTTACTTGAATACCATCTGGATTCTCTTCCCCACAATTCAAGGCCGATGTCCTAACTGCTTGCATTATGTGACCTCTCGTCCCAAGGAGTTTCACCCCACTAAAAAAGCAACTTGGAGGTATATGAGACAGGTAAGTTCGTGGGCTAGTCTCGCTCCTGCCAATCAAGTCGGCAACATGTTCGACATCTCAGCCTCCTCGGTTAGAAGTTACGATCAAGCTGTTCTTGAACACGATACACCACCACCCAATTTAGACGGCATTAGAGCCCTGCTGGTTGATGAAAAAAGTGTCAGGAAGCAACACAACTATGTGACGGTGGTTCTCAACGCGGATACGGGCGAGCTACTACACATGCAGGAAGGCAAGAAGGGCGAGAGTCTTGCTGTCTTTCTTAGATCTTTATCCGAAGATCAAAAACGCTCAATCCAAGCAGTGGGTATGGATAGAGGCGGAGCCTACAAACGTGCGGTGGAGCAAAACTTGCCTAATTCAGCAATCGTTTTTGACCGTTTTCACCTCGTCATGAACGTCAACCAAGCCGTGGACGAAACTCGGAGAAATGAATGGAATAAGGCCTCAAAAGAAGACAAGAAGTTCATCAAAGGTGGCCGATTTTTACTACTAACAAATGCTTCGAATCTGGCTGAGAAAAAGCAACCAAAACTCCAAGAACTAATGGCTGCTAACCAATCCCTATCAACAGCCTATTTACTCAAGGAGCAGTTTCAATCAGTCTATCACTACAAGAGCGAGGGATGGGCGAAACGGTATCTGATGCAGTGGTGTGCACTGGCTCAGGAGAGCGAGCTAAAACCCTTTGTTAGGCTGGCCAAGGGCTTCATTAAATCGAGTAAAGAAATCGTCTCCTACGCCAAACACAAAATTACCTCAGGAAAAATCGAAAGCTTCAACAATCAAATAGCAAGGATCATCCACCGCTCCTGTGGAGTCAGCAATCTTGACTACCTTTTTATCCGATTAAGACACGCGACCGTCATGCGTACCGCGTGAAGAGCCTTATTTATTCCTGCCGGAGAATTTATAAATTTAGCTGAGTGAGTAACTGATTGAGCGAGCAGGTGGCAAAAGAGCTCAGCCTTGCCTACGTCGATTCCTAGAAAAAATTCTGGTAATATATTGAATTGGATTGTATTTTTCATGTCGTATTTGGTTGTCTTAATCGGATTACAAAACAACGCCAAACTGAATAGTCACAGTCTCATCAAAACAGATTCTATGATCTAAGATGCTGCTCGGACTTGGGGTTTGGAGAGCCACGTGATGCCTTATCTTGTTAACAGACTCATCCGTTAGATTGGAGGTCTTGACGCTGCATCAGATTGCATCACGTGGCAGTTTTGTTTTCCTGTTGGGAAGTTATCAATAAAGTCTTATTTGGTCTACAAATTCATCTTATGAGACGCTGCACCCAATCTCGGATCAGCTACGAGAGCGATCTGAACTATGACAATTTACAACATAACCCCAAACTTTAAGTGCACTGAGGATCAGCGATTGGTGTGCTCTACGTTCTGCAAAAAATGACACCTCTGGATCAACCTCATTCATCACTCAGGTCTCATCGCATATTAGCATCTATTTTTGCGGTAGCTGGTCTTATAATATGTATTCCTGTCGGAGGTGTCTTGTTGTTCGCGTGTTCTTGGTCTGCAACGGGTAATGCAAAAATCCATCCATTTCTGGAAGCGGCTATGCTTACACTGCCGTTTGTTATCTATTTCTTCTGTGGGCTTATCGCCGCTTTATCATCGCGACAATTAGTTCGTGTGATCTTAGCTTGGATCGCACACATTTGTCTCTTGTATATGGCTTTGTTAACAGGATGGTTTTTGATTAGTCTGTTTCCATTAGGCCTCTTAGTATTAATAGTTCTGATAGGATTATTAACGAAATGTTGGATGACATTATTTGCTGTAGAAAAACTAGCAGAACAAGACGCATCACCGAATCACTGACCAGATGAGAGCGCGCCGATTTATGACAATTTTAAACACAACCCAAAACTTGAAGTGCACTGAGGATCAGCGATTGGTGCGCTTTACGTTAGGTGAAACAAAGAAATACAAATCAATGACACATCGTTTAATAATATTTTTAACACTTTCAACAAGCTTTCTATCTACAGGTTGTAGCTCACAAAAATGTAATAAAAAACCTGAATCAATTGGCATTCAAAAATCTAAAGCTGCCAAACAAAATAAAGAGCTCGTTGTAGAGGCCGCTTGTGGACAATGCCTGTTCGATCTTCCAGGAAAAGGCTGTGATTTAGCGATACGATTTAATGGGCATGCTTATTATGTAGATGGAACAGAAATCGACGCCCATGGCGATGCTCATGCAGAAGATGGTTTCTGTAATGCAGTAAGGAAAGCCAAAGTTCAGGGACATGTCGATAATGGGCGATTCAATATTTTACAATTCAACTTAGTCTCAGAAGCTCCGTAGTAAATATCCAGACAATCACCACCTAACAAGTCGTTGCACACCAATCCATGAGTAGCTGCGCAGCCAGATTTTCTGGTAGTTTAAACCATTAACAACAAAGTATAGTTTCCTCCCACTCATGGATGGGTGAACTTTACGTACTGCAAAAAAATGAAGAATCTTATCCCTATGATCATCTTGCTGGCGCTAGCCGCATCAGGATGCAGCGGCGAGAGAGATAAGAAAGTCTCGGACCAGAAGGAGCGCGTCACGGACACAATTCGAATCGGCGACGACATTCATGAGGCGAAGTCCAAATTGGTCGATCTAGGGTTTCGGATCGATTACGGGCCCGATTTCCCGACCAAGAGTGAAAAATACCTTATGATGATCGTGGATTACGGGGTGTCCCCCAGCGGCATGGAGACTTTCAAATACACCGTGGGGATTTCCGGCGGAAGCGACGAAGCCATTGATGGAATTATTAAAGCAACGCCTGATGGTGTGATCACCAGCATCGAGTAGAAACGAAGTTAGCAGAACAAGGCGTCGCGATCAACACCTGCCCCGCCGCGAGTTCAATCCGTCATGACCATTCAACCCTCAACCCTCAACCCTCAGTCGAAGCCTCGCCCCTAGCCAGGTGTGAGAGGACTTTGACGTTCTTCTAAAATGAAAGCATGAGACACTCATTATGAAATCATCCTCGCCAATACTCATTTCTTTTGCCACCAGTGCTGCATGTGCGATTGCGGGCCTGCTGTTCGAAATCATCGGAGGGGTCATTGTGTGGACAGTGTTCCGAGGGGTCCAAGGGATTCTCTTGGCGACCGTAATCGGTGGATTTACCGCTCTACTGATTCGCCGATCATCAAATTGGCCTGCCTCTTCCGTAGCTGGCGCCATCGGGGCATTTATAGCGTCCTACTTTACCATCTCTTGCATGGAAGTGTATAGACCCGGCAGCTTAGAGTGGGCGGTCAAGGGCGGCCTCTACGGTGCCGCGTGGGGCGTGCCGTTTGCCGTGATTCTCGGACCACTTGGACTCTTGGGGCGCAATCGCAAGGCCGAACAAGGCAGTGGAGGCAGTGGAGGCAGTGGAGGCAGTGGAGGCAGTGGAGGCAGTGGAGGCAACGGCTAACGCCGCGCCTCACTCTTGACGTTATGCTAAAATAATGAACTCCAAGGAAAGACGACACCAAAAGCGTAATGCTTTGGGAATAGCAGCAGACACCCTTAGTGAGGAGATCAGACTAGGGAAATGGGCTCACGTTAAAGACATTCAGACTAAGCCTATTGTAGATTGTTTTGAACTCATCAATGAACTAGAAAAACGTTGTCTAGAGCATACACAAGAAGAGTATCGTAACGCTCTATCTAGAAGCATGTGGGTGAATCGATGAACCAAATTGCAACAAGATGCGGCACCCAATTTCGGATTAGCTGAGAGCGATCGATTGATGACAATTTTAAACACAAGTAAAAACCTGAAATGCACTGAGGATCAGCGATTGGTGCGCTTTACGTTGATATGGCTGATAATAAAAAATCATGAATAAAATACACCTAATAGTAATACTAGCTCTTTTGAGCATACCATTGCAAGCTGCAGAATCACTTCGATATCAAGTTAAGTCTTTGCAGCAGGAGAAGAAGAATGTGGATCACACACAAATGAAGCCGTGGATCAAGAAGCATAAGCCTGCTCTATACGATTCTTTTTACAAAGACCAAGATACTGACAAGAAGAAAAGATATAATAGTGAGCAAGAACTAGCTTTTGTGGAGTTTTACCTTAATCATCAGGCTAGCAAGGGTTGGCGAGTTATTTCAATTAATAGCATGGGCATAGTAGTGTTTGAGGTCGGCGAGATTAAAGACAAAAAATAGAGCTAAAAAGATGCTGCATCCGAGCGCTAACCGGCTCGGAGTTGGGGGCGTAGTTTAGATTTTAAGTTGCTCAGAGATTGTCCATTCGGTTTGGGCGGTCGGTTGAGCTTTACGTTGGCACAAGCAATACCCCAATCAAAGATTATGACGCGAAAGATCCAGATAATACTAGGCCTTCTTATTTTTGTGATCGGTGCATCTGTCGGGACACTTGTATCTAAGATGTTCTTTCCGGTGGCGCTTGCTGCGGACTATTGGACGAGGGTGGATTCCGTTGTCGAGACATTCGTGAAAGCGGAGGGTGGTAGTATTGTTGGTATTGGGAGTTCTAGTCAGGGTGATCCTCCTGAGGGCAGGTTCAAGAATTGGACCATTGCGATTCCACAGATGGATCTAGACCAAAACGTACTGCAGATGAAGGTCCGATTCTTGACAGATTTGCTGACTGATCTCGATCCGGGTTTGCGTGGGGGGGGAGCAAGTCGATCGGACCCTATAATTTATGAGGACAGCAGTCATCCTGAAGAGGTGCGTTTTAGGAGCGCAAGTGGGCCGGGTTTAAGATGCGAGATACAGAGTATAGGCAGGACTGGAGTGGTGTTCCTGGAGGCGCGTGGGCTTACTAGGAACGACGAAGGGTTGGGCGGCTATACTTCTGTGGTGAATGTTGCGGATATTGAAGAGGGCCGGAAAGCGATTATTTTAGAATTGAAAATCGTAAAATGGAGATAGAGTGCCAACAAGACGGTGGAGGCAAGGGCGGGCAACGTCGCTATTTCGCTCCGCTCTGGACACTCAACCTTCGCCCTGCCACACCTAAAACGCTAGGCTGAAAATAATGAGACTCTCCCTGAAAATAGCTGTTAGTCACAGCTGTCTGTTCTTTACCCTTACAGCATTGTTCGTGGGAATTAATGATTAGTTTAACGACCTAGTGATGGATCTAATGCTATCACACTACACGACAATTTTTAAGCTGTGCTCCAGCCCGGCGTACAAGAGCGCTTTCGACGTCTCTATGTAGTAGCCAGTAGGTAGTAGCGAGTGGCTAGCATGGAAAACCCCTAGTGCCCGACAGGTTGCCAGGTGCTGATTGCTATCCAATGATAGCTACCTTGAGTGCAGATTCACAAATGCGCAGTCATTATTCAAATGCTAGCTAGCTACTTACTACTGCCTACTAGCTACTCGACAAGTACCGTGGCTACGCCCTCAATGGTGGGCAGGTTCTTGACCTGAAAATTATCGTGTAGCGTGTAATGCTATACACTATCCTAACACTGGCATTCCTATTAGGTTTGGTTGCCATATATTGATTGGGAACGATAGATCAAGTTTCAGTGTTAGTCACTATCTAGCGCGAAATCGCCTTACGCAGCGGTTGTGGTGAAATGGAGGTTTTTTTTAGCTGATACTGAGATCGGCTGCGGGTAGTAGTTGACGGTTTTGTGAGTGGCTGGCAATTTCCATCCAATCTTATGGATAAAAGAATCAAACTGAGAGCTGATATTGAAATTGGTGTGTGCCCAACGCATGTAAAATTTGTCGGAGGACTGGTTCCTGGTGATGACGGGAAACTCCCTCGTGACGAGAATGGCGAACTCTTTGCCGTTGCAGAGATGCGGAGACTGATAGAGCGTTCACCAGTAAAGATCGATTCTGTTCAGATTTCCCAATTCAATGGAACCGACGCTGATGATCTAGCCGAAATATATGAGCGGCTGCAAGGGTTTGGGCTGATTGTAAAAATCATTCTGATGGTAGGTGGAGCAAATCCTATGAATCCAGCGGATGAAGATGTGGTTGTTGCTCAACTGGTGGAAGGCGTAAACACGGCGAAGAAGTTTGGTGTCACCGAAGTGGGGTCAACTTCACTCGAAGAATGGCTCTCAGGTGCGGAGCGTAAAGAAGGCGCTGATTTTGATGCAGCAGTCGAGCAGCTCATCAGAGTGCACAAGCGAGTTTACGATGAAGCAGAGATCGAGGGTTCTGATCTAGTTGTCTGGCAGCTTGAGTTCCTGCGGGGAACTGAGTTCACCACCTTCACCGATCTGGGACGTGTGTGGAAAGTGGCAAAAGGCTTGAATGCGGTAATAGGGAAGAAATTTTTCAAACTACTTGTAGATGCAGCACACTGCGGCGATTCCTCCCTCAGTATTCCTGAGAATGAGGCATTGATCGAGCAGATCGCAGAGTCTGGTGAGCTCGGCATGTTCCACGCATCCGCTCGCACAACGCGGGGTTGCCTATCTACCGATGATGGCTGGATTGGTGCTCTTCTCACAGCCTGTGCTAAAACTGGCGAGCTCACTGAGGTGATTGTAGAACTGTTCCACCATGAGGACGAAGCTCTTGCAGGTCTCCGTGAAGCAGTAGCAGGCCATGGAACAGATACCCTAGACGGCAGAAGCTACACTGACTGCGTGGTCGACGGATTGGAAAATGTCTCCCGCCGGATTAATAACCTAGTCGCCAGAGGAATTCTTCCAGAGAAGGGCTAGACGGAGCTAATAAGGTCCAATTTAAATGCACCATTCGGCAAGTCGCTGATGGTGTTTTTTTTGCTGCGTTGGCTCAGGTAGTTATTGTGAATGACTTGGCAGCTTATGGGGCGAGCTGGTTTCTCCAAAGGAGAAATGAATACTAGCCCCGTCAAAGGTAAAACGGCCTGGCGGAGTATACATTGGCCACAGCATTCTGCACTGAAATTTAAGTTAATGTTTCTAGGCTCCGATGGTAAAAACGGTAGGCATAACCGTATAGAATTTTGTGGGTTGAAGAGTCTTTAAACCGTTAGTTTGAGGGTTGTCAGAGCTTTTATTTTAGAATTTTTGCGCGTTAGCTTGCCATGATAGTTGATTTGTTCATGATACCGCAAATCTTGGTGTTACCAATGCCTTGAAATCTTTTATAGAACCCAAACAGACTAGCAGATGAGCGATAAAATCGTTGAAATTACAGAGGCTAAATTGCCTCAAAACCTAAAGACACTATGGCTTAAAGCACTTTCCGCTGTGGAATTGCAGAACCATACTTACGCCATTAGTTTGGTCAATGCCGTGCTTAAAGATGAGCCTGGTTTTCTAGCTGGTCGTCAACTTGCGCGGAAGTGTGCTATCCAAGTGGTG
Organism: uncultured Thermodesulfobacteriota bacterium; assembly: GCA_964195395.1. GTDB lineage: Bacteria > Verrucomicrobiota > Verrucomicrobiia > Verrucomicrobiales > Akkermansiaceae > Rubritalea. The sequence goes on from CAXMPP010000011.1 coordinate 22,402, forward strand.
GCGACTTCTGGAAAAAAGAAGAAGAGCGGCGGCATGACGGCTCTTCTCTCGGGTGGAATGTCTTCAATGAAGTTGGCAAGTGCTGCCAAAAAGGATCCAGTGAGCGCTTTGATTCAGATCGAGAAAGAGCTGGAGAAAGACCCATTTGAGCCTCAGATCAACGATGTGCTGTTTGATACAGCGATGCGTCTGAATCTCTTGGATACTGCAGCCTTTGCTCTAGAAACTGTACGTAAAGGTACGCCAGAGAACACGAAGCTGATGCACAAACTCGCTGAGCACTACCTACTCCGAGATAAGCTAGATGTAGCGACTGATGTATATAACGACATTGTGAAGCAGGACCCAGGTGATATTCATGCGGTCAAGGGGGCTAAAGATTCATCAGCCCGGGCATCGATGAAGAAGCAAAAGTGGGAAGACGCCGAGAGTATCGATGATCTCAAGAAAGATACGGCGGAAATGGCCGAGATTGAGGCTTCAGATCGTGCGGCAATGACGAAGGATCAGCAGGTCGAGAAGTTAGCTCAACTGATCCAACAATATCAAGCAGATCAAAACAATCTCATAGTCGTGAAGGATATCGCCAATCTCTACGAGGAAATGGAGAACTGGAAAGATGCGCACGCGTTCTATGACTGGGCTTTCCAGATCAGTAACGGCGATGCAGCACTAAAGCTTAAAGCAGGTCAGATTGGTGATCGTGTTGCCAATGAGGCTATTAAGGAAATCGAGGCTCAGCTAGAGGCCGATCCTGATAACGATGAGCTTCGTGCTCAGGTAGTGGAAGCTAAGCAACTACGAGCTAAGGAGTCGGTGATAGAAGCTGAAAAACGAGTAGGGCAAAACCCTACTGACCCGCAACTCCGTTTCGAGCTGGGCTCAGCTCTTTACAATGCTGGTCAATATAGTGACGCGATCCCGCATTTGCAGCAAGCGACACGCAACCCACACATTCGTACACGTGTATTGCTCACTCTCGCGCGCGCTTTTGATGGCAAAGCGATGTATGACCTTGCTATCAAGCAACTGATTGATGCTTTAGCTGACTTGATCGCAATGGATACAACTAAGAAAGAGGTTCTTTATGAGAAAGGCCTTATTCACGAGAAAATGGGAGTGAAGGAGGAGGCTCTGGAATGCTTCAAACAAATTTACGAAGTCGATTACGGCTATCGTGATGTAGCCAATCGCGTAGAGTCATCCTATAGCTAGAATCAAGATTCAAAAGCACTAAGGTTCGACCTTGGTGCTTTTTTAACGATAAAAGTTATTCAAGAATAGTCTTAAATAAGTGTTGCGTAGACGAGATATCTAATGAAGATGCGCGCTCGGAGTGAGTTGCCATGCTTAATGGCGCTCACACCTGATTTAATCAACAAAGGAGATACGTTATCGCAGCAAAACCAAGAAGAGGCGGTCGTCGCCCAAACAGAAGACCCGGCGGAGGCAGAGGCAGAGGCCGTTTTAAGAAAAAGGAAGAAGATACACGTGAAGATAAGCCTGTTGAGATCGAAGGTATGATCAAGGTTGTTCTTGCCGGCACTATGTTCAGAGTTGAGCTTGCTGGTGGTCACGAAGTATTGGCGCACATTTCAGGGAAAATGCGTAAGCGTTTCATCCGCCTGGTTGTTGGCGATCGAGTACGTATGGAGATGTCTCCTTATGATACTACGAAGGCCCGCATCACTTTCCGTATTGGTTAATTTTGAGGGGCTATTTAGCTCCATGGCCCATGCTTAAGTACTATAGTTACAAAGGATGTGGCACTTGCCGTAAGGCTAAGAAGTGGTTGGCTGAAAATGCCGTCGAGGTGGAGGAGATCGCAATTCGCGAGACTCCTCCCTCAGTCGACGAACTGAAGTTTGCCTTGCAGAGTGGTCACACTCTCAAAGCGCTTTTTAATAGCTCCGGTGGAGACTACCGTGAGCTGGGGATGAAAGACCTCCTTCCTACATTGAGCGAATTGGAGGCGCTGGAGATGCTCCATAGCCGAGGAAATCTGGTGAAGCGTCCATTTCTTGTTTCGCCAAAAGGGGCCTTGGTTGGTTTCAAGCAGGATGAGTGGGAGCAGTTTTTTCTGTAGCAGTTGCATTTTTGGACTTAGCAGAGTTAGATAAATCTGCTAGTAACTTGTATTGATGTTTTTTGAGAATGGGCAGCAGGTGTTTTTGGCGATCTTGATGATCGTTGTCTTTGTTGCCTTTGTGAAGGAATGGCTTTCTACAGAGCTGGTCGCCATTGGCGGTTTAGTGGCCTGTATTTTTTCTGGAGTGCTATCCGTGACTCCTGGAGCTGAGAATAATGCCTTATTGGTGTTTTCTCACCCTGCGCCGATCACCGTGGCGTGTATGTTTATTTTAAGTGCCGCTCTCGACCGTACAGGGGTGATAGACTCCTTGGGCAATTGGTTCGAGAAATTTGCCGGAGGGAGCCCAATGCGTATGTTGGTAGTGATGTTGATACTGGTTTCGAGCTTATCAGGCTTCGTCAACAACACACCGGTGGTGGTGGTTTTTATGCCAATCGTGTTGGGGATTTGCCGTCGGAAAGACTATAAGGCGTCACGTTTTTTGATCCCTCTGTCCTATGCTGCTGTGGCTGGAGGTACGATGACTATCATCGGAACTTCGACGAATCTAGTGGCTGCGGGCATTGCGAATAAGGAGATGAAGCCCTTTACGATGTTCGAAATCACCCCTTTGGGACTGACCTTTGTGGTAGTGACATTCTTCTATATGGTGACGATTGGCCGAAAGCTCTTACCTGACCGCACGACATTGGCTGCTTTGATCGACAATGAAACGAGTCGAGAGTTCATTACACACGCCTTTGTTAAAGAAAATTCTCCGCTAGCGGGACAACTGTTTCCTGATTCAGAGTTGTCCAAGCTGAAGAAGGCTAGAGTGATAGAGGTGCGTAGAGATGGAGCTCGATTACAGGACTCGTTACCTGAGATTCGTTTTGAGGCAGGTGACGAAATTGTTTTCAAAGGCGGGGTTCAGGCTTTGATGGGAATCAAAAAAAGTGCAGATGTCGATGTCCGTGGTGAAGAGAAGCTCGGGTTGGAAGATATTCGTACTGAGTCGGCCGTGTTGATGGAAGGTATTCTCGGTCCAGAGTCTTCTCTAGCAGGTAAAAACCTAAAAGAACTCAACTTTCGTCAGCGTTTTGGAGTGCTAATATTAGCAGTGCATCGCAAGGGTGAGAACCTGCGTGAGCGGTTTGAGGATGAGCGTTTGAAGTTCGGTGATACCTTGTTGGTTCAGGGGCCTTCAGAGAAAATGCAGCGACTCTTTCAGCAAAAAGATTTCATCAACCTCAGTGCTCCTAAGCTCCAAGAAAATCGTACGCATAAGGCTCCCTTCGTGCTCGCTGCGCTGGCGGCATTTATCGTGATTGGTGCACTAGGTGGGAATTTTGGAATACCTACTGTTCCGACAGTGCTTTTGGCTATGTGCTGTGCTTTTGGTGTTTTAGTCACACGCTGCCTTGACCCACATGAGGCCTTTCAAGCGATTGAGTGGAAAGTCGTGTTTATGATTTGTGGGATGCTCGGGCTTGGAATGGCGATGTCGCACAGTGGCCTAGCAGCAAATACAGCAACGGCTGTGGTAGGTCTTGTAGATGGTATTAGTTTTGTCGATGCAGGAATGAAACCCTATATCATGCTGGCAGCCTTTTATCTGTTATCCAATGTTCTCACTGAGATGATCTCGAACAATGCTGTGGCAGCCTTGCTTACTCCCTTATCTATTTATGTAGGCCATCAGATGGGCGTAGATGCACGGCCCTTTGTTGTGTCTGTGATGTTTGGAGCCTCAGCCAGTTTTTCCACTCCGATCGGCTACCAGACCAACACGTTTGTGTATGGTGCTGGAGGGTATAAATTCAGTGACTTTTTCAAAGTGGGCTTCCCGCTCAATGTGATCCTGTGGATTGTGGCGAGTGTGATGATCCCAATGCTTTGGCCATTTTAGGCTTCTTTAGCGGCCTTAGTTGCTCGGTGTGTGCGGCTCAAAGGTGGTAGTGCGTGTGTAGGATCTCGCTTTAGCCAGCTTGGTTGCCTTTTTTTGCAGGTACTCTTGCATTCTGAATACGCTGGATTTTCCTTTAGGATGAATCCGCTCCGAGCTTCCATCTTCCATGATACGATGTGCTTGCTGGTTGTCTT
>CAXMPP010000012.1:0-24356 GCA_964195395.1 uncultured Thermodesulfobacteriota bacterium
TCTGTGAAGCCAAACCGTACTCATCTAGCAGACAAATCAAGTGGGCAAATGCCTCTGACTGATAGCTTAGATGCATTCGATTCATGGATGTAGGAAATCACAAAAAAGCCCCAGCTATGCCAGGGCTACAATAGTTTGTTAGGTAATGTTCTTATGCTGGGAACTAGTCACCTAGAAGGCCGAGGAACTTGTCTTTGGACGCGAACAAGAGGTAGGCAGAGAGGACTGAGATCACAATGACGGGTGTTTGGAAGACCGCGCCCCCACCGATGATGAAGACATTGATCGCTAGGATATTTAGTACGATAGGTCCGAGAATCAACAGGCCGAAGTTGCGAGTCTTGGGAAGGGCGACTAAGATGCCACCGGTGATTTCTAAAACTTTAACAAAGGCTAGAAATCCTGTGGGAACAATGGCGCCAAAGAAGAGTGCCTTAGCCGAGCCTGCTTCCGTTGGTCCGCCCGCTGGCATGAATTTCAGGAAGTAGTTGAGTCCAAAGGTGATGAAGGCGAGACCGAGTAGAAGAGCGGCGATGCTAGGTAGTTTTTTCATGAGTGCGTGGGGTTGTTCAATCTGGGACGTCTTGGTCTAGAAAACGTCCCAAAATTGAATATAAGCTAGAATTAGCCTTCTGTCGTGGTTGGTTTTGCGTTGAGGTCAAAGCGGATGACTACTTCCTCGCGGATGAGGTCGTCTTGTTTGCCTGGGTATTTCACATCGAAGTCGAAGCGGTTGATGAAGAAGTCGGCCTTCAGGTTGATGGCGTCAGCGGATTGTGTGACGGTGACAGGGATGTCGATCGACTTGGTGACGCCGTGGAAATTGAAGTTTCCTGTGAGCAGGTGGGTCTCACCCTTTGCTCCCGTTTTGGCTTCGAGACCAGTAACTGTGAAGGTGCTTGTAGGGATCGCTTCTACATTGAAGAAATCGGCAGACTTGAGGTGGCCAGTGAGTTTTTCGTCATCGGCGAAAGTGCTGGTCATATCAATGATGACTTCATGTCCGATGGCGGAAAGTGTGTCGCCGTCGACGTAGAAATGGCCGGAGAATTCTTTAAATCCACCGTCGTGGCTCCCTGTGACCTTGGAGCCAACAAAGGTGATGGTTGAGTCCTTAGTGAAGCTCCACTTTTGGCCCGTGGCTGCTGCTGTGGAGACTTCTTTGGCTTCAGAAACGGTGGCTTCTGTGGATTTGTCGGCTGGGTTTTCACAGGATACGAGTAGTAAGGTGGTGGCTCCGGCGAGTGTGAATAGTGTTGTTTTCATAGTATTATTATTTGGTTAGATTAGGTCGGTTTGATTTGGATATTTATTTGAGATCGAAAAAGAGTGCTTCAGTATGCTCTATAGCTGTGAGGGAGATCGAGCCATTTTCTTCCGTAAAAGCCGCATCACCCGCAGAAATTTCTGCATTATTGACTTGGAGTTTACCTTTGATGAGCTGAACCCATGCGCCGCGGCCTTCTTTTAGCTGGTGGATGACTGTTTCTCCAGGTTCGAGTTTGAGGCGGTAGATATAAGCGTTTTGGTGGATGGTGGCTGATTGGTCACGGCCGTCGGGGGAGATGAGTAGGGCCATTTTATCGTTGCGCTGTTGAGCATTGGGAGTCCAGTCGGTGTAGCTGGGTGTGAGCCCTTGGCGCTCTGGGGTGATCCAGATTTGCAGTAGAGAAGCTTCCTCTTCACTCGACCCGTTGAACTCCGAGTGAGTCACTCCTGAGCCGGCTGACATCAGTTGGATCTGGCCAGGGCGGATGCTTCCTTCGTTACCCATGCTGTCTGTGTGTTTGAGCTCACCGCTGAGTACGTAGGTGAAAATCTCCATGTCGCGGTGCGGGTGGGTCGGGAAGCCGCCCCCGCCAGCGATGCGGTCTTGGTTGATCACACGAAGGCTGCGGAAGCCCATTTGCTCTGGGTTGTAGTAGTTGGCAAAAGAAAAGCTGTGGCGGGCATTGAGCCAACCGTGGTCGGCATGGCCCCGGTCGTCTGATTTGAGAACTTGTACTGTGGGTATTGCTTGCGCTGTCATGGCTACACCTTGCCAAATAAATCTCCGTTTGTCTCATGCTGAGAGTGAATTCATGGCATGCCTAATGGGTATGCTTGATTATGCCTAATGGGAGTGCTAGAAGTGGTGCTATGCAAATTAGACAACTTCGTTACTTCATCAAGGTCGCTGAAATGGGGAGCATCACCGCAGCAGCGAAAGAGCTGAGAATGACCCAGCCAGCACTGAGTCGGCAGATCCGCGCCTTTGAAGATGAGTCCGGCTGGAGTTTACTCGACCGTGGCGCTAAATCGATCCGCCTCACTCGTGCTGGCCAGGTGGTGGTAAAAGAAGGACTGACTATGGTGGATGCGATGGATCAGGGACTCGCACGGATGCAGAGGGAGATTGAGGGCGGAGTGATCCGTATTGGATATGCTCCGAGCCTCGCTGGAAATTTACTGAAAAAAGCGATGGGTTGCTACATCCAGCGTCATCCGACGGTGCGGATCGATCTTGTCGATTCGAGTTCAGAAGAAATGCGTAAGAAGGTCGCTAGTGGTGAAATAGATTTGATGGTGGGTGTCAAATCTTCGGTGCATGACATGGCTTGGGAAGTATTGTTAGAGAAGCACCTTTGTTTGGCTGTGCCTAAAACTCATGAGTGGGCGAAGAAGCGATGGGTCTCTAGTAAGGACCTTGATGGCAGGCGGATTTTGTTGCTTTCGCGCCACGAGTACCCTGAGTACTTCAAGAGCGTGAGTAGTTTTTTCAGTGAGTTAGGAATCAATGCGAAGGTTGCTGGCGAGTTCGATGGCCTCGAAAGTCTGCGGGTAGCACTGGAGGCTGGCCTAGGAATAGCTCTGGTCGCCGAAGGGTCATCGGTGGGTAATGAAGTTAGATTACTTAAAATAAAACCAATGGCGGCACCGGTAGAAGTGGCAGTGGGTTGGCGAGGGGACAGGGAGCTCGATCCGATGACTGCGGCGTTCGTTGAAGAACTAAGACAAGCTGCGATTAGTCATTAGGAGAAAGGAGGTGCCGTGGTGCCACATAGCTCGGAGAAGTATTATTCCCCGTCTTGTTGACGGGCGAGAAAGCTACTCTATGTTAGGGATTATATGATAGATCAATCAACTGCTCTTCTCTCTCCGATCTCTATGGGTGCTTTGGAATTACCTAACCGTATGATCATGGCTCCTTTGACGCGTTGCCGCGCCAGTGAAGGGCGCGTGCCTAATGCGATGATGGCCGAGTACTACGCTCAGCGTGCCACGGCAGGGCTGATTATATCTGAGGCGACTTCGATTTGCCCGATGGGTGTGGGCTACCCCAACACTCCGGGAATTTGGTCGGACGATCAGGTGGAGGGTTGGAAACTAGTGACGGATGCTGTGCACCAAGCTGGTGGACGTATCGTGCTCCAGCTTTGGCACGTGGGACGGATCTCCGATTCGTCCTACCTAGATGGCGCATCGCCAGTGGCTCCTAGCGCGGTTGCCGCTAAGGGCCATGTTAGTTTGGTCCGTCCAGAGAAGGCATTCGAGACTCCACGAGCGTTGGAGTTAGATGAGATTCCAGCGATAGTAGAAGCCTACCGCAAGGGGGCTGAGAATGCGAAGAAAGCTGGATTTGATGGTGTCGAGCTGCACGGAGCAAATGGCTACTTACTAGATCAATTTTTACAGGACAGCACGAACCAGCGAAGCGATTCCTATGGTGGGTCAATCGAGAATCGTGCCCGTCTGATGTTAGAGGCTGTGGATACAGCTATTTCTGTCTGGGGGGCTGATCGTGTGGGCTTACACATCGCGCCACGTGGTGATGCTCATGATATGGGCGACTCGGATCTAGCGGCGACCTTTACCTATGTTGCTCGCGAAATGGGGAAACGTAAGATTGCCTTCCTGTTTGCTCGCGAAGGCAAGGGTGATCCTTATTTAGGACCGATGTTGAAGAAGGAATTTGGTGGGGTATTCATCGCCAACCAGCAATTAAGCATTGCCGATGGCGAGGAGATGATCGCAGCAGGGGAGGCGGATGCTATTTCTTGGGGACAGCAATTTATAGCAAATCCAGATTTGGTAAGACGTTGTGAGGAAGGAGCATATTTAAATGAACCTAATCCAAACACCTTCTATGGTGATGGACCAGTGGGCTACACTGACTACCCATTTCTAGCATAAGGAGAGTGCTATGAGCAGGAGCGGTAAAGTAGCAGCTCCGATGGGTGGTTGACGGATGAGGCTGCAGCCTCTAAATGATTGTTAGCTTATGACGCCCTCTTCTTCTCTACTTCGTTTGTTTGCCCTTGGTTCAGCGCTCCTGTTTGGCACTCAGTGCAGCCATATTCACGTCCATGAAAAGGAGAATCCTGTCGTCGATTTGATGGACTACAAGCAGTCGATTGACTCGATCAGTAGCCAACAAGAGCTGCTTTACGATGGGATCTACGAGCAAATCATTGTCGCCAGAAAACACGAGAACAGGAAGCCAGACCTAGCGATTGCTATCTACTTGCAAGTTGCCGAGACAGTGTGGAAATCGAAAGAAGATGGCTTCATACCGCTCTACAACCACGCGGTTGGTCAGGCTGCTGATCTTATTCAGCAGCGTGGGCTGCGTAATAATGGCATCTATCAGACGAGCTCGAATAGCTATCAAGTTCAGTTTGATAGTAGTCAACCAGCGACTTTTTCCGAGTCAGGATTTGATGACCTTGTTCCTGTAGATTGCTTGGAAAGGAGGGGGCTACGTTCAGAAGTTAGTCAAGCGGGGCTGGGTGCGTCCTTGGTGGTTTTACACGGAACGGACGAGGGAAATGGAGTAAAGGAAAACCCTTTTGTGAGCCCGATTGGTGGGGACTTCAATACGACCTTGATTGTTGATTTCAGTAAAAAAGGCAAGGCGGTCTTTCGATTTTATGATGTGACAAAAGTGAACTCAGTCCAGTTCTGGGGGCGAGAGCAAGACATGAGTGTGAACCTCACTGCGGGCTACTACATGCTAGCCAAACGTAAAAGTGAAGGTGGTGGAGCATCTAGAATTATGGGGGTGTTCAGACCAATGAGGTATTCAGGCCGTATGGGGCTCTATTTGGAATCTAGATTCGACCCAGATAAGATCCCATTGATCTTAGTACATGGCCTAGTTTCTAGCCCGATTACTTGGGTTGATCCAATGAATGAGGTTCTGGCGGATCCTAAAATTAGAGCAAACTACCAAAGCTACACGTATTACTATCCCACTGGCTTTCCTGTACGAATGACTGGGGCAAAGTTGAAAGAGGATTTACTGCGTTTAGAGGCTTATGCTCGCAGCCAAGGAGCGGGAGCAAATGTCGATAAGACGGTCATTTTTGGACACAGTATGGGTGGGCTGCTGACCTCGATGAATGTCCGCGAACTCGATGAAACGACATGGGCAAAGGTATCTAACAAATCCATCGATGATTTGCCTTTTTCTGAGTCGATGAAAGAGGATTTCACAACGATTTTTGTGAAACCTCAGCCGTCGGGAATCAAGCGTGCGGTATTTATCTCGACCCCTCACCACGGCAGCAATAAAGCGAATACTTGGTATGGTGGCTTTGTAACGACCTTGATAAAAATACCAAACAGCCTGGTCAATTTTGATATTGTTGGGGCAGCTCAGTCGATGACGGACTTGGGTAAAAGTATTTTCAACCAAGATGGTCCAGTGAATAGCATGGTCACCTTGCGTACTGGAAACCCTGCGTTGGAAATGGTTGCTGACAGGCCGATTTTCCCCAGAGTTCCTTACCACTCTATCATAGGAGACAGAGGTAAGGGCGACACTCCTGATAGCTCAGATGGCGTGGTTCCCTATGCCAGTTCACATCTAGAAGGAGCCGAGTCTGAACTGATTGTCCCCTCTGGCCACAGCGCGCACCGTGACCCCGCAGCAGTGAAAGAGATGCAGCGAATCTTACTCGAGCACCTTAAGGAGAATTCTTAAAATATCATGTCTGACACTTCATTCGATTGGCGGAAATCGCTGAAAAAACTCCTCCGAGGGATAAGCAATACAGGTCTTTTCTTGTTTGTCCTCTATTGGTGGGGCGCGGTATTTTATGATGGTCCCTTTGGTCAGGCTTCTCTGTGGAATGCACTGCTGGCCATTGCCTGGTTGGCAGTGTTGGTGCTAGCATGGCGCAAGCTCCAGCTAAGATGGCAACAGGTGGTGAGCGTGTTTGCTCTTTCGCTCATGGTCATTATCCCATGGAGCTTTATTCCGCCATCTAACGACAAGCAATGGGCTCAGGACTTTGAAAAAACTGGCCATGTGACTATCGAGGGAGACCTCGTGACCTTCCATAACTTCCGCGATTTCGATTACACTAAAGAGGGAGTGGTCACCCCTGTATGGACAAGCCGCCAAGTCCATCTGTCAAAACTCAAGGGACTGGATATTTTTCATGATAGGTTCCTAGGAAACCTCATGGCGCATCCTATCCTCTCCTATGATTTTGGTGACGACGGCCACATTTGCCTAAGTATAGAAACCCGCCGTGAGGTAGGTGAAAAATTCACTCCAGTAGCTGGCCTGTATAAGGTCTTTGAGCTGCAGTATATTTTTGCCTCTGAAGAAGATATTGTTCGCGTGCGTACTAATATTCGTAAAGAACCGGTCTTCCTCTATAAATCAGCAGTAAATATCGATGAAGTTCGTGAGTTGTTTATTAGCTCGGTAAAAGTGCAGAATGAGTTACTCGTGAAACCCCAGTTCTACAATGTGATCAATGCCAATTGCACTACCAGTATTCGAAATCAAATCCCTAAAGACCGCCAATCACCCTTCGATATCCGTATGTTAGTGAATGGTTTGTTAGACCAATACTTATACGAAAAAGGAAGTATTGTCAGCGAGGGTCTGAGCTATAAGGAGCTACGAGATCGATGCCAAATCGACAAGGCAGCTCAAGCCGCCCACGACGACCCAGAATTCTCCAAACGCGTCCGCGAAGGCAGACCGGGGCAGGAGTAAAAAATCACCATGACCGACTATTCCACACTAAGAGAGCTGATCAACATCGACTCACCTTCGGGTTACACCCACGATGCCTGCGATTTTATCGTCCACTTGCTTGTAGCCGAAGAGCTGTCGCCAGTAACCACTGTGAAGGGCGCTGTGCGCTGCTCGCTCGGGCAGAAGCCAAAGCTGGCGATTGCGGCACACGTTGATACTTTAGGGGCGATCGTTTCTGGTATCAATCACGATGGCACGCTGAAGTTCTCACCGATTGGTGGCTTGTCGCTGACTGGAGCTGAAGGCGAGTACGTGAGGATTCGTACGCTCGAAGGTAAGGTATTCACTGGGACCATTTTGCTCAATGATCCCTCATCACATACCAACAATGGACGCGAGGCTACGGCTAGAACGATCAAAAGTATGCATGTACGACTAGACGAGGAAGTGGCGAATAAGTCCAATGTGGAGAGTCTAGGAATCTGTATCGGCGACATCATTTGCCTCTACCCGAACTATGAAGAATTGCCGAGTGGCTACATCAAATCACGCTTCATGGACAACAAGGCGGGCTGCTTTGTTTTGTTCGAGCTAGCGAAGCGCCTTAAAGGGCTAGATGTGCCAGTAGAACTATTTTTCTCTAACTATGAAGAAGTAGGCCACGGTGGAACTTGTGGCTACTCTGATGGTATCGAGGAATTGTTAGTGATCGATATGGGCGTGTTAGGTGATGCTTGCGAAGGTGTTGAGACCGCGTGTTCGATCTGCGTTAAGGATTCGACAGGGCCTTACGATTACCAGATGCGTAAGACGTTGGTTGAATTGGCTCGCGACAAGGGTATTGCCTACAAACAGGATGTTTACCCCTTCTATGGTTCCGACGGTTCTGCTGCCCGTGCTGCGGGAAATGACTTTAGAGTGGGGCTCATTGGCCCAGGAGTCGCCTCGTCACACAGCACTGAGCGCACCCACAAAAAAGGTGTGGAAGCGACTATAGAGCTCTGTCTGGCTTACATCGCTCAGTTGCAGTAAGGACCAGCTAATGACTTTCAACAGTTTGAAGTGAATCGTGACTCGACTGTTATCCTGTGTGGGAAGTGTCTAAGGTCGGAACGTCTAAGGTCGAACTAGCAAAGTCTTGTGGCTTTGTTTCTGGGTAATAGGCAATTTTGTTTGGTTATTCTAACTATTGGCTGACACTGCAGTTTAGTTGTACCGCTGAAAAGTCCGAGCACGCTTGACCTCATAGCCGTTTCTGTAGTATTCGTAAATTCTTCCGATTTCTCATCGGTGACTCCTAACATAAAACCTGCTATGAAATTTCCAATTCTCACCTCACTCATTTCGATGGCGTCTGTCTCCGCGCTTCATGCCGAGGCTGTCACGACCCAAGAACAGAAAAACAACTTTTCTCCTTATCTAAAAAAGGCGAATCCTAGTGAGGTGTATTGGGGCGACACGCACCTACACACGGCACTTTCTCTAGATGCTGGATTGTTTGGTAACACACTGGGAGTAGACGAAGCGTATCGATTTGCGAAAGGTGAGGAGATCACCTCATCGTCAGGAGTGCCAGTGAAGCTTGCGCGTCCTTTGGATTGGTTAGTGGTGTCGGATCACACTGACCTGATGGGGTTTGCTCCAGACTTGCAGGCGGGAAAACCACACGTTTTGGCAAATAAGAAGGGTAAGGAATGGTACGAAGGTTACAAAAAAGGGGGAGCCGCCGCAGGAGTTGCAGCCTTTGATTTGATCACGAATTTTGCTCAGATGACATTGCCTGAAGAGTTTATAAAAGCCTATAGCCCCGGTTCAGAACAATTTAAAAGTGTTTGGGGAGAAATTGTAGGTGCAGCTGAGTCGCACAACGACCCAGGAAAATTTACCGCATTCATCGGCTTCGAGTGGACCTCGGTGCCGAAAGGATTCAACCTCCACCGCAATGTGATTCTTCGCGACAATGGAGACAAGGCCATGCAGGTAGTACCGCTAACAACTCAACCTCCAATTGGTACGACAGATCCCTTAGATCTTTATAAGTGGTTAGAGGAGTACGAGAGCAAAACTGGAGGCAAGGCGTTTTGTCTAGCGCATAACGGCAACCTTTCTAATGGCTGGATGTTCCCAACAGAGGACACCTATGCAGGTGGTAAGGTCGATGCTAACTACGTGAAACTTCGAGCAAAGTGGGAGCCTCAGTATGAAGTCACTCAGATCAAAGGTGACGGCGAGGCTCACCCAGTGCTTTCTCCCGATGACCAATTTGCTGACTACGAGACGTGGGATGTCGGTAACCTCGACCTCACACAACTGAAGAAGCCAGAGATGCTCAAAGGCGAGTATGCGCGTGAAGCTCTCAAGCAAGGGTTGCTGCTAGAAAAGAAATTTGGGGTGAACCCCTACAAGTTTGGATTCGGTGGTGCCACTGATAGTCACACGACTTTGGCAACTGCTGATGAAGACAACTTCTTTGGAAAGTCCACATCGAGCGAGCCGCAGGCGAATCGTATAAATCATTCATTTATCGAATCAAAGCTGGGGAAAATCGAAGGTCACACATTGGTTGCTTCTGGTTACACAGGTGTCTGGGCTGAGGACAATACGCGTGCAGCGATCTTTGATGCATTCATTCGTCGCGAAACATACGGCACCACTGGTCCGCGTATGAAAGTACGCTTCTTCGGTGGCTGGGATTATACAGATGCTGATCTCTACGCACCAAACTCTGCAACTAAAGGCTATGAAAAAGGTGTGCCAATGGGCGGAGATTTGAAAGCTCCGGCTGGCGATAAGAAGTCACCTACTTTCATGGTGTCGGCTTTGCGTGATGCTGTTGGAGCGAACCTTGATCGCGTTCAGATCGTCAAAGGGTGGTTAGATGCTGATAGTAAGTTACACGAAAAAGTGTACGACATCGCGGTCTCTGGCGACCGTGAGATCGACGCTAACGGCGTGTGTAAAGCAGCTGTCGGCAACACCGTAGACATTGAGAAAGCAACGTGGTCTAACTCCATCGGTTCGACTGATCTTGGTACTATCTGGACTGACCCAGATTTCGATGCCGCTGAGTCATCCTTCTACTATGTGCGTGTGTTAGAAATTCCGACACCACGTTGGATTGTCTACGACAAGCTTCGTTTCGGTGTTGAGCTGCCCAAAAATGCCCAACTCATCGGCCAAGAACGCGCGTACACATCTCCGATTTGGTACTCACCTAGTAAGTAACCAAGGATGAAATTTCTGAAAGAGCCGTTGCTCCATTTCATGTTGATAGGAGCGGGGCTCTTTGTTCTCTATGGCTGGGTAAACCCAGAGGCCAATCCTGATGGTGATCGCGAGAAGATTGTGATCACCGAAGGGCGGATTGCTCAGTTTGTCACTATCTACGAGAAAACCTGGCAGCACCCACCGAGTAAGGATGAGCTTCAGGCGTTGATCGATGACTATGTGCTAGAAGAGATCTACTACCGCCAAGCAGTGGCGATGGGAATCGACCAAGACGACACTATCATCCGCCGTCGTATGCGTCAGAAGTTAGAGTTTCTGACTGATGATGTCATGCTCGGAGGTGACACAACTGACGAGGCGCTGGTGAAATTCCTCCATGCACACCCAGAAAAGTTCAGCAAAGATGGAGTCTATACCTTTGAGCAAGTTTACATCAACCCTCAGCGTCATAGAAATGGCCTAGAGAGTTATCTGGCGAGTGTCGGGACAAAGCTTAAGGCTGGGGAAACCGTCGAGAGTGATTCGTACATCATCCCACAAAAACATCTACAAGCGGCAGCGTGGAAAGTGGATCGCGAGTTTGGCGCAGGCTTTGCTAAAAAGCTTGATGACATAGATCTAGATCACTGGAGCGAGCCATTGCGCTCAGGGCTTGGAGTCCACTTTGTCCGCTTATCTGAGCGCAAAGCTGGATCGCTTCCTGAGCTGGCGGATGTCCGCGATAAGGTGGAACGCGAATGGCTGCATGCTGAGAAGTTAGAAAAACGCAGAGTTTTGAATGCTAAATTTGTTGAGGAATACGATATCGTGATTGAGTGGCCTGAGGAGGACACTGACGCATGAGACTGTGGTTGTTTCTTTGTTGCTTCGTTGTTGGGCTGCTAGGTGACCTACAAGCGCATGAGATGCGCCCAGCGTACCTGGAATTCAAGGAAACTGGGGCGGGGGAATTTAATGTGCTGTGGAAGGTTCCTTCTCGTGGTGCGGATGAACGCTTAGATTTACACTTACGCTTTTCTGATGATGTGAAAACTCTAGGAGAACCTGTGTCCGGTTTCCTCAATGGCGCGCATGTTCAACGACTACGAGTGCAACGGGAGGGCGGTCTCGCTGGGACGGAGCTGCACATCGATGGGCTTGATAAAACAATGACGGACGTACTCTGCCGAGTGGAGTACGCCAACGGAAATCAGCTAACCACCCGAATTTCACCAGAAAGCGCGAGCTATGTTTTCGAGACTGAGCCCAGTCAGCTAGAAGTTCTCTGGACGTATCTTGTTCTTGGCGTGGAGCATATTTTGTTAGGAATCGACCACTTACTCTTTGTGTTGGCTCTGCTACTCGTGGTGCGCAGTTGGAAGTTATTGTTCGGCACCATCACCGCTTTCACGATTGCTCACAGCGTCACGCTGGGACTTGCCAGCTTGGGATTTGTCTCAGTGCCGGGCGCTCCAGTCGAGGCTATTATCGCTCTGAGTATTGTCTTTGTTGCGGCTGAGTTGCTGCGTTCGTATCGTGGTAACCCTGGGATCACTGAGCGAGCACCTTGGGTTGTGGCTTTCAGCTTTGGACTACTTCACGGCTTTGGATTTGCTGGAGCTTTGAGCGAGATCGGCCTACCGCAGAGTGCTATCCCAATGGCTCTATTGAGCTTCAATGTGGGAGTTGAGATCGGGCAATTGGCCTTTGTTCTGACTTTGGTTCTGGTGTATCAAATCGTAAAACGCGTGCCACTGAAGTCACCTAAATGGTCACAAATGGTGGCCCCCTATGCCATTGGCTCTGTGGCAGCCTTTTGGGTGGTGGAGCGCGTTCTAGCATTCTGGGAATGAAAACTTATGTGCTATTAGTGGTGCTACTGAGCTGGTGCTCGGCAATGGGCTGTCAGATCTGTTTGCCCTACCCGAAGGAGAGCCTGCTCGACCGAATCAATATCGCGCAGAGCTTGGTGCTGGCGAGAGAAAATCCTGATCAACTTTACAATCTATCGAGCATTCAGGTTCTACGCAGCTCGTCTGAGGCTCCTGAACTAGACCTCTATCTTCCTAGCAGCTCACGCAGGATGTTAGCTGTGTATCCTGAACGTTCTCTCCTGTGTGGATGGTGCGAAGGCGATTGGCAGAATCTCGCGGTGCACACCCCGGAGATGAAGAAGGTGCTCCCACAGTTGTTAGTAAATAGTTGGGGTGAAGACCGTACCCAGAGGGCTCGTTTTTTTGTCGAGCACCTAAACTCGGCTGACGTCCAGCTCCAGCGCATGGCTCATCTAGAGGTCGCGAGGGCTCCTTATGCAGTGATTCGCACGCTCGGGCCGGTACTCGATTTTGACGGAGTGAGATACTTTCTTGGAGATTCTAGAATGTTAGAATGGCACGGACTTTACATTTTATTGCTCGCTCAAAGTGGTGAGCAGGACGACCAAGCTCTAATCAAAAAGCGTTACGAGCTATGCAAAATCTACCAAAGCACCCTCCAGTCCGCCGCTTGGACTCTAGCCTATTTGGAGACGAATGATGCCGCTCTACAGCAGATTCGTGCGGATTACTTCGACAACGCAGACCATGAGGAAAAGGAGATCAGCGCTGTGCTGGACGCACTTTCGGCATACGGGACAACCCACACTCATCAGCAGTCAGCCATTGCAGAGATCTATCAGATCGCGCTGAAGCGTTTCCCCGAGCAGCTCTCAAAGAGGATCGATGACCTACAAGCGTGGCAACAATGGCAATCCGCTGACGCCGTAAGTAGCGTATTTTCCCAGCAACAACAAGAAATGAGTATAGAGCACATCAGCAAGGTGAGAGCATTCCTGAGCGCAGCGTCGGAGCAATCCGGCAGTACTGAGTTGGTAGACAAGCCGTCGAGCTCGATCATCTGGCTTTGTAGCATACCGCTACTCCTGCTAGCGGGTTTGACCTTCTCAAAAATACTGAAGAATTCTAGAGCCTCAAGGGGAGCTTAGTGAACCTTGCCTTCAGCGCGCCAAGCATCACGGGTGGGCGGGCTGATTGGTTTTCCCCAGCCGTTGTTCTCTGCGAATAAGGAATCTTGATAGAGAGCAATTTTTGGGAAAATGAGGCTCTCACGTTCTGCTAGATTGAGCGAGAACTTGAGGTAGTCGAAAGATGTCTCGTCATCGGCGGTGCGGAAGAAATTTCCCCAGAGAATTTCCACAGGCGCCTCGCAGACGGCGAAGAGTTCTGCTTCATCGATCGGTAGCTGTGGCATGATTTCATCGAGGTCATCGGGGAGGTCATCGGTGAGTCCGAAGTCGACGAGATCGCCACGTTTAGCCTCCCAGGCTGAAAATTCTTTCGGCTCCCCCTGCAGCGGATGGTCCCACAGGTGGTCAAAAAATTCATCGACCAAGGCGTGCTTGAGGCCAATCTTGCGGAAGTAGGCTTCGGTGATGTGCAGAGAGATACAGGCGCGCGCGGTGAGCGAGAGTGGCTGAGCTAGGCTGATGAACTTATCGAGAGTCACAAGTGTGAGTGTTCAGATCCAGCGCTCGCGAGCAATGCTTTTTATCTTTCGATCGAGGATTTTGGTAGAGGTTTGACCGCTAGGGAAATACGGAAGGCGCTAGTATGATGGTGGGGAAGTGTTCGGGTTTCAGTGTTCAGATTTCAGATCTGTACGATGAAACCTAGGGATGATGGAGTCGCTCCGCTCCACTTACTAATGCTGGGCACTAGCCACTTCCCCTCCACCCCCGCTACCACGCCCAGGAATGTTTGTTCCAGAATGATCTTAGTTGGCTATCTGAGCCATTGAAGCCACTGCGTTCGATCGGGCGGTCGAGGTTGCCAAAGTAGGCTGGTGTCTTCCAGTTTCCGCCTTGGTAATGGTGGATTTTCGAGCGCCCACCTTGCCAGAATACTCCACCGTATTGCCACATGGCCCAGTCGTGCCAGACGCCTGAGGCATGGGCGAGCTTGAGAGGCGTTTCTAGGCCGCTATTCTTATCTGAGTAGAGCGCGAGCCAGTATGGGCAGTGTCGGAGCTTGGCTTTCTGTGCAGGCGAGGCGTAGCGCAGGGTGTTGCGGATGGTTGAGCTGTTTTCTAGGTAGACTACGGGGTGAACGCCAGTGCGTCGGTGGATCTCGGTGACGAACCCTACCATCAAGGCCGCACTACAGTGGGTGTCGAAATCGGCCACTAGCAGCACCTTAGAAGTGCGCAGGCCTCTGCTAGATTTTATGCTACGTAGACGTCCGAGGTAGCGGTCGGCCTGGCGGCTTGCTGATTCGCCAGGGAGGACATAGTAGTATGAGCCTAACAACATTCCTTGGCGCTCAGCCCCGACGAGGAAGTCGGCGCATTTTCGGTCAATGTAGCTACCTTTGGCGCAGCGGGCGATGAGAGCTTTAGCGCCGTTAGATTTGAGTGCGGACTGGTCGTTAGGGCTATAGCTGCGACCGGATCGTTGCTTTTCCTTCGGGTCCCAGTCGGAGACATTGATGATTTTTGGAGCGCTAGAGTAACTGACTTTACCGTAGTCACTGGAGCTACAGCTGATGAAAAAGGGCAGAAAGAGGAGTAGTGGGAGCAAGCGGATCATAACAAATACGCATACTAGAGCAGGAGAGAAGAAGTGGAAAGTCGCAATGCGGATTACTGAGAATCTTCCGGAGCTTTATCCCACGGCCAAATGCTATGAGTCCACTTAGGTGCGCGGCCTAACATGCGCTCTTTGAGTTGGTAAATGGTTTTCTTAGGATCGAACTCGGAGCGGAGAGAAGCTCGGCTATCCGTGACGTTTCCTCGTTCATCCATACTGAGTTTCCACACAAATGGTGGAGCTTTGACCGCAGGCTCACTGTCGATCATATTCATCTCTCCAAAGCGCATATCGATAAGGTAAATGCTGTTCCGGTCCTCAGAGTCTTGGATGATTTTCCACCATCCTTCACTGAACCAATCTAAGGTCTCGAATGGTTTACTCCCTCGATAAGGTGTCGCCAACTCTGGGGTGCGGCTTAACTGATCGAGATGGAAGGACCGGTCAGAAGAATCCCATACCGACCAATAGCTCACATAGTAGTTTTCGTCATCACGTGCTAGCATCCTCCACAGGAAAATATTGCCTAAACTCGGTGATACGCGAATGTCTTTAGTCTCGATGTTAGATTTTGTGAGCTCTGTTCTAAAGTGCTTTTTAGCCAACCCGAGAACGACAAAGCTCATCAATGTGTAGAGGCTGATCCAGGTTGTGGTGGACCAGACAAGCCAGCTCCGCTTCCTACCCTCGCGGGCGAGGAACAAGCAAATGAAATTCCCTATCACCATCGGAACTGTAAAGAGCGGATCAATAATCGACATGTTGTTGAGCGTGAGTCGATAGTCGCTAAATGGCTCGAAAATCTGTGTGCCGTAGCTGTTGAAGCAATCGATCAGCACGTGGGTGGACCAGGTGAGAAGGACGAAGCCAGTGGCCCGCGCTAGGCTGATTTTGTTGTGGAGCTTGCTCAGTAGGTAACCAAACACGGGGCTCATCAGAAGCATGAGGAAAATGGAATGCGAGAGGCTGCGGTGGGTGCGTAGCCAGTCCATCGAGTCGACAAAGGGGGCGATGGCGATGTCGAGATCTGGTAGAGTGCCGAAGAAAACGCCCCAGGCTGCGCCCTTCCACCCGAGTTGTTTACGCAGGAGAAGTTCGCCACAGAGTCCGCCGAGGGCTGCTTGGGTGATAGAATCCACGGCGGCACGCTACACGCTTTTAGGTATTTTACAAAGCGATAGGTCGTGACAGGACGCGAGGAGTGTGGATGCTGAAGGGGATGAGCGAAAAACGTGAGCACCCGAACGCCCCCCTCCATGGAGTTACCCTTGAGACGATGCTCAATGAGTTGGTCGATTTTTACGGTTGGGATGACATGGCTTGCCGGATTCGCATCAATTGTTTTGCCAAGGACCCGAGCGTCAAATCGAGCCTCAAATTCCTCCGCAAGACCCAATGGGCTCGCTACAAAGTGGAAGACCTCTACAAGCATTTCAAGCAGGTAGAAGGCTAGAGCTCACAGCGTGACTGAGAGTCCATTTTGCTAGATCGGTAAAGTAGAACTGTGTCGGACGAGCTCGTCCTACTCTACTACGAGAGCATTGAGTGAGAGGCCGGAGGGTTTCTCTGATTTCACTTCAGTGGTGGTGAACTCTAGAGTGAAGGATTTGTGGTCTTCGAGCAGCTCTTCAGTGAGCGTGAGGATGGAGCCAAAGGAGGTGTTCAGGCTGTCGCGTTTATACTCGTAGGCTGGAATAAGCTCTACTGTTCCATCAGCGGAGAGGATGCGGAGTTTGGCATCGCAGTTCCACGTGGTGAAATGGAGTTTGAGTGTGAGCGGGGACTTGGCTTTCTCATTGAGAATTTTGATTCTCCAACCGTCACCTATGTCGGAGGATTCGGCGTAGAGGTTTGGGTGTATCTGCGTTTTCTTACTGTCTAAGAAGGAGAGATTGCCGACTAGTTTTTCTGAGTCTGATGCTTTGCCTATGAGAGATGGCTTTTTGATGAAATCACTCTTTGGGTGACTGGAATTATCCCAATCATTGAGTGGGCTTCTAAAGATAACCCAGTCGAGGCTGCCTTTATCGAGCACTTCACGGCCGATGCTAGAATACCCTTCACTTACCGGTATGCTGTAGAGCTCGATCACATTAGCGTGTTCGGTGGAGGATTCTAGCTTTTCATTGACTGGCTTAGCATCAGGGGTCTTTGGGTAGTATGATTCAATGTCGTTTCCCTGTGGCAGGATGACTGCTAGGCTAACTCCCGCAATGAGGAGCAGAAGAAGGGTGGTGGTGAGGATGAGTTTCTTTTTGCCCTTTGCTTGTGGAGCGACTCGTTCTGGGGCTGTAGGGATTGAGGGTTGAGGTGCAGGAGGTTTATTTGTAGCAAAAACTTCTACTGGAGTTGCGGGCTTCTTGGGTAGAAGCTTTGGTAGAGTTTTTAGTGCTGCTGCAGCCGACTGAGGGCGCACAGCAATGTCAGGGTTGGTGAGAGTTTCGATCCAGTCAATGAATGCCGGAGAAATACCCTCTTTGTAATCACTGAGTGGCGGCAAGGCTCCAGATTGATGAAGCTCTTTGACGGCATCGAGGGATTTGAGCGCAAACGGATGGCCACCAATCAAGCCGAGGTAGACTAAGTGGCCGAGCATGTAACAGTCTGAGACCGCGGTCGCAGGCTTACCGTCGAAAAGCTCTGGAGCTAATAGTGCGGGGTCCGCCATCATGGCGTAGCTGGAGTCGGCCCCCGGGATCAAAGGTGCGAGCCGTGAGAGCCCCATGTCCATGATAATGTAGCGGTAACCTCCGTGCTGGCGGTCTGTAAGCATAACGGAGCCTGCGGTGAGAGCCCCGTGGATAAAGCCCGCTTCGTGTGAGAGAGCGAGGGCGTGGAGCAACTGACTGGCCATTTGATTGGCCGCATGCTCGTCTAAAGGGGTTTTGATGACGAATTCAGAGAGGCGCTGCCCTTCAATAAGTTGTGCTACTAGAAAGGCGCCGTCCTCGTCTACTCCAGCGTCGACTACAGGGAGAAGGTTCGGGGACTGAAGCTTACTTAAGTTTTGTGCAATCGCGACGAATTTTTCTTTCCAATCAGTAGATGAAGTATTTCCTCCAGCGGAATAAAATCGGCGTACGGCAACGGATTTTTTTTGCTCAGTATCCTCAGCTACATAGACTCCACCAGTGCGACCTTTTCCTAAGAGTGAATTGATTTCGTATCTTTCTTCGTCCATGTAATAAAAGCTAAGCAACAGCTATAGGACTGATATACCAAAGGTTCTTCAAGGCAATGTCCGAGTGTGAAATGCCAGAAGTTTAGAGGTTCTCGCTAATCCACGGGAGTGCAGCTTCGAGAGCTCTGGAGCGGTGGCTGAGCTGATTTTTTGTGGAACTAGGCAGTTGAGCAAAAGTTTGGTCGTACCCATCTGGAATGAATAATGGATCATAGCCGAAGCCTGCATCGCCGCTCAAGACGTCGATGATGCGCCCTTCCACAGCACCTGAAAAATGGGCTAAGCGTTCGCCATTCTTTGCCAATACGATGACGCAACGGAAGCGAGCTGCTCGGCTACTTTCGCTGGGTAGTTTCTTCAGTTCTGCAAGCAATTTGCCATTATTAGCGGAATCATTACCATCCTCACCAGCATAGCGAGAGGAGTAGACACCAGGGTCTCCGTCTAGGGCATCTACCTCGAGTCCCGAGTCGTCCGACAGCACCCATTGGTCGGTGAGTTTACTGATTTCGACGGCTTTGAGCGTGGCATTCTCCAAGAAAGTGGTGCCAGTCTCATCGACTTTGGGGAAACCTTTCCCAGACAAATCATCGACCAAATAGTTACTTCCGAGAATATCTTTGATCTCCTCAGTCTTATGGGAATTGCCAGTGGCGATAAGGATTGTTGTCGGTTGGTTCATACGTTCTTTTTGCATTTTATTTCAAAATTGGGAATAAAATACCCTTCTCGTGCCGCTAATGCTTATGATGAGTCCGAAAAAAACATTACTTAGCGCCATTGCCACTCTCGCAGTCACAGCTACCAGCCTGTTTGCTGGTGAAGGCTGGATGACTAATATCGACGAGGCAAAGAAGCTTAGTAAGAAAGAGAATAAACCTCTTTTTGTAGAGTTCACGGGCTCCGACTGGTGTCCTCCATGTATGATGATGGAGAAAAAAGTTTTCTCAAAAGAGGCTTTCAAATCTGGTGCCGAGAAAGATTTCATCCTTGTGAAAATCGATATCCCGAATAGTGATAAAGAACTTAAAGCTGAAAATCAGAAAGTGTTAAAAAAATATAAAGTTTCTGGTGTTCCTACAGTGGTTTTGCTAGACAACAAAGGGAAAGAGTTCTCCCGCTTCACAGCATCGAAGTTTAACTCGGTTGATAAGATGTTAGGTCAGTTGAAGCGACAGCTCCGACTCAAGGACATGTTCTAAAATTTTCATTGTGTTGTTAACTTGGTTGTTAACGTGGTTGGGGAGGGTGTGCACGTCAAAGTGCACGCCCTCCTTATTGTTTAGAACGGCTTATTTGGATGAATGAATCATCCTTTGAACTTTGGATTCTTCTCGGTGGGAACTGGAGCATTGAGCTCTTGGCGCCAATTCTTTAGTTTGGTGTGAAGCTCTTGGAGCTTTTCTGGGTGCTCCTTTGCGAGGTTGGTTTTCTCACCGATATCCTGCTTGAGGTTGTAGAGTTCGAACTCGCCATTTTCAAAGTACTCGATGAGTTTCCAGTCGCCGTGGCGGATCGCTGAGCCTGGGCGAGTGCGGAAAAGCGTGTCCTGAGCTTCTTTCATCCCGAGGCTGTCAGCTTTGCCGTACCCTTGTAGGTAGATAGGGAAGTGCCAGTAGAGTGCGCGCTCAGCCAGTGCTTTTCCTGAGAAGAGAGGAGTGAGACTCAGTCCGTCTAGGATCTTGTCTTTAGGTGCTGGGGTTCCAGCCACGTCACAAAAGGTCGGGTAGAAATCGAGGTTGCTCACTGGGGTGTCGCAGCGAGAGCCAGCTTTGATCTTCTCTGGCCAGCGGATGAAGAAGGGTTCGCGAATGCCGCCTTCATAGTACATGCCTTTGCCACCACGCAACGGCCATTGCAGGCTGGAGACATTGACCCCACCATTATCGGAAGTGAAAATCACGAGAGTGTTGTCAGTGATGCCGTTGGACTCAAGAGCGTCGAGGACTCGGCCGATGTTTTGGTCGAGCGACTCGATCATAGCGGCGTAGACTGGGTTGTTCTGCGCCGCAGTGGCTTTCTTATTCTTGTATTTGTCTACCAGCTCAGGCTTTGCCTGTAGCGGGGTGTGGACGGTAAAGTAGGGGAGGTAGAGGCAGAACGGGCCAGCTTTGTGCTCGCCAATAAACTCGATTGCCTTGTCGGTGAGGATGTCAGTTAGGTAACTGCCCTTTTCTTTGACTTCTAGGTTGGGGTATTTGAAGGGGGAATGGTAACCGCCATTGTACGGGCCACCAGCAGCGGTTCCGCCGACATTGATGTCGAAACCATTTTTGAGAGGATCCTTGGTCACGTGCCATTTTCCGATGGTGGCAGTGGTGTAACCAGCAGCTTTCAGAGCGTGGCCAAAGGTGAGGTTGTCCTGTTTTAAGTGCAGGGTGTTTTTGGTAGGAATGAGCTTGCGGGTGCTGGCCTTCCCGCGATCCGAGTTGCCCACTGTGTAGACTCCGTGACGCGGGGTGCTCTGACCGGAAATAGCACAGGCGCGCGAGGGCGCACAATTCGCAGCAGAGGAATAGCCATTGGTGAAGATCATTCCTTCCTTGGCGAGCCGATCGATGTTCGGCGTCTCGTAGTATTTTGAACCATTGATAGAAACATCGGCCCAGCCTAGGTCATCGATGTTGATATAGACAATGTTAGGCTTCTCAGCAGAAAATGCAAATAGGCTGGTGAGAAGGACTGAAAGTAGGGTGAATGAATATTTCATAGGATCGTAGAAAAGTTAGTATGTACGAACCTGCTAGATCTAGACTTCTTTTCAAACGGAAATCATAAAAAAGAACAGAGGTGATTGTATGATGGTGTTAGTGAGTTGCCCAACGGACTCTCACTAGAATGCGATCTACGATGTCTTTCTCCCTGAGATTTTCATCAAGTTCGTAATTAAGTTCACCATCCTTTTCACTGCCCTGGCTGTGGCCAAGTAAATTCAGCAAGCTGTATGGATTGATGCTTTCTGGCTCTATATTGGCCGCGTAGATAAGTGATGGCGCATCATCGCCGGGGAGATTTATTTCAGCGAAAATGACAAAGCCTTCTTTGGCTTCATCTAGTTTCTGGTCTAGCAGCCATTGATGATTGATCGTGGGGCGAGAGATGAGGTCAACATCTCCAAATGGGTCTACTCCACAAACCGCGGTGTAACGGTGACGCCACACTGGCAGAGTTTCCCCACGCCGAGCAATGCCCTTTTCCCAAGCGTGGGATTCACTGTACTTGAGAGAGCCCGTGAGATAGAGAGTCTCGATGATGCTGCCAGACTTGGTCTCTGCCCAGATAGCGACGACGGCACCATTTGGATTCTTTGACCATTGTAACTCAAGATCGATAGAGGCGCCGGTAGAAGTGAGCTTAACAGTACGGTGGAATGCATCGTTTCCCATTTGTGCCACGTTGTCTTGACTGCGCAAAATGGCAGCATGATTTCGCTGTTCATGGCTGAGTCTCATCAGGTGGGAAATTCCAGGTGAGCCAAACCATGCCGCCAGCCAGATTAGGATGCACGCCAGCAGAGTTGTGGTCGGGAGTAACCACTTCTTATTGCCATTTCGTGGTTTAAACTTGCGCTTCAGATGGCGAAGGCGATCGATAATATGGATCAAAATGAGCGCTCCAGTCGCCGCCCCAGAAAATATATGGAGCCGACTGAGCTCAATGCTAAACGGGATAAAAAAGCGCAAAATTCCAGTTCCTAGCAAGACGAGGAACTGGAATAGGAGAGCAATGTATAGGACGCGCTGGAACATGATCAAAGGACTAATGCGTAGACTAGATAAACTTAAAAAGGATACTAGCTTCTATTCAAAACCAATCAGATTGCGCAGCTCTTTGATATGCTTCTTGGCAATTCCACGTGGGGTGGTCTGGTGTTTTTTACAAAGTGCTGCCGCGTATCCTGTGGCAACTCCCATTTGGCCACAGGTATTCATGACTCTAGGGCCGCCTAGAGCCACGTGTGAGCAACTGAAACAACGACCAGCCATCATCAGATTTGGGACGTCTTTTGAGTAGAGCGAGCGGAAGGGGATAAAGTAGTGCCCTTTTAGTTTCATGAAAAGAGCTTTAGAAATGAAATCCACGATAAACCCTTTGAGACTTTTCTGGTAATGGACATCGATTTCACGTTTTTCCACTACCACGCTATCCGGGAACTCTGTAAGGCTGGTGATGTCTTTCATGCTGTAAATGTGGTCACCCATAATTCTGCTTGACTCGCGCTTGCCACCGATGAATCCGACCCAAGAAAGTTCAAGCCTCGCATTTGCTGGGTTCTTTTTCACATTGGAGAAATTTCCATAAACAGCACGGAACATGTGGTCGCGGATTTCTTCTGCATCGTGAACCTGGTGCTTATCGTTGTCGCTGTATTCCCAATACCATTCACTTTTCTTTTCGGCGTAGTTTTTCGCCACAGGCTTAGCCCAAGGGATGGACGGGAACTTGCTGGCATTATCTGAGGTCGTACTGCGCCACATCACGGTAGTTCCCATAACTTTGTTATCTGCTTTTTCTGGACTCCACAATTCGCCATACTTATCCCAAGCTTCCCCGAATTCTGTTTTAGATTCACGACCGTAACGGGTTGTGGCTCCAGCTTTGAAGCCGAGGACAGCATCACCAGAACAGTCGATAAATTGTGGGGCGTTCACCCGTATTTTCTTGTGTGCGGTATTGCTGCGCGCATCGACGCTAGAGATAGATTTACCGTCCATCGTTAGGCCTGTCACGGAGTAGTCCATGAACAGCGTGACGTTTTTAGCTGCTTCTAGTGAGGCATGGCGCTTGGCGTCATCTATGATGGAATCGGGTGAGTTGTTCGCCCAATGTTTGGTGTCGATTTTTTTAAGAATCCGAGAAACTTTTCCATGGATGCCGAGGGTGTGGACGCGCACTTCTTGACTGGCATTTCCGCCTAGGACTGGGCGGTTCTGGATCAGCGCTACTTTGAGCCCCTGCTCATCAGCTGCCAGTGCGGCACCACAACCCGAGATGCCGCCGCCGACGATCACGAGATCGAAATCGTGTGTTCCCTCAAGATCACCACTCATTGGCTGCCCATGTTGCACATTGCGCCAAGCCGCCAGCTTTTTTAGATCGTTCGGAGGGACAAAGTCGCCATTAGCAGTGAAAAAAATCGCATCACAACGGCCCTCGAATCCAGTAAGATCGACTAACTCAAGTTTATTTTCACCTTCGCTCAGCTCCACAGCCTCACCCTTTTGCCAAGCCCATCCATCGAGCGTTCCAAAGAGCGTTGGCGTTTTCTTGCCGTTGACACTTAACTGAAACTGGCCCGGGGCATCCCAGGGGCCGGGACACCAGTTTTTCGTCCGCACCCAGACGTGGTATTTGCCAGCTTTCTTCGCATTTACCCTAGTTGTGGCATTGGCCACTGGAGTTCCCATCCCGTGTGCGAGCAGATATGGCGAGCCCATTTGCTCGATAAATTGGGGATCAACCACCCAGCCACCTTTATCCTGAAAACTGACGGCATCCACTAGGATTTCATCAGAGTTTTTTGTGTGATTGGCGGCAGTTGCGGCGAGAGAACTAGGAATGATTGATGAGGCTCCAAAAGCTTTGAGGAAATTACGGCGTTGCATACTTAATGAGTGTAGGTCTCTTGGTTATTGGACATCTATATTGGATAATATGTAAAAAAATAATTTTCTGTCCAAAATGCCTAAGCATTGCACTCTATAGTGAGAGGTGGAGCACAATAATCAAGACAACAAAGTAGAGGCATACGTTCAGCTCTTAACCGAACATGAACGGTATCTTTGCGGCTACGTGTATAAAATGATCCCCAACTCTGCGGATGCGGAAGATGTCCTGCAGGATATAAAAATGGCGATCTGGAAAGAGTTTGATAGATTCGAACTCGGTACCAATTTTGGGGCATGGAGCCGAAAGGTGGCATTCCACCGAGTCATGGCATTCCGTAAAAAGAAAGCGATCGAAGGCAAACGGCTCACATTTTCAGATGCTTGTGTCGAATTTCTTGCGGACCAGCCATGTCATGAGCCTGATGTAGTGCACAGCATGGCGCGCAAGCTCAGTGGATGTCTAAGCAAACTCAAAGGCCCACAAAAAGAGTTGTTAGTATTGCGATACAATGAAGCATTTTCGATAGAAGAAATTGCCCTCAAAACGGGTAAAACAGTGGCGGCGAGCTACCGAGGGCTGAGTCGAGCTCGTGGCGCTTTGAGAGATTGCCTGAAAGGTTAAGTGAAATGGATAAACACAAACAAGATCAACTAACAAAATTAATTGAGCGCACACTCTTTGATGAAGCGAGTGAGGCTGAGATTGCGGACTTGGAGTCGGCAATTATGCAGGACGATGAAGCCTTGAAATTATATCAAGATGTCACGCTTCAACATAGTTTGTTAGAGTCGAGCAATGCT
>CAXMPP010000012.1:24366-24610 GCA_964195395.1 uncultured Thermodesulfobacteriota bacterium
CCACTGGCCAGAGCGTTGTTTGGAAAGTGGCTGCTGTAGCGGCGGTCATTTTATTGACGATCACAGTAATTATGCAGAGAAGTCCAGAGACTGCCCCAGAGCATTACGCCGCGATTACTGAGACTTCTATGGCGCAGTGGGGCGAGTGCTCGCTGCCGACAACTGTTGGCACTGAACTACATGAGGGGAGGCTGGAGCTACTCCACGGGACTGCGACTGTGACATTTTCCTCGGGAGCCATAGT
>CAXMPP010000013.1:0-5070 GCA_964195395.1 uncultured Thermodesulfobacteriota bacterium
ATGATCACGGGGATATTCCGTGTGCGCGGGTCGCGCTTGAGTTCCTTGTTCACATTGATGCCATCCATGCTAGGTAGCATGATGTCGAGGATGATGAGATCGGGCTCTATGCTGATCGCTTTATTCAAGCCCTCTAGCCCATCGTGAGCTAGGATGGTGTCGAATTGATTGCGTTGGAGATTGAAGGAGATCAACTCGGCAATGTCTACTTCATCTTCGATTATTAGGATTCTTTGCATGGTATGGAGAGTCTTAGTTAAACTAAAAAGCCGAGACTGCTATGAAGGGCAGCTCGGCTTTTATCGAAGTTATGTTGGTGACAATGCTGTCACATGTTTCTTAGCTCACCTCAGCAGAGGTTTGTACCACATGCATCAGGTGGTTTGCGATCACATTCAACTGGTTGTTGGTGTCGATATTGAGCATCTCTACTTTCACGTCACCTTCTGCCATACGGCCCATTGCTGATTTGTTGGAGCTCTTTGTGAGGGACTTGATCTTCTCGCGGATGTCTTCAGCTTTCTGAGTTTCAGCTGGGCTGATTTGACCTAGAATGCGTTCTTCACAGAAGGTTAAGAACTCGGAAATGAGTGCTGCAAGTTCGCGGATAGTCAACAATTGTTCCTCGTTGAATTGACGTCCTTTTTTGTATCTGCGCTCGGCTATTTTGATGAGTCGGTAGATAGCATCGGAGCATTCTTCGAGCTCAGCGGTCATACGGAGGAGGCCGGTGATGCGCTCGGAGAGGTGAGGAGAAACTTCTTTTGAGGTACAGCGGACGAGGTACTCGGTGATGTCGTGCATCATCATGTCCGCTTCATCTTCCATCGCCTTGAGGGTGTTGACTTGGTCAGACATGTCGCGCTCAGGGTGGTCGAACACTTCGCTGTAGCCAGTAAACATCTTGGTACAGTGGGTGCTGAGGTTAGCCACTGCTTGCTCGGCTTCTACGATATTGAGTTCACCTAGATCGACAAGTGACTGAGAAATGTACCTCATTCGTACTGGTTCAGTGGGGCTACCGTCGTCAGTGTCTTTGACCATTTTCTGGACGATATTCGCAATTTGGGGGACGAACCAGATGAGTACGCCGATGTTGATTAGGTTGAACAGGGTGTGGAAAACCGCGGTTGCAAAGGCCACTTCGGATTTTCCAAAGTCTTTCTTAGCACTCTTGAGGCTGTCGGGGAGGGAGTCCGCTAATGACCATATGAAGTCGGTGAAAACGCTGAATGCGATCAACATCCAGACGACGCCGATGACGTTAAATAGTAGGTGCGCTCTGGCAGCTCTTTTGGCCGCAACACTGGCTCCTAGGGAGGCTAACCATGCAGTTACGGTGGTTCCTATGTTTTCACCGAGCACAATAGCTGCTGAGTTTTTGAACGCGACCATTGGGTCGTCACCCAGCCATCCTTGCATAGCAAAAGTAATGGTGATGGCCATCGCCGCAGAGGAACTCTGAACAACGAGGGTGAGGACGACTCCAGCACACATGAAGAGAATGACAGACATGAAGCCAGTGGCTTGAATCCATTCGACGATGCCACGGAGTGTATCAATAGTCTCCATATCACCAGATTTCACAGCCGACTTGAGATCAGGTACAGACTCTTTTAGCTCGCCAAGACCGAAGAAGAGCAGGCCGAAACCAATGAGGACTTCACCGATAGATTTCCATTTGCCTTTGCCAACAAAGAACAGTGGGAGGCCACAGCCAATAATGGGTAGAGCAATCTTAGTGACACTAAACTTTCCAATAGAGGCCACGATCCACGCAGTCACCGTGGTTCCGAGGTTGGCTCCCATGATGACACCGATGGATTCGACCAAGGTGAGTAAGCCTACATTCACAAAGCTAACAACTAGCACGGTGGTAGCTGACGATGACTGAACTAATCCAGTGGTGAAAAGTCCGGTCAGCATCGCGCTGAAGCGGTTCTTTGTCATCGTGGCCAATGCTGTACGCATGCCATTTCCAGCAACTTTTTGGATACCCTCCGACATGACTTTCATGCCATAGAGGAAAATGCCTAATGCGCCGAGGATCGTGAGGATAGTGAGCATGTAAGTATAAGTTATGTCTGGGCTGTCACTGTTGTGACTCCCGTTTGTGTGTAGATTCAGTTAGCAACTGTCAAGGTGGAAGGCTAGTCTGAGGCAATATTTTTCACCAGATAATAAAGCTGATAGGTTCCACGGCTGAGGGCGTCTGCCGAGACGTTAGTGGAGGATTTGTGAGTCGAACTGCGGATTGTGAACTGATCAGTAGTTGGGTTGTAATGGCTTACCACCAGACTGTGTCGTGAGTAGGTGGACGAGTAATGCTGCGCATGGCTGCTGAGCTCGGTGAAGTTAGTGACGTCGACAGCGACTGGACGATGAGCGAGTTGGGAAATAATCAATGACTTAGCTTGTGCACTAGTCTTGGGCTTTATTTGTTTAAGCTTGTAGTTTGCTAGCCATTTTCGTGTCCAGTCACGCGTCTGGGTAGAATGGGGTAGAGTCAGAGTTTTATTGATCCCTTTGAGTTGCTCATGAGATTGCTGAATTTTCTGTTGAGCCACGGAGTCTGACCATTGTCGGGCCTTTTTTAGTTGAGAGGCCTCGGTCGCAAGTTGATCGCGTTGGTGACGGAGGCGCTTGACTGCCATTGCTACACCATTGCTAAAAAGAGGATCATACGGAAGCTCACGTTCGCTCGCTATGCCGTACTTCTTGGCGAAGGCGAAATCGTGGTTGATGTGGCCAGCCTCGTTGTAGTCGTGTGGAAGCTTCTTTTTTGTGGCGGCTCTGAGCTGGTGAGTAATCATGTCACTGCTGGAGCTGAAGCCTTTTGAATAGTGACGTAGGAAAAGGTCGCGTTCGGAGAGGTTGATAAATTTGCCTGTGGTTCGCCAGTATTCGGCCTCGACTAAAGCAATGGTGGCAAATGCGTGGCAGGCTCCGACTTTACCCTGCTGTTCACTGTGCTTCCAATAGTCTTTGGCGCTTAGAGTGCCTGGGCTAAGACAGATAAGGGAGAAGAGAATGAACCATTTCACGGGTCGCACGCTATAATAGATGTATCTGAGTGTAAATGAAATCTAGTGAGAAGAAGAAAGTGGGCCCGACATCTCGGAGCTGAGTCATTTTTCAGTTGATTCCTCCGAGCTCTCGGGGTGGGGTGTGGCTATGGATTTGGACGCAGTAAGATTGGCATTCCGCAAAAACTTCGAAGAGCGCGGCGAGCTAGGAGCCTCAGTGTCGATTTGGAAAGAGGGTGCCGAAATGCTCAATCTGGCTGATGGGTGGTGCGAGCGTGAGAAGGTTCATCCCTGGAGATCTGCCACGATAGTGCCTTTTTATTCAGCGACCAAGGCTCTGGCCTCGGCTACTTTATTGATGTTGCTAGAGGAAAATGGTTTGTCGCCAGATGACCTTGTGTGTCGGGTTTGGGCTAACTTCCCGAATAGCTCAGCGACATTTGCCGAGCTCCTCAGCCACCAATGTGGGCTAGCGGCGCTCGACCAAAAATCTAGCGTGTTTGAGCACGAGGAGGTGATTGCCGCGATTGAAGCCCAAGAACCTAATTGGGAGTTGGGCGACGGCCACGGCTACCACCCAAGGACCTTTGGATTTCTAGTGGATGAGCCAGTGCGGCTTCTCACGGGGCAACGTCTAGGCGAAGTATTCCGCGAGCGCATTGCCGAACCTCTAGGCTTGGAACTCTGGATTGGACTGCCAGAATCTGAGTTCGACCGCGTAGCCACACTTTATCCAGGAAAAATGGACAAGAGCGATCTGGCAAGCGGGTTCTATAAAGAATTTAACCAATCTGGCACGCTCGTGCGTCAGGCATTTAGCTCGCCAAGCGGGCTCCAAGGCGTGCACGAGATGAATACTTCAAAGGCTTGGCAAGCTGGCCTCCCTGCGATGGGTGGTGTTGGTACAGCCCAGGGGCTCGCCAAGTTTTATCAAGCAGCCATCGGAGCGATTCCATTTTTCTCGGATGATGTGTTAAACTGGATGCGCACCCCAGTGGTGACAGGCGATGATCGCATTCTGATGACGCCTACTCGCTTTAGTTGTGGATTCCAGCTCGACCCCCTCGATGAAAATGGAGATAAAATTCGTCATAACTACGGTAAAGGTATGCAAGCATTCGGCCATCCTGGAGCTGGCGGTAGTCACGCGTTCGGAGATCCGGAGACTGGTATTTCTTATGCTTACATTATGAATCAAATGGATCTCTCAGTCTTGCCAGGTGCCAAGAGTACGGGAATTATTGAAGCTCTTTCGTAGCGATATATAAAAAAGGCTTGCAAGGATAAGAAGCGGAGGGTAAATCCTCCGCGCACTCGAAGGATTACGGGGCATTAGCTCAATTGGTAGAGCGTCTGCATGGCATGCAGAAGGTCAACGGTTCGATTCCGTTATGCTCCACCATCCATTCAAATGATGAATGAGATGGCAGGATTTCCAAATCATTCTGGTAGAAACACTAGATGCTTGGTAAAGGATAGCCCTTAGGGGGCTTTTTTTTTGCACTCCGAGAGGTAACCAAACTAGCAGAATAGATGAAAGTAGAAGGTAAAGAACTCGCAATTGCTTGCGCACGCGCAGTCGACGAAAATAAGGCTGAGGACATTTGTGTGCTCGATGTCAAAGGTCTCTCGTCTATTACAGACTACATGGTCATTTGCTCAGGCAATTCCATGCCACACCTCAAAGCTCTCATGCGCGACACGGAAGTGATCGTTCTAGAAAAGCACGATGTGAAACCCTACAGCGGTGAAGGCCGGCCTG
Organism: uncultured Thermodesulfobacteriota bacterium; assembly: GCA_964195395.1. Lineage (GTDB taxonomy): Bacteria > Verrucomicrobiota > Verrucomicrobiia > Verrucomicrobiales > Akkermansiaceae > Rubritalea. The sequence goes on from CAXMPP010000013.1 coordinate 4,789, forward strand.
AGACAAAGTGGGTGGTGCTAGATTACTTCGATGTAATGGTGCACATCATGCACGTCGATTCACGCACGCTCTACGATCTAGAGAATCTCTGGCCAGACGCCAAGGAAGTCGAGTGGGAAGCGTAATTAGCTCAAAACAAAATTTTATTAGAAGCCGTGCTGAGATTCAGCACGGCTTTTTTTGTATTAGGCCTGAGAGCTATGAGGCTGTGATTTCTTTCGGATAGCTTGAGTAGAGGTTTTCCGTTTTCGTACCTCTATAATTTTCGAACCTCTATGATAA
>CAXMPP010000013.1:5080-24489 GCA_964195395.1 uncultured Thermodesulfobacteriota bacterium
GCACGGACAGTCTAGGGAATCGGATGTCTGGAATTTCTAAGAACTCTTCTAGCGAAATGTTAGTTTATGGTGTAATGGTGGACCACTATGATAAACGCATTTGCAGCAAACGAACAAGGGGCTGAACTCCAGCCATTCCAATACGATCCAGGTGCGCTTGGGAGAAATGATGTAGAGATCGATGTCCTCTACTGTGGAATCTGTCATTCGGATCTGAGTATGATTGACAACGAATGGGAGTTTTCTGAGTACCCGCTCGTGCCGGGCCACGAGGTGGTGGGCCGCATTGCCAAAGTCGGAACTGATGTAGTTGGTTTCGAAGTGGGGCAGGCTGTTGGTCTCGGCTGGCATTCAGCCTATTGTGATCACTGCAATCATTGCGAATCTGGGGATCAGAATCTCTGTGCTGCTTCCACTCCGACCATCGCAAGTCACGGTGGATTTGCTGACAAAGTGCGCGCCGCTGCAAATAGCGTCGTTGCCATCCCGGATGGGGTAGATCTAGCAAAAGCTGGGCCGCTCTTCTGTGGCGGGATCACAGTTTTCAACCCGCTTGTTCAATTCGATATAAAGCCGACCTCTAAGGTGGGTGTGATCGGTATTGGCGGATTGGGCAGCATGGCTGTTCAGTTTCTTAATGCTTGGGGGTGTGAGGTGACCGCTTTCACATCGACCGAATCAAAACGCACCGAGGCATTGGAACTAGGAGCGCATCACACACTCAACTCACGCGATGAAGCGGTGCTCGAAGCCGCTGCCGGCCAGTTTGATCTGATCATCTCGACAGTCAATGTGAAGTTAGATTGGAATCTTTATCTAAATACTCTCGCGGCAAAAGGGCGACTCCACTTTGTCGGGGCAACACTAGAGCCGCTGGATATCGGAGCTTTTGGACTCATCATGTCCCAACGTTCGGTCTCTGGCTCACCAGTAGGGAGCCCAGCAACGATTGCTCAGATGTTAGATTTCGCCAAGCTGCATAACATAGCTCCAGTGGTAGAAGAATTCGCTATGGAAGACGTCAATGCTGCCATCAAGCACCTACGTGACGGTAAGGCACACTACCGTATTGTGCTAAAGCGCTAGGAGAGTAATTCGAGATTTGTAACTAAAAATGCTCCAGTGGCCATAGGTCATTGGAGCATTTTTGTGATTTATCGAGATGTGAGTCGCCTAAAAGAGCTCGCCGGTGAATGGTTGTGTCTGAAATTCGTCTTCTAACTCAGGTGCGTCATCAGGTTCTGTACTTTTCTTTGGGGCTGTTGGTTCCTCTTTGAGCTTTGGCTGCGGAGGAGTCTCGGTTGCAGGCGTTTCCGGCTTCTTTTCTTTTTTCGGCGCAGGTTTTGTTGCTTCCTTTTTCGGAACGGGCTTTGCTTCAGCCTTTGGGGTTTCGACCACTTTTTTAGTGACAGTTTCCGCTACCATTGTTGGAGCGGCTGAGCGCGGAGTCTCGGCGTCCTTAGGAAAATGGGCTAGCGGGGTGACTAAGTTGGCTGGGAGCGGGAATTGCTTTTGATGAATCCCTGGTGCTAGCTCTGGGGCGATGTTGTAGGCCTGCTTGAACATCTCGTACTTGGCGTCGATATTGTCGATGTGGTGTAGCAGGATAGCCTCTGGGGTGCGTGGCAATGTGGGGGAACCAAATTCGTAAGTGCCGTGGTGGCTGGCAATCAAGTGGAGCAGGTGAATGCGCACATCGGAGCTGAGCGGGAAGAGGTCGTTCCATACCTTCGGGCTGTCGCCAATCATTTCTGACCAGAGTCGGCTGGCGAGATCGATACCGAGCGGGATGTGTCCGAGCATTTCGCCTTGCAAGTCGAAAGGTTGGGCAAAGCCAGTTTCTGGATAGGTGTTCTCCCACATTTTCCCGCAATCGTGGAAAAGAATGCCAGTGATGAGAAGGTCGGTGTTGAGATCGGTGTAGACCGTGGTGAGCGCCATGGCTGAGCGCATCATCTGTGCGACGTGCTCTACTAGACCACCGCGGCGGGCATGGTGATTCTTTCTCGCAGCCGCAGTGCGTTGGAATTTGAGTCCGTAGCGTTCGGTGAAGAGCTGGCAAAGTGCGTGGAGGCGTGGATCATTGATGTCCTGACAAAGCTGCGTGATGGTCTGCCAGTCTTGTCTTTGCTTGGCGCTGGTCTCTGGGTCGCCTGTGAGGAGATCGGCAGTCTCACTTGCATTGAGTGGTCTGAAATCCCAGCGTTGGGCGTCGAGGCCGTATTGGTTTTGTGTCCAGTCGCCAGCGAGGCGGAGGAATGACTCCGGGGGGAGTTTCTGGGCAGATTTGAACTGGGGGAGGTTTTCCCATATTTTGAGAGTAAATTGGTCAATCGAATCCGCGAGGACGAGCTCTAAGTAGGGCTTTCCAGACTTCGTCGTCTTGGTGACACAGGACTGGAGTTGGACGTCGACGCTGGCGCTGATGGGGGAATCTCCAGCGGATTGTTTGAGTTGAGTGATAGTAAGCTGATCCACACCGTGAGTGTAGTCGTAACCCTTGGTGTTTGGGCAACAAAAAAAGCGAGCAGATGCTCGCTTTTTACAGAGTGGGCATGAAACCCACAAAAAGTGGGTACTAGTTAGGCGGGAGAATGAGCTCGTCGCCAGCTTGGATGTCGATGCTGCCACCCATGAATGATCCCGGAAGTGGGTCCGCGATGCCTTGGTTACGGTCGATCATGCCAATAGTGAGGCGGCCGATGATACCTGAGTTGCGGCGGATACCGAGGACGTCGCCAGTATTGACGTTGCCTACGCGTTCGATCTCGATTCCCGCGATTTTTTCGACGTTGTTGTACTCGGTGATCTTAGCCATGACGAGGGCTGACTTTATAAGGTTAGCTCGACGGTCGTTCTTAGCAGGTTGAGCGCCGAGGGCTTCTTCGATGACGGCTGCTGCTTGATCTTCGATTTTGTCACGCTCATCCTTGAGGACGCTGAGATCACTACGAAGGCGCTCGAGTTCGGTGGCATCTGCTTGCTGGTTGGCAGCACGATGAAGTGGTGACTGGGTGTTAAAAGAATTGGAGAAACCTTGGTTGGCATTGGTACCTTTGAGCCTTGCTGATTCTAGTTGAGCTATGCGTTTTTCCAAGCGAGCTACCTCTAGGGCATCTGGATCATTGATTTCGCTATTATTCATGCTGCTGTAGGAGATGAAAAAACCAGCAACAAGAAGTGCGAATGTGGACCCGATAATCACGTTCATGACATTCATGGCGCAAGATGTAGAGTATTTAGCTTGGGACGGAAGGCAAAAGTGCGAGAATTCCTAGAATCAAAGAATCTGGCTTGAGTGCGGGCCGATTCGGCTTACGATCCCGCCCGTGAGAATGAGGATGGCAGTTTTAGGTAGCGGTAGCGGTGGGAATGCAACAATTCTTGAGTGTGGCAAGACCCGCTTGTTGCTCGATGCCGGGCTCAGTGCCAAGCAGTTGACCGTGCGGATGGAGGCCATCGGGGTTGATCCAGACTCTTTGACAGGCGTTTTACTCACACATGAGCACAGCGATCATGCCCGTGGACTAGATGTCCTGCTGCGCAAACGCAAAATTCCCGTCTATGCCAATGCGATGACGAAGGAGGCTCTGCAGTGGGGAATGAAAAGTGAGGTGCTGTGGAAGGTTTTCAATACCGGTCAGGATTTTCAACTGGATGGCATGACCATTCATCCATTCCCGATCCCTCACGATGCCGCCGAGCCTGTTGGGTTTACCGTGCTCGGTGGGACTACGAAATTTGGGCTGGTTACAGACGTGGGCTATGTGACTCAGGCAATGCGGATGCATTTACGTGAGACTCAGGCGCTGTTTGTTGAAGCTAACTACGATGAGGAATTGCTCGAAGCTGATACTAGACGGCCGTGGTCGACCAAGCAGCGCATCGCATCGAGACATGGACATTTATCTAACACGCAGGCGGGGGAGCTGATTGCTGACGTTGGTTGCGAGCGACTTGCGCATGTGGTCTTAGGTCACCTCAGCGGTGACTGCAATTGCCCGAAGGTGGCCAGCAAAACCGTGAGTGGGTTGTTAGCTGACGGCGGACTAACAGAAGTCCAAGTGCTCTGTGCCAATCAACAAGAGCCAACTGCCTGGTTAGAGTTCGGCGAGAGCAATCGTGGTGCGATTCTCGAAAAACTCTCAGGCAACTTAAGCCAAGAGGAGTTATTTTAAATTGAGCGCTTTTTTGAGCTGAACTTTTGGTGGCTCAATATTGTCCTCAGAGATAGTCGCCGCTGGCAGACTGATTCGGTGGAACTGTTGCAGGTGGTCTTGAACGACATTGCTGCAGGATGCTTGATCTCCGGTGGAGAAGAACATGCTGTGGCAAAGTGGACAGGAAAAGGCGAAGCCTTCAGAGTCTTTTTCGAGGGTGATATCGATGGGGCCGTATTTTACGTGAACTGACATAGCTGGGGATTATTTGAGGGTTCAGTGAGGTATACGGAACTTTAGCATAATAAGTTACAAAATGCTTATGTAAAATTGGAGCTTCGCCAGAGAGCATGCGGAGGCGACGTAAGGGCTTAGTGTAGTGACGTTATCGTCGTGATAGAAAAAGCCCCGCACTGTGAGGTGCGGGGCTTGGTTTTGAAAGAAGTAGTTTCTTGGTTGTGAAAGAGGTTGGAAACGCTCTTTTACGATGCTGAGTTCTCGAGGATACCGAAGAATGACTCGGCTTCGAGGGCTGCACCGCCGACGAGTGCGCCGTCGATGTCTGGCTGGCCGAGAAGCTCAGCTGCGTTAGCTGGCTTTACAGAACCGCCGTACTGGATGCGTACTGCGTCTGCAGCGGACTGGCCGTAGAGGTTAGCAATGACTGAGCGCACGAACTTGTGGGTGTCCTGTGCTTGCTCAGCAGTGGCTGTTACGCCTGTGCCGATTGCCCAAACTGGCTCGTATGCGATGACTACGTTAGAGAGGTCAGCAACGTCCTTGAGGCCGTCAGTGATTTGAGTGGTGAGAACGGACTCGAGCTTACCGCCTTCGCGTTCTGCGAGAGTTTCACCGATACAGAAGATTGGCTTGAGGCCAGCTGCGAGAGTTTTCTTTACCTTGGCGTTGATGAGAGCATCAGACTCGCCGTAGATAGAACGACGCTCTGAGTGACCGAGGATGACGTACTGAACGCCAACTTCCTTGAGCATGCATGTGCTCACTTCACCAGTGAATGCACCGGACTCTTGCTCAGAAACATTCTGAGAAGCCACTGCAACACGGTCGCAACCGTCGAGCTTAGTTACAACGGATGGGATGGTGAGGAATGAAGGTGCGAGTACGATGTCTGCTGTGCCTTTGAAGTCTTTGGCTACTACGCAGAATGCGTCGAGGAATGCTGCTGCGTCTGCTGGGCCTTTGTTGAGCTTCCAGTTTGCTGCGATGATTAGATTACGTGACATGATGTTTGTTATTTTGATTGGTTATTTGTGATTTGGGAAAAGAGGCTGGAAGCCTCTTTTACGGATTACTTGTCAGTGAGCGCTGCTACACCTGGGAGAGTCTTGCCTTCGAGAAGCTCGAGGGAAGCACCGCCACCAGTGGAGAGGAAACTGAAGTTAGATGCGTCTGAGAACTTGTTTGCTGCTGTGACTGAATCACCACCACCAACGATGGTGAGTGCGTCAGATTTAGCAACTGCTGCTGTGAGTGCCTTTGTGCCTGCTGCGAAGTTGTCTAGTTCGAACACGCCCATTGGGCCGTTCCAGAGGATTGTCTTAGCGCCTGCTACTACTTTTTCGAAGTCACCGATAGCAACGTCGCCGATGTCGATGCCTTCCCAGCCGTCAGGGATTTCTCCGCCGTCTGAGTAGGGAGCTGTTACCTTAGTAACTGCTGTTGGCTTGAACTCCTGAGTGATGCGCGTGTCAGCAGGAAGGTGGAAGTTGATGCCCTTTGCTTCAGCTTCTTCGAGGATCTCCTTGGCAAGCTCTACAAATTGAGGCTCCACGAGGGAGTCACCTACCTTGTAGCCCTGAGCGAGACGGAATGTGTAGGCCATTGCTCCACCGATGATGAAGGTGTCAGCCTTCGCCATCATAGCTTTGATGACCTGGATCTTGTCGGAAACTTTTGCGCCGCCCATGATCGCCACGAATGGCTTTTCAGGTGAAGCGAGTTTGTCTTGAAGGAACTCGAGTTCTTTCTCGATGAGGAAACCTGACACGGACTGGGAAACAAAGTGAGTCACGCCTTCTGTGGAAGAGTGCGCGCGGTGCGCTGTGCCGAATGCATCGTTGACGAATATCTCAGCATTGCCAGCGAGGGCTTTGGAGAATTCAGAATCGTTAGCAGTCTCGCGATTGTCGAAGCGTGTGTTCTCGAGGACCATCACGTGGCCAGCTTGGAGAGTGGAGCGGAGTGTTGCTGCGTGCTCGCCGATAGTGTCATCAGCGAATGCTACTGCTGCGCCGAGGTGTTCGGAGAGACGCTTAGCTACTGGACGAAGTGAGTACTTCTCCTGTGGTTCGCCTGCTGGACGACCAAGGTGTGAGCAGAGAATGAGCTTAGCGCCGCCTGCGAGGAGGTGCTTGATAGATGGAAGAGCACCGAGGATGCGGGAGTCGTCGGTGATTTCGAAATTGTCGTCGAGAGGGACGTTGAAGTCCACACGCATGAGGACTTCTTTGCCCTGTACGTCGATGTCGCGGATAGTGAGTTTAGCCATAGTGAATTATTTTCGGTTAGTGGTTAACTGTTGTTGAAAAGGTTATGGCCTCTGAGGTGCCATAAGATGCGGGAGTTGTAAAACAAAACAGGGGAGACTCTATGAAAGCCTCCCCCGTTGAGAATGTTAATCTCTAAAGGATTAGAGACCTTTGCTGAGAAGGGCTAGGCCTTCTGCTGCGCGGCTTGAGTAGCCCCACTCGTTGTCGTACCATGAAGCGAGCTTCACCATTGCGCCGTCAACCATTGTGCAGCCTGAGTCGTAGACTGAGCTGTGTGGGTTAGATACAACGTCCTGAAGAACGATTGGCTCGTCTGTGTACTCGAGGATGCCTTTCAGTGGGCCGTCTGCTGCTGCTTTGAACGCTGCGTTCACTTCTTCAAGTGTCACTTCACGCTTGAGGATACAAACGAGGTCAGTGATAGAACCTGTAGGAGTTGGCACACGGTAAGAGTTACCGTTGAGCTTACCTGCGAGTTCAGGGATAACTTTACCGATTGCTTTAGCTGCACCAGTAGAAGTTGGGATGATGTTTACAGCTGCTGCACGGGAGCGCCGAAGGTCACTGTGTGGAAGGTCAAGGATACGCTGGTCGTTTGTGTAGGAGTGGATGGTAGCCATCATTCCCTGCACGAGACCGAAGGAATCGTTGAGTACCTTCACCATTGGTGCGAGGCAGTTAGTTGTGCATGATGCGTTAGACACGATGTTGTGCTTAGACGCGTCGTACTCGCTATCGTTGATACCGATACACATCATGAGATCTGGATCAGGAGCTGGAGCGGAGATAAGAACTTTCTTAGCGCCTGCGTCGATGTGCTTCTGTGAACCAGCCTGTGATGCGAAGAATCCTGTGGACTCAAGAACAACGTCAACCTTGAGCTCAGCCCATGGGAGTTGTGCTGGGTCGCGCTGAGCGAGTGCTACGATCTTGTGACCGTTTACGATGAGGTGCTTCTCGTCAAAAGAAACGTCTGCGTCGAGCTTGCCCTGTGAAGAATCATACTTAAGCAGGTGAGCTATAGTCTTGTTGTCAGTGAGGTCGTTGATAGCGACAACTTTTTCAAGTTCGCCTTTTTCAATGAGTGCACGAAGGACGTTACGTCCGATGCGCCCGAATCCGTTGATTGCGTAATTAGCCATAAGAATTTGTGGTGAAATAGGAAGGAACTCTCCAGTGTGGAAAGTCGATCAATTTTTTGCCCGCTGAATGCGGGCGGCGAGTATGGGGGAGAATACCAGTACGTCAATACTCTGGTTTGGCATATGGTTGTGCCTTATTGATTACTAACGAGTAGTGGGTGAACTCTGATGGGTTTTGGTAGGCTTAGTTGGCGCAACGGAGGGTGAGTATGGCGATTTCCGGTGCACAAGCAAAGCGAACTCGCATGCCCGAGGTGCCTATACCACGTGAGACAAAGAGTTGGGAATTAGCTTCTTGATAATGTCCATACACGTAGTTTTCTCCATATTTCACCTTCACTGGAGTATAGCCAATGAAGGGAACTCGGCATTGGCCGCCATGGGTGTGGCCAGAGAGCTGCAGGTCGATGTCGCGGATTGCACGCATCGTGTCGAAGTAGTCTGGTTCGTGGACGAGTGCAATCACTGGGGAATTAGAGGGGATGCCCTGGAGAGTTTTTGCCGGATCAGGTGAGCCTAACCATACGTAGTCAGTTCCCGCTATGTGAAGCGGGGTGCCTTTGATGTTGAGTTCGGTATTCTGGTTGATGAGAAAGGGGATGCCGGCTTTGGTGAAGATTTTACGATAGTAGTCACGAGAGTTACTCCAACCATCGTGATTGCCCATGGTGGCGGCTATGCCATGTTTTGATTGTAGCTGGCTAAGATGCTCCATGAGTGGAGTGATCACCCCAGCATCATCGGTTACATAATCGCCAGTGAGGGCTATGAAGTCGACATTTTCGGCATTCACAGCATTCACGGCTTTGACCATAAGATCGTGATCTTTATCTGGCTTGTAATGAAAGTCGCTGAGTTGTGCGATGGTGAATCCGTCTAGTTCAGGTGGAAGTCGTGGCAGGGTGATCTCTCGGCGCGTGACACTGAGAAGGTTTGGCTCAATGAGAAATGCATCGATTGCCGCAGCGACAGGAGCGGCTGCGAGCAAAGTCTGAATGGTCTGTCGGCGAGTGAGTTTAAACATGCGGCTAGAGAATCAGAATAATGTGAAGAGAGGATGAAGCCAATGTGAAAAACTTGCAGTAAATGGAGGCTTTGTGATGCATTGAGGAGTTTCTTGTGGATAGATCGTTGTGGACTGTGCTCCGTGAATGAGAAAAAGTATTGAGCTGGTGGTGGTGGCTGTGTTGAAGTCTGGCTTATGAATTCGGAACGACTATCTATCCCTCAATATGCAATGGCATTGGCCCACGTGGCGAGCCTGCGCAGTGAAGATCCATTCCGTAAAGTAGGAGCGGCCGCGTTAGATTTTGATAACCGTGTCATTGGTACTGCTTACAATGGGCTCGCACCGGGCTTTGATGCGCCTGAGGGCTTTTGGGATGATCGCGATGGGCGGCAGAAATTTATGCTGCACGCCGAAGTGAATCTGTGCAGCTTGTTCAAACGAGGGGAGGCTAAAGTGATAGCTACAACGACAATGCCTTGCACCGCCTGCATGCAGACACTTTGTGCCTATGGCGTGAAGGAAATTTACTACAGAGATGTGTATAAGAAGTCTGATGCACCAGAGATCGCGAAAGTCTATGGGATCAAACTTGAGCAAGTGGCTGAGTATCCACTCCATCCGGTCACCCTAGATTAGACTATCTCTATTCTTGCATTACCCCACGCATAAGGAAGTATACGAACGAAGCAATGGACGCGATTCAGATAGATGGTGTGAAAAAGAGCTACGACAAAGATGTCGTTGCGCTCAAGGGGGTGAATCTTCATGTTGGTGAAGGTGAATTGTTCTTTTTGTTAGGCTCTAGCGGGTGTGGTAAAACTACCTTGTTGAGAACTATCGCTGGGCTTGAAGATCCTGATGAGGGGAAAATATTTTTTGGCGAACGCGATGTCACTGATGTGCCAACCCACAAGCGGGAGGCCGCCATGGTGTTTCAATCCTATGCGCTCTGGCCACATATGTCGGTGGGGGAAAATGTGGCCTTTGGCCTGCAGGAACGCGGGATTCAAGGCGATGAACTAGTGGATCGCACTCTGGAAGCGCTTAAAGGTGTACGTCTTGAGGGCTATGAAGACCGTAGAGTTGACCAGCTTTCTGGCGGGCAACAGCAACGTGTGGCTCTGGCTAGAGCTCTAGTGGTGCGCCCTAAATGTTTATTGTTAGATGAACCGCTGTCCAATCTTGATGCCCAGTTACGGCTTGAGATGCGTACGGAGATTCGCCGTATAGTGAAAGAGTTTGGCCTCACTGCTGTCTATGTGACGCACGACCAAGAGGAGGCGCTTTCAGTGGCAGACAAAATCGCTGTGATGCGGGATGGACACATTGCACAGGTGGGAACTCCTGAGGAGGTGTATAGAGCTCCGCGCAGTAAACACGTGGCTCAGTTCATGGGGGAGACGAACTTTCTAACAGGGAAAGTTGACTGGATCGTGCATGACGACCACCGCGGCTATTGTGTGCGCGTGATTTCTGCAGCGGGTGAGATTTTTCAAGGCCATGTGACTGAGCCGGGGTGGAGGCCAGAAGTGGAGGACTCAGTTGTGGTATCTGTGCGGCCTGAGGCATTACGTTTTGACGATTCTGGTGACGTGATAAATCAAGTTTACGGCAAGGTGATTGAGAGAGTTTATCAAGGTTCCACAATTCAATATCTAGTGCAAAGCGAGGAAGGTGTCTATATTCAGGTCTCTGAGTTGAATCCCCGTCACTTGCGTGAGCCAAACGAGCATGTGGCTCTAACAGCCCGCCAACAAGATGTGGTGATGTTGAAGCCGTAATCAGAGATGAAAAAATTCTGGAATAAACGAATTGGAGTGATCGCGGCCCTTGTGTTGGTGGCTGTTTCGCCACTCATTTTACAGAGACCAGAGGCGGTTAGTCGATCTGAGGCTGATGAGGTATTGGTGGTGATTACACCGCACAATGAAACAATCCGCAGTGAATTTACTGATGCTTTCAATGCCTACTGGCAGAAGAAAACGGGCAAAAAGGTATATATTGATTGGAGGACTCCTGGTGGCACATCCGAGATTCGTCTGGTGCTCGATAGCAAATTTGCCAATGCCAAGGGTGGAGGAGTGGGGATAGATGTGTTTTTTGGTGGCGGTGACTACATCTTTGAGAAAATGGCGAAAGCAGGACGCTTTGAGAAGCTTGATGTCTTTAGTTCTCACGAGGATTGGTTCAGTGGTAAGCTGGGGATACCCAGAATTCATACTGGAGAAACCTATTACAATAAGGAAAAATATTGGGTGGGAGTGTGCCTCGCTCAATTTGGTATTTGTTATAATGTAGATACTCTTGCGCGATTGCGTATTGAACCACCAAAGACCTGGGATGACCTTAGTGATCCCAAGTATCTTGGATCAGTAGCAATGGCTGACCCAACTAAAAGCGGCTCAGTCGCACGAGCATTCGAGATGTTAGTGCAACAAAAAATTCACCAGTCTCTGGCGAGCACCCGGAGGCAACCAGGTGAAACTGAGGAGATGCGCCGGCAGCGAGCTATCGGTTATGGTTGGGCGGACGGGCTCAACTTGATTCAAAAAATAGCAGCAAATGCACGCTACTTTACCGATGCGGCAACCAAGATTCCTCATGATGTTTCTCAAGGTGATGCCGCTGCGGGAATGTGTATCGATTTCTACGGTAGAGCCTACAATGAAAAGCTGAAGAAGGCCGATGGCTCCTCTCGGCTCCAGTGGATAGCTCCAGCAGGAGGCTCCTCACTGAGTGTTGATCCCGTGGCCGTTTTCAAAGGGGCACCGAACTCAGAATTGGCGCAGGGGTTTGTGGAGTTCTTATTGAGCGAGGAGGGACAGGTGCTCTGGAATAAGCGAGTGGGCTCTGAAGGGGGGCCAAAAAGGCGAGCTTTGCGCCGATTGCCAATCCGTCCATCAGTTTACAGCCCTGAGAATTTAGCTGATTTTACGGATCCAGAGGTGAGACCTTATGCTGAAACTCCTTTGTTTATCTATCAGCCAGAAATCACAGGCCCGGTCTTTGGAGCGCTGCGCTATATCATCAAGAGCATGTGCATTGATGCGCATCGGGAGCTGCGGGCAGCATGGGTCGCTTTGATCAAATACGACATGCCAGAGATGACGATGTCTCGTTTTCAGGATGTCTCATATGTGTCCTATGTTAAAGCGATGGGTGAGATGCGTGAGCAATTGAATTCTGGTAATAAAATAGAATCAGCTGAAGAGGCAAAACGTATGACCGGTATTTTCCGAAGAAACTACAAAGAGGCTGTAGAGCTAGCTAAAGAGGAGGCTAATAAGCAATGAAGCGCGGGAAGGCTGTATTGATCACGTTTTTGGTGACTTTCTTTTTTGGGGTGTTCTTTTTGATGCCTGTGGCTGATGTACTTAAGCAGGCCTTTCTAGATCAAAATGGACAGTTCTCGATCGCTTATCTGTGGATCGTTTTCTCCAATCCAATCTACCTAGAAGGGCTTTGGAATGCTTTTGCTCTAGGTGTCATGAGTACCATCTTCACCTTTTTTATCGCGTTGCCTTTGGCTCTGGTGTCCTACCGTTGGACGTTTCCTGGGAAAAAGTGGCTGACAGTGTTGGTGCTGGCCCCCTTGGTTTTACCTCCATTTGTTGGGGCCGTGGGTGTGCGTCATATGTTAGGAGTTGAGGGCGCTCTGAATGCTTTTCTCATAGATTTAGGCTTCATGTCTGCAGCGGCTCCAACGGACTGGTTAGGCGCAGGCAAGTTCTGGGGGATTGTCCTATTGAATGCTCTGCACCTCTATCCCATCTTGTATATGAATATCTTGGCTGCTCTAGGGAATCTGGATCCTGCGATGGAGCAAGCGGCACAGAACTTAGGAGCTTCGCCTTGGACTCGCTTTAAGCGCATTACATTGCCTTTGTGCATGCCTGGAATATTTGCGGGTGCGGCGATCGTCTTTATCTGGTCGTTTACGGAACTCGGAGTGCCTTTGGTGTTTGATTACACCCGTGTTGCGCCAGTGCAGATTTTTGATGGAATCAAGGACCTGAGTAGCAATCCTATTCCCTACGCTTTGGTCGCAGTGATGTTGACTATTTCGGTGCTGGTTTATGCTGTCTCGAAAGTTATTTTAGGACGTAATAAGTTGGGCTTGTCGACCAAACCAAAAGCTAATATTCAAGAAAGAAAACTTAAAGGACTTAAGGGTTGGCTCATCTCACTTTGCTTTGCTTTCGTATTCATCTTAGCCACTGTTCCTCATTTCGGAGTCTTTTTCTTGTCTGTCTCTTCGGATTGGTATGGCACGATCTTTCCTGAATCACTCACGCTTCAGCACTATGGTGAAGGTTTAGGCCATCCATTGGTGTTAGGCTCTATAAAGAATAGTTTGCTGTACGCCTCAGGTGCTACGTTTTTGGATGTGATTCTTGGGGTCGCTATTGCTTGGGTTATTGTCCGTAGTAGAATGTGGGGGCGAAACGTCCTAGATGCGCTAATGATGTTACCTCTAGCTGTTCCAGGTCTTGTGTTAGCCTTTGGTTATTTGTCTATGAGTGAGAATGGTGGAGCATTTAGCTTTTTGATTGGGGCGAATGGTAGCCCAGCTTTACTTTTGATTGTGGCATACGCTGTTCGACGATTACCTTTCGTGGTGAGGGCGGCAGTGTCTGGACTCCAACAAAGTAATGTCGAACTCGAGGAGGCGGCAATGTCTATGGGAGCTTCTCCAACGCGCGCATTCTGGCGTGTGGGCTTACCATTGATTGGGACTAGTTTGATTGCTGGGGCCATTCTAGCATTTGCTTTCGCTATGTTAGAGGTCTCAGATAGTCTGATTCTAGCTCAGCAAGCCGAACACTACCCAATCACTAAAGCTATATACGCTTTGTTGAGTACTCTAGGGAATGGCCATGAAATTGCCTCAGCTTTGGGGGTTTGGGCGATGATATTCCTAGGCGTTGCCCTCGCTGGCGCCTTTGCTCTAGTTGGGAAACGAGGTGGCAATCTCTTTAGGTTCTAGCTATTTAGGCTGGAGTAAAATGGGGTTAGGACTGGGCACTGTGTCATCTTCATTGAGTATTTGCTATATTGATGTCTTGATTTTCGTCTGATGTCGGGTATGGATTTTTCTCGTAATGAAATTTTTCATCCTTAGCGCAAGCATCCTCGCCGTTTTCGTAGGTCTTTCTTCCTGTGAAAAGCACGAATGGGACAAAACAAAGCAACTCTATGAATCTCATGATGCGCATGGTCATGACGAGCATGCTGAACACGACCATGGCGATAAAGGGCACGACGAACATGCTGACAAAGAGCACGGCGAGCATAAAGGTGAAACTCCTTCTAAGAAGGAAGATGATCATTCCGGTCACCCTGCTCACTAATATCTCCACTGGAGGTCCTGTTTATGAATAAGCGTCCTCCAGCTTGGTTGCTTCCTAACCTACTGAGTCTCGATGCTCCCATCGTAGCCTTGGTTTGGATGTGGATGTTCGCCGAAGCGTTGAGAGTTCAATACGTTGAGCTCTCGTCTTATTTAATTCTGGCTGCCGCTGTCTGGTGTATCTACGTCGTCGATCGCATTCGCGATGTGAGCCGTGGCGTGCACCCAATAGAGGGTGAGATGCCGTGGCGTCATCGTTTTCATTGGAAAAGTCGATGGGTCTTGATTCTCTTGGTTGTCGGAATTGTTGGGTACAGTAGCTATTTTGCGCTGTTTCACATGTCACGCGTGTTGCTCACGGTGGGTGTAGTGGGAGCAGTTCTAGTCGCTTGTTACTGGCTGGTTTCTTTGTTTGATAAGGCTGATGTTGCCTACGGCAAAAATATGGTTGCAGGTTTGACCTTTGCCTATGGCGTTGCCGCTCCTATAGTTATCGCTTCTGAGCCATTGCCTCTTGTGCTTTCAGACGTATTTCAGCCATTTCAAGGAGCCGAGGGGTTTCAACTAGTTGGCGCATTTTTTTCATCCCTTGCGCAATTCGTTGGAATGGTCTTGTTGACATTGAATATGGTGTTGCTCTCGGTGCATGTACTGTTGTTTGGTTTGCTGTGCGTCATGAATATCAATGCCATAGACCTTTGGGAGCGCTCCAGACGTTCGAGTGATCCCGAGGTGAAACAAGAGAGTGAGGTGGCTCTATCAATGGGCTTGTTCATGTTAGTTGCTGGAGCTGTGTGTGCGGTTGCCTTTGTTGTCGACGATTACAGAGCTCCTTTATGCTACGCTATTATGGCTTCAGCCGGGTTGTTGCATGTGATAAATCGCTCTCGTGCGCACTTCTCCATCGCGGCTTTGAGGGTTTTGGCTGATTTAGCATTGGTGATTCCTGTGCCCCTTGTCGTGTGGCTAACGTAGATTACTCACGGGTGGCTAGGGCCTACCGCTGGCTCGAAATGCTGGTCTTTTCTTCAACCTTACAAAAAGCAAGGTTGAGTCACTTGGAGGCGCTTCTTCAAAGTCTGATAAAGCTGGAGTCTCCATCTATTGCAGTCGTGGGCGATGGAGATGGTCGGTTCCTGGCGGAACTTTTGAAATGCGAGCAAGATTTTAAAATCGATTACATTGATTGTAGCCTTGGTATGCTTAGAGTCGCTCAGAAGCGCGTCGGTCATGATTCTAGAGTGACATGGCGTTGTAAGAATTTTGAGGGAAGTGAGCAAAAGGTGTATGATGCCATTGTATGTCACTTTGTGCTTGATGGCTTTGACTCTGAACATCGAAAGCGTTTTGTCGGATTCATATCTGCAAGGTTGAAAGCTAACGGCATGTTGTTAGTGAGCGATTTTGATTCGAGAGCTCACCGTGGCGCTGCAATTCTGGTTGTTTGCATGCAATGGTTCTTTCATGCGTTCGCTGGAGTTCCCTTTGTGGAGGTTTCAAAGCCAGACGAGACGCTTATTGGACATGGAATGACGAAGATTGGTGAAATTGAATGGTGGAAGGGTGCGATTTTCAGTCAGATCTGGAAGATGTAACAACTCGCTATTGCATTGCTGGAAATATGTGTTGAGCTTACTTTCCTATCATAAATTGCAAAATGACTCTGAATAGCCAGAAACCCACTTACGTCGTAGGTCACCTAAATCCTGACACCGATGCTATCTGTGCAGCCATAGGTCAGGCTGAATACCTCCGTAAGGCTGAAAATGTAGATGCCGTCCCTATTCGTTGCGGCGCGGTGCCGTCTCGTGTGGCTTGGGTTCTCGAACAGGCTGGAATGCAAACTCCAGACCTTGTCACAGACGTTAGGACTACCGCTGAACTTATTTGTGACAAGGAGCATGTGTCCGTGAGCGAGGATGCGACTTTCTATTCCGTTTATCGGGCGATGCAGAAATTCGAGGTCAAGTCGGTCCCAGTTGTTAGTGCGAGTAATGAAATTCGAGGAATCCTGAGCGTCACGGATCTAATGCAACTTTTGATGCCAGATAGCCTCGAGGGGCAGCAGAGCGTGAAGACTATTCATGCGTCTCAGCAGCATATTAAAGAAACTCTTAAAGGTCGTTCAGTGGCCGCAGACTTAAGTGAAGATGAGGAAGATCTTATCATGTTTGTAGGAGCTTCGAGTAAAAAGGCTGTGTTCGAGAGTATCAATGCCGCCAAGAAGGAGGGGCTCTGTGATAAACAAATTGTTATCTGTGGTGACCGTGAAGATATTCACGCTGAAGCTGTCAGTAACAGCGTCCGCGTACTTGTTGTGACAGGTGGTTATAAGGTGCAAGATGAGGTGATTTCTGAAGCGAAGGAGAAAGGAGTGGCAATTATTCTTTCCCGTTTTGATACCGCTACTACCGTGCAGTTAGTTCGCTGTTCTCGCTCAGTGCGCAATGCTTTGGGTGACGAATTTCTTTGTGTGAATGCTGACGAGGCTGTCTCAGATATGAGGAAACGTCTCAGTATCGCACGCCAAGATCTTTTTCCGGTAGTGGAGAAGGGCACTCGTACGCTTGTCGGAGTTTTTCGTAAGTCAGATCTTGTTGCCCCCCCCTCGACCACTTTGGTGTTAGTCGATCACAATGAATACGCTCAGGCTGTTCGAGGAGTTGAGGAGGCCAATGTGATCGAAGTTATCGACCATCACCGGCTAGGAGGGGATGTGATGTCACGCGAGCCCATTCGTTTTTTGAACGAACCCGTGGGCTCATCCTCCACTCTGGTTGCTCGGAAATTTAGATATATGAGTATTCCTCTATCAAAAGGGGTTGCCATGTGTCTCTGTGCTGGTCTTATTTCAGACACGCTTAACTTAACATCACCGACGACTACTGAGTTGGATAGAGATATGTTGGCTTGGTTGACGAATATTGCAGAGGTGGATGCTGCTCAATTCACCCATGACTTTTTTGCCTCAGGTTCATTACTTGGAAAAGGATCAGTGGACGAATTGATCGGCACCGACCGCAAGCAGTTCAACGAAGGTGGGAAGTTTATCAGTATTTCACAGGTCGAAGAAATGGATCTTGAGCGCTTCAGTGAACGGACTGACGAAATGATCGCCGGCCTAGAGCTGTTGATTAGCAATAAAGGCTACGATTTAGCATTGCTAGCTGTGACAGATATAACTAAACATCATAGCAAGATTGTGGCAGTTGGAGATCCTCGGGTGATCGAAGCATTGCCCTTCGATGAAATTTCAGTAAATGTACTCGATGCCGTTGGTGTAGTGAGTCGTAAAAAGCAAATTTTCCCAGCCGTGAGTAATGCTATTCATGATGCTGCAGCAACTTCACTTGAAAGTATATGAAGCCTATAGTTATCAAAATTGGTACTGGAGTGCTGACTCGTGAAGTTGACGGTAAGTTGGATCGTGTCGCACTTACTAAATTGGTGATGGCCGTTGCTGACCTCGTACGATCAGGCCAGCCGTGTGTCTTAGTGTCTAGTGGTGCAGTGGGTGCGGGTGTATCTCAGTTGGGTTTGACTGAGTATCCTTCTGACGTGCCATCTCGGCAGGCCTGTGCCGCTATCGGGCAAACGCGTTTGATGCATGCCTATGAAAACCTATTTAATAACTTTGAGTTGAATGTTGCCCAGTTGTTGCTCACTGCAGATGATTTCCGTGACCCTGCGAGACTAGCTCGTGTGGAAGACACCTTAGAACGCTTGAGCCAGTGTTCTCAGGTGATTCCTATTATAAACGAGAACGACACAGTGGCAGTAGAGGAGCTAAGTTTCGGTGATAACGATATGCTCTCCGCTAGGGTTGCTAGCCTTATCGGGGCGTCTCAGCTTATTTTGCTTTCTAACATAGACGGATTGCTTGCTCCAGATTCGACAGATGTTGTCGAGCATGTAGAAAATGTGGATGATGTCTTAGGTTTCATCCGGGCTGATAAAGGGAAGTTTTCCATAGGAGGAATGGCTTCTAAGCTCAAAGCTGTGAGAATTGCGGTCGATGCCGGCATTGAAACAGTCATAGCACATGGCAAGCACCCTGATCGACTAGGTGCAATTACTCAGGGCGCTGGCTTGTGCACTCGCTTTCAGGCTCGATAGTATTCGAATCGTCTATCACCCCTTCAGCCTCTCTACGCTCTTTCGCAAGGATTGCTGAGAACTCGGCACTATAGAGAATGACTTGCATGGCAAAATAGATCCAGAGCAGGAGTAATACTAAAGTTAAAGCGCCGCCGAACATGTTGCTGATGTTAGCGTGCCTTAAGAAAATCATTAGGCCGTATTTAAGGGCAACGATAAGCAGTGAGCAAACAACCCCTCCAATGATGGCTTCTTTCAGACGCGGCGGACGCTTTGGTAGCCACCTCATTACTATAGTGGCGAGAAATGTCATCGCCGTGAAAGTAGCCAAGGGGGATAAATAGTTGATGAAGCGTAAAAGGTAGGTGGAGTCAGTCAGTTGTTCTCTAATCGCATTTAGAATCGACTCGCCAATGACTGAACTAGCAATGACCACCCCTAGGCTGAGGATGATGATCAACGATATAAATCGTCCAAGTAGATTAGATAGAGCCTCATGACTACGCTTTTTGTACATAGGGTTGCCAAAGATGTTGCTTAGAGCTCTCCTTAACTCATTGATGACTTTGGTTGCTGAAAACGCAAGTATCAGGCCGCCTATGAGAGGTGAGTACTTACTGCCGATCCACTGGAGATCTCGGCTAAGAGCCTGCTGGAGATAGTCGCTCGTGCTGAATCCGGTAACATTGTTGGTTTGTTCCAATAGGCTGGAGGTGGCTGTGTCTTTACCGACCAAGATCGCAGCAACAAATAAACCGATGAGTAATATCGGGATTAAAGAGAACAAGGAGTAGAATGCCAGCGCTGCTGCTTCATTTGCGTGGTTTCGCTTCCACCACATATAACCAGCGGAGACAAAGCGTCGAAGCCAAGGGTTGGTGAATTTGGGGAGATAAACCATAAAATATAGACTAACAAACGATTCAGAACCGAGAAACTCTTAAGTTCTAATTCAGAATTATGCAGGGTGAGTGGTTATGATACGAGCATTAATCCTTTTTGATGAATAAATATAAATGCCTACTTGCTGAGTTTGCAGAGAGTTGTGAGAGGCGGGTCAAAAAAACTTTAAAAAAGGCATCGAAAGAGCTTGCGGGGAGTCAGAAAATATGTAGATTGCGCCCGCCTCACCTGCCACAG
>CAXMPP010000014.1:0-23303 GCA_964195395.1 uncultured Thermodesulfobacteriota bacterium
CGTAAGTTCTCAGGGAGCCGAGTGTAGAGCACAAAATCGTTTCCTAGCTCTTCTCTCTGCTCAGGATTCAAGCGCATTTTGTGTAACTCATCCCGGCGCTGCCGCCGCTTTTTCTCCAAGTTTCGAATCACCACAATGGCACAGCCTAACACCGCCAGAACAAAGAGGACTAAATAAAGTTTACCCATGAATAAAGGAATAAAGAACTCTCCAACAAATGCCAAGCCAAGAAGAGTCCCAGTTTTATATATTTATAAAATAACCGAGGGCTGTTAGAGGTTCACTTTGCTCTTTGACCGCATATCATGAGCGAATACGTTTTGAGTTCGTCAGCTATTTGTGTAGCCGTTACTGATTTCAACACACCGATAACTTAGATTGATCGAAACGGAAATATACGTTAGGGTGGCGTTTGTGTCGATAATCTCCTCCATTTTACTGAATTCGCATTTACCTAAATCTTTAGTTCTAGCTGGCTCTTTCCTATCTATGACACTTATTTCATGTGTGCCCAGCACCCAAAAGATTCCTGCGAAAGCCTCCCATGTCATGTACGAATGGTACGACGAGCAAGGACCGGGTGCGATTTCTCTCTCGATCGATCTCGGAAAGCAGAACGTAAAAGTGATGCGGGGCAATCGAGAGATTGGTTGGGCTTACGTGGCTACTGGAATCGAGGGCCGTGGAACACCAGCGGGCACCTATCGAATTTCCGAGAAGATTGTGGATAAGTACTCGAATCGCTATGGCTGGATAGAGAATGAGTTTGGTGATGTTGTGAATAAAGACGCGTCACCCGGGGATTCTGTGGGTCTGGGTGAGCGCTACATGGCAGCACCGATGCCCTACTGGATGCGCCTGACCGATTATGGGATTGGGATGCACATCGGACATATCCCGCACCCTGGAGAGCCCGCTTCACACGGCTGTATCCGAATGCCGAAAGAGTTCGTACCGACACTTTTCAACATGGTCGACATTGGAACTCGGGTGAAGATCCGTTATTGAGGCTCATCTTCTAGGGACTTCATGCCTTTCCTGACAAAGAACGTAGAAGAACAGTGTGAACGTCACACCTAACAAGGTTACGCCAATCATACCGAAGAGAACCACCATTCCACAGGTACGACTATAGGCTCGCGAAACCGTCCGAATAGACCGCAAGTGAGAAACTTGTCTTCGTTTTTCACTAGGACGCGGATTTGGACGGGTGGTTGCGGTGAGTGCTGATCTAACCTTTCTCTTATTGTGTAGAATGAAAGCCACTTCACTGAGGTCCGATCTAGGCGAATGAACTCAACTCAAGCACGTTAACCATAATCATATAGGATAACAGTATACTCAGCGGAAGTAACAACAACTACTCGGCAACAAAAAACCACATGCCGTATAGGCATGTGGCGATGTTATAAACAACCGTAGTTAGATTAAAAATTGTATCTCAAACCTAATTCCACAAGCCAGTCGTCATTAGACGCCACACCAGCGGATTCAACAGCATCCCATGCTTCTCCACCTGGTTCATCGAGGTAGATGTAGCGGGCTCCACCATACAACTCCCATTTGGGGTTGATGTTATACAATAAACCCGCGAACGCTTGCGCAAAAAACACTGTATCGGAATTACTCACCTTTGAACTTCCAGAAGAGGCTTCGCTATCGGTAAATGCAGCACCAACTCCGGCACCCAAATAAACATTAAATCTATTCGATAACTGACGCTCCAATTTGTAATTTAAAGTCAAAGGAATCATTTCGAAGTCCACATCAACTTTTACGGTAACTGGTGACGGCTCATCAGTAGGTAGTTGCGATGTAGGGGGAGGCGTTGGCGTAGGCGTATAAGTAAATGAGCTCGAATCGTCTGGTGCTGCATATCCTAATTCCAAGTATATGGCCTGCTCCCAATTACAAAGCTTACGCGAAAGATCTTTACCGAAATGAATAGAGTAAAACTCCGTATCCATTTTATCTAAATAGCCAAAGGTAGCTCCCATAAAATAAGGATTATCATATGCTGCAGGAAGTACTTCTTTAGAGGTATCTACAACTTCACCAGCAACAACTATCGAAGTCATCGCACCAAACATCATTAAGGGGGTTATTAGTTTTTTCATAATATATATTTTTAAATTACAACCGATGTTCCTAACACCAATTAATTTGGACTGCAAGATATAATTACACTCGACTTTCTGGAGGCAGAGTAACAATGAGAGATTTCTAGACAAAAAATACCCCGCACGGAGAAACTCCGAGCGGGGCTAAATTACTGATAATACTTTTTTTGAAGCGTTAGATTGCCAGCTTAGTTGCGGCGCTTGCGCTTGAGATTGAGCTTGGCGAGGTTCTGTGCGATGAGGCCCTGTAGATGGGTGAACTCTTCGAGATTCTCGTTGTGGTCAAAATTCTTGAGTTGCTCTTCAGCACGCTCGATTGCTGCCTGGGCAGCAGCTTCATCAATCTCTTTTTCGCCAAGAGCCATATCGGTGAGGATGATGATCTTGTCGTCTGAAATCTCAGCGAAGCCGGAGCCGATCGCGAGTTCATGAGAGTTACCGTCTTTCTGGTAGCGAAGCTCACCAGCAGTAAGAGTGGTGACAAGAGCTGCGTGCAAATCAAGCACACCGATCTCACCGTCAGCACCAGGAAGGTAGACGTCTGCTACTTTGTCTGAGAATACTTTTTTCTCAGGTGTGACTATTTCAAGATGAAGCATTTTATTAGGTGATAAGAGATAAGTGAGGAGTGTGAAGCACACTCCTCACTGAAACTAATTAGTCGCGGGATACCTTGTCGATGGAGCCCTTCATGTAGAAGTTAGACTCGGATACATCGTCCCACTTACCGTCGAGGATCTGTTCGAAACCTTCGATTGTGTCTTCGAGAGCAACATAAACACCAGGAACGTTTGTGAATACTTCACCAACGAAGAATGGCTGAGTGAGGAAACGCTGGATCTTACGCGCACGGAATACGGACATCTTATCTTCGTCAGATAGTTCGTCCATACCAAGAATCGCGATGATGTCCTGAAGGTCTTTGTAGCGCTGGAGTACACCCTGTACACCACGAGCCACCTTGTAGTGACGCTCACCAACAGTCTCAGGAGAGAGTGCCTTAGAGGATGATGCCAGTGGATCAACAGCTGGGAAGAGAGCCTGCTCAGCAAGCGCACGCTCAAGAACAACAGTCGCGTCAAGGTGAGCAAATGTGTTAGCTGGAGCTGGGTCAGTCAAGTCATCCGCAGGAACGTAAACGGCCTGGAGTGATGTGATAGAACCCTTCTTAGTGGAAGTGATTCGCTCTTGGAGACCGGCCATCTCTTCTGCAAGAGTCGGCTGGTAACCCACAGCAGATGGTGTGCGGCCAAGAAGCGCGGACACCTCAGAACCTGCCTGAGAGAATCGGAAAATATTGTCAACGAAGAGAAGAACGTCTTGGCCTTCTTCATCACGGAAGTATTCCGCCATGGAGAGAGCTGAGAGAGCAACACGGAGACGTGCTCCTGGAGGCTCGTTCATCTGTCCGTATACGAGAGCAACCTTGGAACCTTCAGCTTTGAGCTGTGGTGTGCCGTCTTCGTTGAGGATTGGGTGACCTTTATCGTCTGTTTCAACAGCGATAACACCAGACTCGATCATTTCCCAGTAAAGGTCATTACCTTCACGAGTACGCTCACCCACACCAGCGAATACGGAGTAACCACCGTGTCCGAGAGCGATGTTGTTGATAAGCTCCATGATAACCACGGTCTTACCAACACCAGCACCACCAAATGCTCCAACTTTACCACCCTTGAGGAATGGGCAAACAAGGTCGACAACTTTGATTCCTGTTTCGAGGATCTCAGTAGAAGACGCTTGGTCGACAAGCTTAGGAGCTGGACGGTGAATTGCTGAACGCTTAGATGCGTCTGGAAGCGGTACGTTTTCGTCTACAAGATCACCTGTGACGTTGAAGATACGACCGAGAACCTGAGCACCGACTGGCACTGTGATTGGTCCGCCTAGATCCGTGATCTGCATGCCACGCTTGAGGCCGTCAGATGTGCTCATTGCAACAGCGCGAACCCAGCCGTCACCAAGGTGCGATTGCACCTCGAGTACGAGCTTAGTTGCGTTGCCTTCGAAAGTATAAGAAACTTCGAGAGCGCTATAAATGCTTGGAATGATTGTTGCATCCGAGAAGTCAGCGTCGATGACGGCGCCAATGATCTGAACGATTTTTCCTACGTTACTCATGGTTTTGTTGTATTATCAGTTAAATAAAGTTTGTTCGATTTCCGCGTTCCGTATTCCGTTTTCCGATATCTTAGTTCGATGTCTTTAAGCGGCTTGAAGCGTGGAGTAAATAATTGTGAAAAGGAAAGTTGCAGCCCGCTTCATCATGCTCAGTCGGAAAACTGAACACAGAACGCGGAAAACGTAATACCTTATTCCATTGCCTTCATGGCAGTGGTGATTTCGAGAAGTTCTGCTGTGATCGCACCCTGACGGAGTTTGTTGAACTGTAGTGTGAGTTCATCTTTCATGTCATTCGCGTTGTCAGTAGCCGACTTCATGGAAACCATGCGTGCGGAGTGCTCGGAAGCACGGGATTCAACAAGCATCTGGTAAACTTGGAAGTTCACGTACTGTGGAAGGAGTGTGTCGAGGACCATCTCAGGAGACGGCTCGAATGTGTACTCTTTCTCAAGTGCAGTCACTTTGTCAGTTTCACCGACTTTGCCTTTTCCTACGCCTTCGTATGCCTGCTTTTCACCAAGTGAGTTAGACTCGATTGGGAGAAGCTGAACCACGCGTGGAAGTTGCACCATTGTGGACTTGAAGTCGTTGAATGCTACTTTGACGCAATCGTAGTCACCGCTAAGGAACTGCTCAATGAGGTACTTTGAGATCGGACGAGCTTCAGCGAATGGAACTGGGTCCACTACGACGAAATCTGCCTTGATATCATTGCCAGCCTTCATCAGGCTGAGGCGAAGCTTACGGCCAACTGTCACATACTCAGTTTCATCAGTGTGTGCATTGTTGACTTCCTTGAGGAGGTTTCCGTTGAAACCACCACAAAGGCCTTTGTCTGCAGAAATAACGAGTGTCAGAGTCTTCTTGCCATCACGCTTCTCGAGGAGTGGGTGAGCATTCTCATCCACGTTTTCCTTAAGATTGACGAGCACTTTATTGAGCTCATCGGCGTAGCCACGACCAGCGAGTGCCTGGTTCTGAGCCTTTTTCATTTTGGCTGCAGCAACAAGCTCCATCGCGCGGGTTATCTGCGCTGTGTTTTTCACCGATTTGATACGGCGACGAATGTCTCTCAGGTTTGCCATTGTTTTCTTTAAAGTAGCGGGTAGCGGGTAGCTAGTAGCGAGTAGTTAGAAAGACGGACGCCGCTGAGCGACGTCCTCCTTTGTGGAATTACTTCCAAGATCCTTTGAAGTCTTCGATAGCCTGAGTGAGGCCAGACTTAACTGCATCAGTGATAGCTTTGTCGTCAGCAATTTGCTGAAGAACGTCTGCCTTACGAGTGCTGAGGAATTCCTCAAACGCCGCTTGGAATTCACAAATACGCTCAACTTCGACGTCATCGAGGAAGCCGTTCTGCATTGCGAAGAGCACAGCCACCTGCATTTGCATGGAGAGTGGTGAGTACTGGTTCTGCTTGAAGAGCTCAACAATACGCAGACCACGGTCGATCTTCGCTTTAGTAGTATCGTCGAGGTCAGATCCGAACTGGGCGAATGCCTGGAGTTCGCGGAACTGAGCAAGGTCGAGCTTAGTCGTACCAGCTACCTTCTTAGTCGCCTTCGTCTGTGCGGATGAACCAACACGGGAAACGGAGAGACCAACAGAAATCGCCGGGCGGATACCTTGGTTGAAGAGGTCAGTCTCAAGGAAGATCTGACCGTCTGTGATGGAGATCACGTTAGTTGGGATGTATGCGGATACGTCACCAGCCTGTGTCTCAATGATTGGAAGTGCTGTGAGTGAACCACCACCAGCATTTTCAGAGAGACGTGCAGAACGCTCAAGAAGTCTGGAGTGAAGGTAGAAAACGTCTCCAGGATACGCCTCACGTCCAGAAGGACGCTTAAGAATGAGCGATACCTGACGGTAAGCTACAGCGTGCTTTGAAAGGTCATCAAATACGATGAGACAGTCGCGGCCCTTATCCATGTGGAACTCAGCTACTGCACAGCCTGTGTAAGGTGCGAGGTACTGGTTCGCAGCGGAATCAGAGGCAGATGCGGAAACGATTGTTGTGTACTTCATCGCGTCTGCTTCTTCGAGAGTCGAGATGATACGAGCAACGTTGGACTGCTTCTGGCCGATAGCGACGTAGATGCAGTACATTGGCTTGTAGCCAGGAAGTTTGCCTGCTTCAGCAGCCTTGTTCTGGTTGGCCTGAGAAATGATTGTGTCGATCGCGATAGTGGTTTTACCAGTAGCACGGTCACCAATGATAAGCTCACGCTGACCACGGCCGATTGGAACCATTGCGTCGATCGCCATGATACCAGTCTGAACTGGAACAGAAACTGACTTACGCTTAATGATACCAGGAGCGATTTTCTCAACTGGGTATTCAACAGTGTCAGCAACTTCGCCTTTACCGTCGATTGGAGCACCGAGAGTGTCGATCACGCGACCTAGGAGGTTTTCACCTACTGGTACGGAAAGAAGTTCACCTGTGCACTTACACTCGTCACCTGCTTTGAGGTGGAGGTATTCACCGAGGAGAACAACACCGACTTCACCTTCTTCAAGGTTAAGTGCGAGACCTGTTACTCCACCTGGGAATGAGATCATTTCGTTAAGTTGAACGTCGCTAAGACCTTCTACTTTGGCTACACCATCACCGATTTCACGGATGGTACCTACGTTGCTTTTGCCGACTGAGGTCGTGACGTTCGCGATCTCTTGTTCGAGTTCCTGAAGAATGCTGCTCATATCTTACTGTTGGTTGATTGGTTAAATTGCCCGGATGTGGGATTCGTTTTGGATTGGGTTAAAACGCGTTGGCGATAGCATCGAGACGGCCTTTTACTGTGCCGTCCCACACGTCGTCACCTTTGCGGATGCGAATTCCACCCAGAAGGGCAGAGTTGATGTTGTATTCGTATGTCAGATCGCTGCCGTACTGCTTTGTAAGCTTGGCTACGATGCTTTCCTTAGTCGCGGCATCGAGCTCAGCAGCACTGTCGACTGTGACGTGCTTCTTTGCTAGATCGAGCTCAAGCTGACGCTTGAGAGTGACTAGGATTCCATGGAAATTGCGCGGTTTCTTTTCAGCGACAGTCTTGACGACTTTGCTGAATTTCACTTCGTCGAGCTTACCGTCAACATTGCAGAGGCGGTAGAGTCGGCGTGCTGCAGAAGCTGCGTCTTTAGATACTTTCATGGTTTATAATGGCGATCGACGTTTGAAAAAATTGTTGAGTGAGATTAGCCCTCGACGCTTGCGAGTGCTTCCTGATTGATGCGCTTGTTGTCATCGTCGGTAAGAACCTTACCAGTGACTGAAGCTGTAGTGGCTGCGACGAGGCGACCGAAGTCTTGCTTGAGTTCAGTGACCATTTGGTCGCGCTCAGCCTTGGCATTTGCCTGTGCTTTCTCGAGGATGCCTTGCGCTTTCGCGATTGCTTCCTGCGTCTTCTCTTCGGAAAGAGTAGCGGCACTTTCTTTAGCTTCTTCTACAAGACGCTTTGCATCAGCATTAGCTTTATCAAGAGCAGCAGTAGTGCGCTCCTCTGATTCTGCTAACTGAGTCTCAATGCGCTTTAGCTTTTCTTCACCTTCTGCAATGCGCTTTGAGCGTTGCTCAAGCATTGCCATGATAGGGCCAAAGGCAAACTTCTTCAGAACGATGATCACAATGATGAAGTTGAGAACCTGAAAGCCGAAAGGCAACCAGCTTACGCCGAATGGTTCAGTGAGGTCAGAAATTATTCCACCAGATGCTATTAATGTGATCATTATCGTAAAAGTTTTTTGATGTGGTTGAGTAGTAAAACTCGCTGCTACTCATCAAGCAGCAGCGAGTGAAATTCGTTTCTTAGTAGGATTAACTAAGGAAGAGAGTGAGGATGAAGATACCCTCACAAAGAGCTGCAAGAATGATTGCAAGTGTAAGGATAGGACCTGCTGCGCCTGGGTTACGACCAGTTGCTTCAGTTGCTTTGAATCCTACGAGGCCGATGCCGAGTGCTGCGCCGAGTGCTGCGAGTGCTATTGCGATTGATCCTGTCATAATGGTGTATTAGTTACTTTGTTTATTGTTGTTTTCCGGAACCCCCCACGGTCGTAATGCTATGAGTCTGATTCCTGAGATTATTTAGAAAATTAGTGCGCGTGCTCTTCGTCGTGATCGCTGTGCTCACAGATGAGCTTTAGGAAGACTGCGCAAAGGAGAGTGAACACGAGCGCCTGAACGCCGCCTACGAGAAGCTCCATGAAGTAGAACGGTAGGGACGTTGCCCAACCTGCCCAAACGCCACCGATACCCATGAGCGTTTCGAGAGTTTGCTCACCACCGTAGATATTACCGAAAAGTCGGAAAGAAAGAGCCACTGGGCGAATTGCGATGGAGATCATTTCAAGAACACCAACCAAGCCGAAGATAAGAATCATTGCTGGAACCATCAACCCTTTGAATTCACCTTTAGGAGCGAAGATGTGCGCAATGAAGCCTTTGAAGCCGTTCTCTGTGATTGCCCAGTAAAACCAGAGCAGTGCGAAAGTAAATGCCATCGCCGCCGTGAAATTGACGTCTGCGTTGCCTCCTCGGAGAAGTGGCGCGTGCACGTGACCGTGAGAATCTATATCCCAGCCGATTGTTCCAACACCTGGAATAAGACCCATGTAGTTAGTAATGATGATAAGAAGGAAAGTAGAACCGAAGAACCAAAATGTGCGCTTAGCTAGTTTATCACCGAGGATACCTGCGAAGAAGTTATAAAGCGATTCAATCACCCACTCCGCAAAGTTCTGAAAACCAACAGGAATCATCGAAAGCTTGCCAGCGCCTGCGCGACAGAAAAGAACGATAACCAGCACTGAAAGCCAAGTCATCACGTAGGAGTTAGTAAGGAATGTAGCGCTCTCATGAAGAGCTACTGCATACTTCGGAAGCATAGGCGTTTCGTGCTTTTCATGGCTTTCTGCGTGAGCCTCGCCAGCATGCTCGGCAGCAACGTGCTCGACGTGTGTTGCAGCAGAATGCGCATCGTGGTGCTCATCGGCAACAGCAACAGGAAGTCCCAATGTGAAACAAAGGAAAAACAGTGATAGGAAAGTCGTTTTCTTGGCCATGGATTAAAATCGCCATTGCGGCGAGCGACTGGTCAATAACCTCCTCACGAAAAGCGAGCAAGTCTATTTGTGAAATTTTTCACAAAGTCTGATTAACTCTTTGGAAATAAGCACTTTCCCAAGGAATTTTCTACGTCATCATTTTAGCCATCCTTTGTTAGGAGAACTTAAGAATGGCAGCGTAAAGCAGCCCTAACTCACCAGTCAGTTTTATAGCTATCTGCGAGCCGTCGTTTCGCCTCAGCGCCCTCATGTACCTTGATCCCGTCAACTCCATAAATGGCTACAGGCTCGAAAACTCCGAGCTTTATTCCCTGATTCATCAATGCTTCAGCCGTGAGACACAAGCGTCCAGCACGCTCCTCCAGTTCAAAACCAACTCCAGCCCCAGCCTGATAGGAACGATACACAACTTCGGTGCATGCCAAGCGATCTGATTGACTAAAATCGAAGACGAAGTCGTAACGTTTCCCCGTGTGACTCATTGCGCACTTCACCGCTTCAACCACTTTTTCCACTGGAAGCTTCGAGCGAAGAATTGTGAAAGCGTCCACAGCCAAAGTTTCTGTCAGCGCCCGCAAGTGTACGCCGTCAATTTTAGCCTCCACCACATTCACCCCCTCTGACACATCGTCAAAAATACCCAAACTTTCGCGCTGCTCCTTGCTGCCTATGTAAAAGGCGACATGCGGCCAAAACCCTGGGAAAAAGAGATTACTCATCGCCTCGTCGTGCCGGGTCACAATGACATCACCCGGTTGCAGGATAGCCCACGCCTTAGCCAAGACCCGAGGAGTCACGCGCTTACCGGACTTTTGGATCGCCAAGATGGGTTGCTTCACCTCTGAGATCACCTTGCCACTCATCCTAAACATCTGAAACATCACATTCCGATAGCTGGAATGCTGTCTGCGGCGAAATGAGAAAATACGATACTGTAGCTGTCTCTTTAAATAGGCAGCCTTACTCCTCCTAACAAAGGGAAGCTCTAACTCAAGCACCTCTATTAGCTCACGCATCCTCCCACCTTCTCCCCTCAGTGCCATCACTTCATCCGAATGAAGCTCCCAGAACAATGTCGCCTCATAAAACCTCCACATCCTCCGCGGCGAGGTGAGATTCTTATACATGCGAGAAAAACTCTTAGCCTCGATCCCGTACCTCAACTCAGCCTCATCCAGCTTTTTCCAAACCAAAAACCTGTCGCCAGCCAAATCGACGATAAACTCGGCGGCACGCATCAAAACGCAAGCCGCCGTAAATGCCACAGCGAAAGCGCGTAAACAAGCATCCCAGTCGTCCTCATCATTACAATAGGGCTCTAGCTCAGCAATGCTACTCAGCAACACTGTACGGAGTCGCAAGTACTGCCGATAACGATCGCGCAGCCGTTCATCCTCATCTGGCAAAAAATAACCGCGCTGTTGCGCAGAGAGAGCGTCCTCTAGCAAATCCGCCAAATCTCCCTGGGTCGGGATTCCCTTAGTGGCCGAAACCACCAACTCCAGAACCCCGTCATAATCTACTTTTTCCAACGACATCGCACTGAGTAACCTGCGATTTAATAACTCATCATGTCAACTCATAAGCCATACACATCAACACATAACAACCTCTAACAATATCAATTAGCCTATATAGCAAGCTCCAGCCTGCGCACATACTACGGAATGATGGATCTTGGCAAGCTAAAAACCCTTATTTCATATAGGATTATTTATGCTCTTTTTACCTTTACAAACAGGGGGAACTTGGCGAAAAGTGTACCGCTATGAATAAAGCTGAACTTGTAGAATCAATCCAAAAGAACCTCGGTAAGGACGCTACTAAGCGTGCTGCTGAAGACGCTCTTTCCGCCGTCCTCACATCCATCGCTAAAGGTGTTAAGAAGGACGAAAAGGTCCAACTTATCGGCTTCGGCACTTTTGAAGTGAAGAAGCGTGCTGCTCGTATGGGCCGCAACCCTAAGACTGGAGAGTCAATGAAGATCAAAGCGTCTAAGACGGTTGGCTTCAAGGCTTCTTCCACACTCAAAGGATCACTATAATTCCTTTTACCTAAAAGGTTTACCAACCCCACTATCCTCTGATAGTGGGGTTTTTTTTGCCCAGAATAAAGCCAACTTAGCGCTTACCCTGGCGCATTTCTTTGAGCATTTGTTCTACAGAAATCACTTTTCCACTCGCTTCCCAGGCATCCACATTAGCTCGAATAGCCGCCAAGGGCTCACGGACGCCAACACGCTTTTTTTCCCATTCTGGATAGTCCTTCACCATCGTTAAATAGCGATGTGCTAGCTGATAAGCAATCTGACTATCAGCCTTCTCCCCCGTCATTTCTGGACGGTTTCTGTGCCAAGTAAGCTCACTTAATCTCTCTACAGACGGCGCAGAAACAGCTAAAACCCGTGTGTATCCCACAAAAACACGAGAATAATTTGCCATCGCATCCTCATTCATCCCCCTCAAATCATAGGATTTAGCTAAAAGATACCAGACTCGCGAGCGCTGATAGTCGAATTTGTTTACAATCAAGTACTCTTTAGCTCGCTCCGTTAGAGTATCCCACAACTGAAGTTTAGAGAGAATCTCTATTGATTCGCACATGGTTTTCTCCAGCAATTGCCTATCTTCACCACAGCGCTCAAGTAAGCCAGTGATCATTGCCTGAGCTTGCTGTAGATCAGGCTCCGTCGCGGACACTCTCAAGGACTTTGCTAAGCCCAAGTCTGCTAGCTCTCTCTGGCTAATCAAATCAGAAGTCTGAGCATTGGTAAAATGACCCCGGGCCAACTTCGGGAAATTCTCATCAACCAAATACCACTCACCTAAAGCCGAATCGATATAAGCAGGAAGCTTAACTTCATTGGCCTGCAGTGAGAGTTCGGCATACATGGCGCGTAAGGTAGCATCATAGCGCAATTTACGCCCCCAACTTAAATGCGCTTGATCAAGACCTGCAGCATAAACTTCAATGAGAGCAAACCACTGCACTAAGGCAAAAGTTGAAGGCTCATGAGATCTGTACTGTCTTTTGAGCTCTGAGAGTTTCATTCCAGCGTCAATTCTAGCCCAGATCAAAGCGCTCGCAGCATCACCCATCCCAGCTTCCTTTGATGCATCACAAGCAGACTGAAGAACCTGCTCGAGCCTCTTGATTCCACGATCTATCTCACCCGCATTCTTCAAGGCTGGAATTGCGACAGACGCCACCTGTGTGGCATAGGGGGAATCCGAAAATTTCTGAAAAAACGCGTCGTAGTACGGCAGGCACTTTGCCATGTCCAAGTTGGGCTCTCCCGCAACATTCTCACGTCCGTAGAAGGCGATTAGATAGAACATGATTTCTTGCTCCAGCTCCAGCAAGTGGGAGGAACTAGCCAATTTGAGCGCATCTAGATACAAAATTTCAGCGACCTCTCGCTCTCGTAGAATTGCAGAAGCTCGAGCGGAGAGTAAGCCCGTTTGAGCTCGCAATGAGGGAACTAACTCTGACTCCAGCATCTCTTCCAATCGCTTCTGAGCCGCTACGTAAGATGCTGACTCGAAGTCTAACATCGCCAACTCGTATTGAGCATAGTCTTTGACTTCACCAGCTGTGACTCCAGATAAAATAGAGCGAGCCTTCGCTGCGTATCCCAATCGAGCGTAGCTCACCGCCTGAAAGTACTGCACCGACACTAAGTGCTCACCCAATGGATACATCTTCAAATACTTATCAGCTAGACTCAAACTCCGCTCATACTCACCTAAAAAACAAGTCGAACCAGCCATCACATAAAGTCGGTCTTGCTTTTGCTTCTCAGCTCCAGCTGAGTCAGTCTCTGCCAAGGTTAGTGCCTCTGCATATTGGCCAGCATCGAAAAGGCTGCTTAGCTCTAGTAATTCGATCGAGTTTCGATATTCGCCATTTGGGAATTTAGATTTGTAGAGTGCTACATCTGTGCGTGCCAGCTCGATTTGATCGAGCTCAAAATGCGCCACAATGCAGCTATACAACCATTCTGACACTCTAGCCGACTGAGGGAAACGCTCGATGAGTTGACCGAGTAGATTACCGCGCTGCTGTGCGGCTTGAGTATAGGCGTATTGTTCTATCGAAAGCGCCACTAGAACCGGATCGCGCCCTGCAGAACTTGAAAAATCTAGCTTCTCTATTGGCTGCGCACTGAGCCACGGTAGGATCTTAAGTAAGGACTGAGTGCTTTTTACATTGCCATTATCAGAGAGCTTTTGAGCCGTATTGCTCAGTGCCGTCAGAAATGCATCTGAGTCATCTTCTAAACTTGGTGTCAACTCAGACAACCAAGCTAAGACAACCATCTCTTGCTCTGAAGTAAATTTTCCAGCCATCGCCCCATACACATCTAGCACAATTTTGCAGAGTGATGCAGTCGATATCTTGTGACGTCTGCGCCCGTCCACAGCCTGCTGCAGATAGCTCAAAACCTCGGCATCTACAGGTGAGGACCGACTCAATGAGCATGTGATCAAATTCAACAGCAGACTACCGTGATCATACACATCACTGATTTGATTTCGCTCCACTAAAAATGTCGCGTACGCTGCATAAGCTGCGTCGAATTGCTTCAGCGCCTGATAGCACATAGCCATGCGCAAAAGACTGCGACGGACGTACGGATTTTCATCATCTGGCGAACCAATGAAATTCCGGCATCTTTCAAAATCTTTGAGTGCCTTCTGATAGAATCCCTCACGTAACTCGTCACCACTGTCCTTCGCTAGCTCCATCTGACACAGCCCCATGCTAAAAAGGAGCTTACCGTATACTCCTTCCGAAACTCCAGCAGCTTGCACAGCATCGTCGATCTCAGAGAACTCAGAATAGGCCAATTGCCATTTCTCATCCTGCATCAAACTCACGGCCCGGCGAAGCTGGGCGTCCTCGGCTTCTAGAGCACATGCCACTGGGCTCGCCAGTGCCAGCAATGCCGCTGTGATCCAAATCTGTACTGGCTTATTCATTTCTAGTTTAACTTATACCACAGGGAAATTCTTAGACCACATAGAGCGAAAAATGAAACAAATGGTCATGAACCAAAAACACCCGTCCAAAAAAATGGAACGGGTGCATGAGTCAATTAATTTTGCGGGTACTTACTTCTTCAGACCAGGGGCATCATCAGTCGTAAACTTAAGAAACTCCGCATACTTAGCCGGAAGCGCTACACCAGCTCCCATGCCAGCCTTACCGTAGAGACGTGCCAGAGCATTCGCTTCAGCCAATAAACGATAGCCAGATGAGTTTTTATCTTCATCGGAGCTCTTCCATAGCTTCATCGCAGTCTTCACCTCAGGAAAAGACAGGTACACACGAAGCGCTCCATGTGCGGATTCACGTAGAATTTCTTCTGATTTTGAATAATCAGCCGTCATTGCCTGAGCATACATATTCAGAGCGTCGGTCTTGCGATCGAACGACTCTAGCGCCATAGCATGGCAGTAGGATATTTGCGCGCGCTGAGAGATTGGTACACGCTTGTTTTTCCACTCACCTGCAAGTCTATCAAGACGCGTCCAAGACTTCGAGTTCACAGCTTCCCAAAACTTATACACTTCCACTTGCTTGAGGAGATCTGGACGAATCAAGTTCTCCGTGCGGTAGTCGGCCACGGCCTTTACGAGTTCCTCTGTTTTTAACTGCTTACGAAGACATTCGAGCTGATAAAAACCAGCGAGCGTGTAGTGGTTATCTTTGAGTGGTTGGAACTTTTTGTAACGCACCATCACTTCACCAAACTTGGTGTGAGCTTCGCTATACTTTCGGTCTTCAAAAAGCGACATTGCCTCAGTGTATTCTTTCGGCTCCGTGAGGTAGATCGAAGCAACAGCGCTGCGGCGCTTACTGCTAGTATCCACAGCCCTAATATTATTTACATAGTAAATAATAGTTTTAGACGCTCCCATGAGGTAAACTTTTTCGTATTTTCCATCAGGCATAATGAGGGTACCTTCTATCGCAACTCGCTTCGGTTGCTGCGCTGAGACATACATGGTTAAGCCAATGATGACCGCCATGAGCATTGTGAGTAATTTCATATTATTTCTTAAATTTTTTTGTTAGTTGGCGCTCAGAAGTTCTTAATTTGCGGCGCCATAGATTATGGATTCAATCAATACTGGACTACTTATCATTTTTCTCCATCTCCGCAAAGGTTTGGATTTTCCCGCTATCTTCCCATTTCAGCACTCGTGCATCAATACGTTTCCATGTGGTACGGACATTTTCAGACATCTCATCTTTATGCTCATCAAATGCAGCTCGTGATGACTGGAGGTAACGACCAGCCACTTCGTATGCCAGTTGCTGTTTCGATCTGCCGTCCTTTGCAGCAGTACCATGATCCCACATAAGTTCGGTAGCGCGATCCATTGCAGGCACTGAGACATCCCAGTTAGATCTATTGTTTCCAGCTAAATTTGAATTTATCGAGATACACTTAAGGTAGTTCTTTTTCTCATAATATGCTTGAGCCAGGATTTGTTGCACAGTTGTGCGTTCTCTAGTGTACTTCTTCATATAGAGTATACCTTCTTCAATCGCCTTATCCCAGTTCCCCTGCTTAGCATAGACTTGAACAATGCGAGAACTCGCTTTGTCACGATTCTCCTTACTACTATCTTTCTGGTTGATAACATCTTGCATCATTTTGATGGCTGTAGTCATCTCATCTTTACTGCCAGCTTTACCATAGATATCGGCGATACCAAACTCTGCGATAGAACGGCCATTGACCTGAGGACGCTTCAAGCGCTCCTGATAATAGGGTAGAGCCTGACGTGGCGCCGTGGATTTCGTACGTAGGTAATCACCGACACGAACAAGAACAAAGTTGGTGAGTTTCTCCACAGGATAAGTAGTCTTCAATTCCTTGAATGCAATGTTGATACGAGACTGATTACGGCTCACTAGAGCCTCATCGCCCTCCTTCTTCGCGGTCTTCAGACTATCTTCATACACTCCGATCACAGCGATGCGGAGCATCGCAAGTGTGCGGATGTCTTTAGAGTCGATATTAGGGAAGGTATAGTAATGGTCCTTCAGTTTGTCTGCAGCATCCGACGGCTTGACACCTTTTGTCTTTTGGGCAATGAGGTAGTACTTGGTGTAGGAACCGATAGCTCCTTCCAAGCCTGCTGGGTTTTCAAGCTTCGCAATTTCAGCTATCACCCCCTGAACATTCGACAATGCTTCATCAAAACGGCCCGCCTCAATCAAGGCTGGAACACCAGCAACGGCGACCTGCGCTTTATATGGAGAACTTTGGTATCCTTTCCAGAACTGGTCATAGAATGGCAAAGCATCCTTCATATTAGGATTAGGCTCCTTACCGATTTTCTCGGTACCGAGTAGGGCTACGAGGAAGTAGAGAGCTTCGCCTTGAACGACCACGTTGTCACGGCGATTAGAGAGTTCTAATGCCTTGATGTAGTACTGTTTGGCCTCGTCGCGTTTATCCTGACTCTGAAGTATATTACCCTTAAGGTTGTATGCTACATCTTCGATATTGGAACCGTTAAACTCTGACTCGATACGTTCGATATTCACTAATGCTGGCACATACTCACTCTCAGAGAAATGCACGTTTGCTCGATCATAAAGCGCGAATGGCATGAACATGTTCTCGACTGGATCGGGATATGTCTTAAGGAAGGCATCGAGCTTTACGCCGGCTTGCTCCCACATCTGCAACTGAGATAAGTTGGAGGCCTGAAAGTAACTCGCAGCAAGGCGGAATTTACTCTCTTCATATAGCTTGAGGTGTTCCTCCAAGTACGGATGCGCTTCAGCGAACTTGCCGAGGTAGAATTTAGAACCACCGAGGACGTGTAAACAAATATCGTGCTGGACGGACGGCTTCGGCAACTCCCCAATCATCTTATCAGCAACCAACTCACACATATCATACTCACCAGCCGCGAAGAGCGAGGAGAGCATCATGTTACGCACTGAATCACAGTAGTCACTCTGCGGGAAACTCTTGAGAAAGATCTGACCATAACGCTCCGTAGTAAGAACCTCGCTGATCACTGACGCTGTACGCACGAGACTGTATAGATTTTTCTCGCGGCGACGTGATTTGTTGAAGTAGAGCTCTAGCTGCTCATACGCTCCGAATGCGCCGCGCGTGTTACCGTTTGATTCGTGAGTGAAGGCCAAGGCGGTGAGAGCTAACACCTCTGGAGGATCGCCGGAACGATCTTTAGTTCTTAAATCGCTGTACCACTTATTAATCTGGTCTTTATAGATGAGATCAAATCCATCCTTGATTCCTTGACGAGGGTAAAGCGCGAGCTTTTCTTTAATCCCAGTTAGGTCGGACAAAGCCACCTCAGTTCCAGGAATCAATGCGAACAGATTATAGGCAGCCTGCTGCATGTCAGCAGCGAGAGCTTCCGTCGCCAGCTTTTGGAAAAAGGGCCCAAACTGCACCATCTGATAGGGTCGCAGAGTTATGGATGAGCGGTTTTGATTGAGAAAATCAACGAGAGCTCGCTCATTTTTGGCGGTGATCACAGCCTTTGTGAGAGCCTGAAATGCTGAGACAATAGCCGCATTCGGAGTTTTCCAACGGTCTTTATTCTTCAGGGCTGTCTCAAAGAATGCTATTCCTTCCTTGATCTGTGGTTCTTCGATCTTGAAGTGACAAATCGCCATATTGATGTTGAACATCCCGGGGCTGTACTTATCGCGCGCTTCTCGCTCGGCAAGGAACTTCCTATAACTCCCGATGGCCTCTTGGTACTCCTCTAACGCCTGCAGTGCTTGGCCTTTATAAAGAAGTGACTTCTTGTGGTAAGGATTCTTACCTCTGTCATCCGACGGGACTTTATAACATTGTGTAAAAGAATCTTTCGCTAGGCTATGATACTCACCCGCCTTGCCTAGATTCTCCTCGCCTCCAAGACGTTGAAGTTTCGCTGCCATCTTAAGCTCCGCAAAACCTTTGTTGTAATAAATGACACCGAAACGTCCGCCAAAAACACGCTTACCGCGATCGCCGTAGGCTTCAACAATTCCAGCGAAAATTCCTTGCGCTTTTTCCCATTGGGATTCACGCATCGCTTGGATACCTAGTGGTACCGCTTCTTGGATGTCTTGAGCTCTGACCTGGGTTGGAGTCATGCCAACGAGTGACGCCCCAGCCAAGGTGATGGCCATTGTTAAAGAGTGATGAGTTTTCATAGGTGTGTAGAAAAAATGAGTTTTTAAATAAAAGGGCGCAATCCGAGGAAAGCGCCCTGAAAAGGCACTATTGCTAATAGTGGTAGTAGTATAACGCTACTACGCATGAGTTCATTAGCAAAATGTGCAAATTATTTATTGGAGAAATCCGTAAAGGTGACTTTCTGAATTTCTAAACCAACGAGGCAGTTGAGCACGTCAATGACCGCTTGTTGAGATGCTTCATCACGCACTGCCACTTGAACAAGTGGTTCCTCGTTCGCAGCAGATGCTCCATCTTTATAGATCTGAAGTCGTTGCTCCAAAAGCGGCAAATTGCGCTTCGGGCCTGATGCCGCGAGATCGAGAGGCTCATCTTTATTCACGACGATGGATCCATCGTCTTTAATATCGATAAGCATCGGCTTAAGATCTGGCGGAGTGTCGGTGGTTTGTGAAGACGGCAAAGTCATGCCGAGGTCACTCTCACGTGGTTGAATAGTCGCCGTCACCATGAAGTAAATGAGAAGTAGGAAACACACGTCAATCAATGACGAGATGTCCAATTCTGGTTCATCATCTTCTGGAACGAGTCCTTTTTTGCGTCTGGACATAATATTCTAAAGTTTTATTGGGCTTTCTTATTTTCGAAGTCGTATGCTGAGAAAATAACACTATCAACACCGGCCGCAGCTGCAGCCTTTATCACCTTGCGTGAATGCTTGAACACTGAGTTCTTATCACCACGAAGGTGAAGACGTGGATCAAAACCTTGGTTGTCATACTTTTTCTTGAGCTTTTTAACGTATTCAGTGATATCTTCGGCAGTCTCTAATACGCCATCCTCCACATTGACTGGGTAGATAGTTCCATCGGAGCGCACGTTGACGACAATCCGCCCATGCTTATCTTCAGGCTGTTTCGCATTGTAGGCTACAGAGGGTTTCACCTTAGCATCCATCTTCACCACCATCGGTGTGGATACCACGATGAAGAAAATGAGTAGTAAGAAAACCATGTCAATCATAGGTGACATGTCCATCTTCAACTCTTCGTCTGCTTTACCGTTGAGCGATCTTAGTTTATTTGACATTGAAATTCCTGGTTCGTAATTACGATTTTAGGAGACCTGGCACAGCTTCATAAAGTCACTGCACCACCATTCGTGTCGCCTTATCAAAGGCTTAAACGGCAAGACCTTCAGGAATCTTAGCGAGATGCGCTTCACCATTCACTGTTTGTACAGAAGCATTGAGAAGCTCCTCAGCTGTTTGGTGACAATCAGCTACAAGGTTGTTGTAACGTGACTTGAAGAAGAAGTAAGCGATCACTGAGAGAATCGCGATAACGAGACCCCACATTGTTGTAAGGAGCGCGACCGAGATATCACCAGCAAGCTTAGATGGATCTGCACCAGCTTCCTTCAATGTAGCGAAGGCTGCAATCATACCAAAAACTGTACCGAAAAGTCCCATCATCGGTGCGGCCTGAGCTACGAGGGAGATGAGGTTGATCCAGATCATCTGCTTGCGATTCTCGTTAATTGAGAAGTCCGCAATCGCATCTTCAACGCTATCACGGCCAAGATTTTCTGGCTGAGTAGCGTCGATGTTTGGAAGAGAGTACGCAAGCATACGGCCAAGGTAACTCGGGTGTGATGCCGAAAGCTCGATCGCGGAACGAACGCGGCAATTAACAATGTGATAATGGAGAGCGGCTTTGATGTATTCAGGTGCGAACCTCGCTTTACCTAGGTTGATAAAGTTATACACGCTCAAGCCGATGAGAGAGAGCAAACCCACTGCTACAATAAAAAGGGTCAACGGACCACCATTCATGAGGTAGTCGTCCAATGCACTTGTTTTGATTTTTGAGGCCGAGTCTTGAGCAAACAATGGTGCGGTTGCTACCAATGTTGTGAAGAGGGTAATTCCAGCTGTTCTAAGCGGTCGAGGCGAAAGATTTTTCATAGTTTTATCGTGTGTTCGTGAGTCTAGGTGTGTGTGTCTAAATGATCTATTGAATCATATTAGATTGGTGATTCTCCTAATCGATCGCCCCTAGTAAAGAAGCAATTTGAGGAAACATTCGTAGCCAACAGCGACTTATGCCCTAGAACCCGTGAAATTTGCTTAAGATACGAGACTTACACAGTTTTCAATCGGTCGTATACCTTACGAAAAAAAATCTGCCATCCCCCCTAACAGCTAGTGACAGTTAAACAAAGTTAACTAAACACAGGGTGTTTCTTGCTATTTTTTGGTAACGACTGCCGATTTTCTCCTCGGAAAAAGTGTGGTGCAAAACCCACAAACAGTCCCATCACAGCCACGTGCGGTGCAGGCGTCACGACCATAAAAAATAATCTGTAAATGAAGCTTATTCCACTTCTCGCTGGGGAAGAGCTTCTTAAGGTCGGCTTCGGTCTTCTCGACATTTTTTCCATCGGTCAACTTCCACCGCTGGGCGAGCCGATGGATGTGTGTGTCCACGGGAAAAGCTGGCACCCCAAATGCTTGAGCCATCACCACCGAGGCGGTCTTATGACCCACCCCAGGCAATGCCTCCAGCGCAGCAAAATCTTGCGGTACCTCACCACTATGCTTTTCCATCAAAATCTTGGATAGACCAGCAATGGCCTTAGACTTTCTTGGAGACAATCCACAGGGCCGGATAATGGCCTGAATATCCTCGGCGGCGCGCTGAGCCATATCTGACGGGTTGTCAGCTAACTCAAAAAGAGCAGGAGTGACGGTATTCACCCTTGCATCCGTGCACTGAGCTGAGAGCAAGACTGCTATCAGCAAAGTGTATGGATCTTTGTGATCTAACGGGATTGGAGTCTCCGGATAGAGCTCTTCCAACCGATGCATCACCCACTCAGCCCTCTCTGCTTTCAACATAAAAGAACTCATATCCAATGAGCCTTCACTTGCCAAGGCTGGAGGAAGTCCTCTCTCTACAAAAAATACTGCCGCTCTAGAATAATCCAGAGCGGCAGTATCTGCTATGATTTAGCCCTTCACCATGAAGGGCCGAAAATTATTTTTCTAGAAGAGGACAGAGTCTTCCAGCTTGGCATACTTTCCAGTATTCAGCTTCTTTACGATGGCTGAATGCATTTTCTTACAATGCCAATAACCTCTGCGACCTGAGAGAAGGCGGCGACTGCGCTCATAACTCCCCCATTGCACCACAGTCACTTCCACATTGCGACTCCCCCACTTTCGCATCATCGATAGAGTCGGCTTATAAATGTCGATTGTGTTTGTTCCTGCTAGAGAAGAACCATAGTCATCCACTACATAAAGGTAGGGTAGCCCCTTGATACGGAACTTCGTACCCAAAGGATAAACCGACCAATCGGCGGCAGCACTGCGCACCTTATTATTAAATATAAGAGTTGTTCCTGCAGCATTCATCTTTCCAGGAGCGCCAGGCTCGTTCTCCATGTGCGAATAGGAGGTCGTGCGGACGTGGCGACGACGCTCACTATCCTTATAAGTCACCATCCCGTGCTTATCTTTAGTACGCCCAGTATCTTTCGCTACTAGTTTGGAACAAGGGGCATGTGGCATCCCCTTCTCCACTTTCTTAGAACTTGTGGCCGCATCGGCCTGCAGTGCACAACTAGAAAAAGCAGCGCTCGCTACCAATCCCATTGCTGTCTTAAAAAGTACGCTCGTCATAATCATTGCTGATAAATTGTTAGGTTTAGTTCATGGAATGTTGACTACCAACAAGTCCCAATTCCCTCTCGGGGGGCGACTTCTAGGGGCGGTAACACACTGGCGCAAATCTTTTTTAAGACGACGGACCTCAATCCCACCCAACATTTAGAGTTCCAAACGCAACAAGCCCCGAAACATCAACACTTCCATGGACTTTTCAGAAATGTGAAAAAAATGCATTTTTTCTGAAAGATCCGCACGTAATCACCGTTTAAAGTGTTCCATTTTCCAGAAAATGGTCCGTCAGCGGAGCTCTAAAACACTATTTCAGCATCTCTACCACTTCAGATGGGACGAGGCTCGCATCCGTCGCCTCATCCGCGGCGATCCGCATTTGGAAACGCAAAGTCTCTAGAGAAACGGGTGGCCTGTATTCTCTCAGGCATGCCATTAGCGCCTCTTTATCCGTCAAACTCTCAGTCTTTTTCACCCTGTATGCTTTCACCGCCAGCGTCTCGGCAGCACCTGCTGTGAGCAACGGCGGAATCACCCCCTCGAACTCACTGAAATCAGCCTCATTCAGCACCACTCCCTTTCGCTTGCACAAAGCACGGATAAGAGAGAATCC
Source organism: uncultured Thermodesulfobacteriota bacterium (assembly GCA_964195395.1). Classification (GTDB taxonomy): domain Bacteria; phylum Verrucomicrobiota; class Verrucomicrobiia; order Verrucomicrobiales; family Akkermansiaceae; genus Rubritalea. Next base: position 22,800 of record CAXMPP010000014.1, read on the forward strand.
CTCCTGCGAGCTAAGAGATGGAAACAAAGGAATCTTCACATCGATACGCCCAGGACGCTTGAGATCAACTTCAATCAAATCTGGTCGGCTCGATGCTAACACCCACATAATCTTCCCTCGATTACGGGTATTCGACATCTCCTTTGCCATCATGGAATACACACGCGATGATACCCCCGAGTCACCAGAGCCACTGTCACGCTTGCCTAAAGCCTGATCCGCCTCATCGACAAAAACAATACAACGGCCTAAAGCATGCAGTAATGTGAATATTTTCTCAAGATTAGCCTCGGTAGAGCCCACCCACTTGTCACGGAAATTACGCATCGTCACCACCGGCACCCCCGCCTCGCCCGCCAAACATTCTGCTAGATAGGTCTTCCCCGTACCCACCGGCCCACATACTAGGTAACCCATCGGCATAGCTTCCAACTCACCTTGATTCCACAGAGAAATATCCTGCCGCAACCATTTCTTCACTCCATCGAGCCCTACTATATCTTC
>CAXMPP010000015.1:0-23243 GCA_964195395.1 uncultured Thermodesulfobacteriota bacterium
AAAGGGTGAGGATAGTCGCGGACTCGTTTTGTTGAGCTGTGTTTTTCTAGAATATTTGGATCAATTTCATCACGAAGCTGTTGCGCGATATCGAGCATGTTCCCTTCACAAACTGCATGGCGTTTAGCTGCGAGAAGGGCTAGATTTCTACGAGCCAAACGGCCATAAAGCTTCGTGGGGAATCCAGTTAGAAAGGGTGTCTTTTGTTTCACACCAATACATACTTGATAACTGGGTTTCCCGCACCTATTGAATAGGCATTTAAGTGAATTTTAAGAAGTCACAGATCAACGAACAACCCGCTTATCCGAGTGCCATTCGGCCTAAGCTAGACTATCCAAAATCTCTATAAATTATTCTCTTTTTTAACACACCAGGATTGGAATCTGGATGATATTTGGTTAGAAAACACAGATCATTAGCGAGTTAGTTAGCTCCTAGAGCTAACTAGCCGTTGACTATCAGTGGAGACTTCTTTAGCAATTCAAGCGTGAATAAAGCAACGCTAACTCTCCTACCATTTTTGTGTTCAGGATTCCTGACTGCTGGTGATTTACCAGCAAGCCTAGAGGACACGTCTAAGACGCCTGTTGAGTTTTCAACTGGGGAAGATTTATTACCTGAGTGGGGTGTCGCGATTGCGGTGCGCTCAGCTAGTGTGCCTTATGCGTCTGATGATAAAACGACTTCAGATATCTTCCCGTTATTCTACTACGAAGGTGAGCGTTTCTTCCTCCGTGGTGACTACGGCGGTGTGAAACTCTGGGAAGGTGATAAGTATGGATTCAATGCACTGGCACGTCACAGATTTACGGATATTCCCACTGAGTTTGTCGACGAGGTGAATGGCAATACTTTAGACATGGGCTTGCAGGCGTTCTGGAAACTCGATGAGCAATCTCAGTTACAATTTGATATTCTCAGTGATCCGCAAGGAAGATTCCATTCTGCTGCACGTTGGGCTGGCGACTACAGAAAACCTAACTGGAGGTTCTTTCCTGAGTTGGAGCTCCGTTTCACGGGTTCAGAGTTTAACTCCCACTACTATGGTGTGAACACCTACGATCTCAATGAGGGAATCGAAGCGCGTGCTCGATTCAAGGCTCGTCGCCACGTGGTCAGCAACCTCCACATCGAAGGTCGAGTCGAAGGTGCTTGGCTTGGATCAGAGGCATCTAAGAGCCGTGCGGTCGAAGATGATTTTGCTTACGAGCTTTATTTAGGTTTCGGGTTTTATGATGAAGGTGAACGAGCTGAGGTGAGCACGCTGGAAGCGAAATCATATTGGCGTCTTTCCCAAGGCTGGGGCACATCATCGGATTTCCAAAACATGATCTTTGGTGAGCACAAGACTGACGATGGCGCTGATGTCAACGTGACTTCTATTTTCTACGGGCACCCACTTGCAGATAGCATTTTTGGAGTACCTATCGAAATGTACATCACTCCAGGTTTTTCTTACCATTACTCATCGGATGTCCAGGATTCTTCAACAGAGTGGGTGTTAGCATTCAAAGGGTTCTACACATTCCCGACTCCTTGGAGATTGCGTCTTGGTATCGCGGAGGGAATCTCCTATGCAGATTCACTTACATACTACGAGAGCACCGAGTTAGAGAAAAAAGGTTTCGATGAGAGTAAATTGATGAACTACCTAGATCTCAGCTTGGACCTCAATGTTGGAGATGTGTTTAAATCTAACAAACTTGAAGACCTTTGGTTAGGTTATGGTATTCACCATCGTTCCGGAATGTACGAGTCCTCATCAGCGTTTGGTGATATCTCCGGTGGCTCAAACTTCTCTAATATTTACCTGCAGTGGCACGGAGAATTTTAGGTCATTGAGGCTTGATCATGGTAGCGGGTGCTGAATCTGCTACTATCAAGTGTGTCACCGCTACTACCTGAGCGGTATTAGAACTCACTAAGCCAGCCCCTACACCAAGAGAGCTTTTAGGCACCACTAGTGTTGGGTTTTTGTGAAGCTTCTTGTCCTTGCGGTTTGTGATGTCATTGGCGAAAAATGTTGACTCGCTAATGATAAACTGACTGTTGCTTTTCTTTCCTCTCCACGGGTCGGCATAGCCGAAACTGAAACTTTTTGGATTTTTTTCGAGAATCTTAGGGATGCTGGTGATCGTTATAAAGTGACTACTAACCACCGCCCATCTGTGTCCTCCACTGGGCGAGTTGATTCTGGCAAACCTCGATACTGAGAGCAGTGGGGGGAATCCGTGATGGATGGAGCTCGCGATCTGAGTATGGAGCTTCACCAGTAATTCTTGGTGGCTTTGCTTGTTCTTTAGAAAGAGTCGTTTGAGCGAGATAGTTGGGAGTTGAGCTTTTTTGTGTAGCTCGTTGATGGCTTCAGTTAGGTCATCTGGGCGAATGCCATTTTTATCATCCCATCGTCTCTTCATGTATGCATTGCGTGAAAATCGCGAGCAATAAGTCTTGGTGAAGTAGTGGAAATTTTCCTGCGGGCTTCCAGCTATTTTCTGAGTAGAGGCTCTCCAGTCGTTCGAGCTGAATCGGTAGGCATTGAGTAGGGCAACGGGGCCACATGCGAGCTCGTGGATGGGTACTTGATCGATTACTAGCGCATCCATGTTCGGTGCATCAAGTGTGTCCGAGCCAAAGCATCTAGTCGAAAATGTGAGACAAGCTAACAAAAAAGAACTTCGCATAAGATGATTATGCGAAGTTTCAGAAGGGTTTGCAAGTGGGGAAGAAGTTACCACTCGATTGCGGTAGCGGCCCAGGTGAGGCCGGCGCCGAAGACGACTAAGATAATCTTGTCGCCGCGTTCGAATCGGCCTTCGCGGTGCGCTTCATCGAGAGCGATGGCAACAGCTGCAGCTGAGGTGTTGCCGTACTTGTGAAGGTTGACGAAGACTTTTTCGTTCGGAATGGTGAGTCGATCAGCGATGGCATCGATGATGCGAAGGTTCGCTTGGTGCGGGATGACGAGTTTGATGTCATCCGCAGTAAGGTTTGCGCGCTTAATCACAGCCTCGGAAGCTTGCTTCATGGCGTTGACGGCGAGTTTGAATACTTCGCGGCCAGACATGTTGAGAGAAGCGAGCTTTTCAGCAGCATTTTCTGGAGTGGTAGGGCAGGCTGAGCCGCCACCTGGGATGTTAAGGATGCCAGTGTGTTTGCCATCAGTTCCCATTTCAGTCGCTAAGATGCGGCCTTCACCTTCTTTTGAACGGCGAAGCACTGCAGCTCCAGCTCCGTCACCGAAGAGCACGCAAGTATTGCGGTCTTCCCAGTTTACAAATGAGGAGAGCTTCTCAGCTCCGATGATGAGGGCATTTTTGAATGCTCCGTCAGAAATCATGCGCTTCGCCAATTTCAAAGCATAGAGGAAGCCGGAACAAGCGGCTGAGATATCAAACGCGATTGCTTTATTCGCTCCTAGGTTATGCTGAACATAGCACGCCGTTGCCGGTGTGATAGTGTCAGGTGAAATGGTAGCTACAATGATGAGCTGTATGTCTTCAGCTGCGATGCCTGATTGCTCAAGCGCTTTTTTAGCAGCATTTGTGGCAAGGTGAGAAGTAAACTCGCCATCAGCAGCGATATGGCGTTGCTTGATGCCAGTTCTCGATGTGATCCACTCATCGGTGGTATCAATAACTTTCGCAAGGTCGGCGTTGGTGACAACTTTCTCAGGCACATAGCTACCAGTGCCAGCAATCATTACGGGATATTCAGATGCAGATTTGCTCATCGCCATTGGTGATAGCCGTGATCGTTTCCATGGTCAACCTTTGACTGTCTCTTGAATCAACTGATTCATTAGTTTCGAGCAACAAAAATGGGAGCTCGTAGTGAGCTCCCATTGAGAAATGTTTTTGATGTGGTTTTAGGAAGTCACCGCTGAGCGATCGTCGTTGAGGCCGGACTTCTCTAGGAAATAGTCGTAGCCGCCGCTGTACTTGGTGAGCTTACCGTCCGCAACGTGGACTGTAGTTTCCGCGAGGGTGCGAATGAAGTGCACATCGTGGGAGATGAAGAGTAGTGTTCCTTTGTAGGATTTGAGCGCCTGAACTAGTGCTTCAATGGAGAGCAAGTCAAGGTGGGTAGTCGGCTCATCCATAAGGAGGAGGTTCGGTGGATCAACGAGGAATTTGACCAAGTTGAGTCGTGATTTTTCACCACCAGAGAGTACGCGTACACGCTTGAGTACATCGTTCTTGCGGAAGAGGAAGGAGCCAAGAATGGAGCGGGCTTCATCTTCGCGTAGCTCAGGGTTGGCTGCCATTACTTCGTCGAGCACCGTGTTTGACTCATTGAGTGTGAGTGCGCGGTGCTGGGAGAAGTAACCCATCTTAGTCGCGTAGCCGAGTTTGCATGTGCCTTCCTGGATATCTTCGAAGCCTGCGATGATTTTCATCAAGGTAGATTTACCGGCACCGTTAGGGCCGACGAGTACTGTGCGGTCGCCACGCTCGACGATGAAGTCTGTTTTGTCGTAAATGACTTTTTCGCCGTAGGCTTTACGCACACCATCGAGTTCTGCTAGAATCTGGTTAGAGCGTGGCGGCTCAGGGATGTTGAAGCGGAAAACTTTGCGAGGTGCCATTGGCTTGACGATCTCAGCTTTGAGTTTAGCGATCATCTTCATGCGCTCGTTCACCTGTGAAGACTTTGAACCAACATTGCGGAAGCGATCAACGAATTCCTGGATGCGTTCGACTTCTTTATTCTGAGCACGGTAACGTTGGACTTTTTGGTCGTAGCGTTTCTCTCGCTGTGTCTCGTAAGAGCTGTAGTTGCCAGTGTAGGAAACGAGCTTTAGCTCATCGATCTCATAGACTGTCTCGATGATCTCGTCCATGAAGTCACGGTCGTGAGAGATGACAAGCAATGCGCCAGGGTAATTCTGGAGATAGCGCTGGAGCCAGATGAGAGAGAGGAGGTCAAGGTGGTTAGTAGGCTCATCAAGCATCAGAAGATCTGGCTCTTGGACGAGGAGCCGGGCTAGGTTCGCACGCATGATCCAACCACCAGAGAAGGTGTTAGCTGGCTCGTTGACTTGCTCTTGTTTGAAGCCTAGACCTGCGAGAATTTTCTTAGCTTTAGGCTCTAGAGCGTAGCCATTGTTGGCGTCGAAGGTGTCTTGGGCTTCGGCGAATTCAGGTTTTTCTGTGGTGCCTGCAGCCTCACACTCGCGCATGGTTTTGATCGCGTGGGCCATTTCAGGTGTGATACCAATTGCCAGTTCAAGGATAGTTTCTGGACCTGGGTCACCAGATTCCTGTGCTAGGTAACCAGTGATCGCATATTCATCGATGTCGGCTTTACCAGAATCAAGGTCTTCTTGATTCAAGATGATGCGGAAGAGGGTGGACTTGCCAGCGCCATTGGGACCGACGAGGGCAACGCGCTCACCCCAGTTGATGGTCATCTTGGCTTCTTCAAAGAGAGTTCTCCCACCAATTGTTTTGGTGAGGTTGCGAATCGTTAACATGCTTGATCAGTGCCGTGAATTTGCGGGGTTTTCAACCTAAAACTCATCTGTGTGATCCAAATTTCCCACTAAATTTGTAGAGTGATGCAGAAAGCTGGAAGGATTCATCGAAGAGTCTTCGTTCTAGGCTCTCTTGGTATTGGGTAAATAGAACAAAGATATTTGTATCTAGATACTTCGTGGCTAGGGTGTTGCGGAGAATACTTCAGATTACCTAATAAAAAAAGTGCAGCGTTTCCTTGACGGACAGTGGGTCTTGTGGTTTTCTGCGCCCGCACCGCAACACAGCATGTGTTTCAAAAGCACCCGTAGCTCAATTGGATAGAGCGCCTGACTACGAATCAGGAGGTTAGGGGTTCGACTCCCTTCGGGTGTATTTATTACACAAAAAAGCGAAGCCCAAAAAGGCTTCGCTTTTTTGTGTCTGTGAGAAATGTGATGTGAGTTTTAGCCCATTTCAGGCTTAAGGTCTCTTGTGAGAAGGTCAACGAGAGCTTCCTGGGCTGATTTATCCTCATATAAGATCTGATAGACGGCATCAATGATAGGGGTTTCGATCCCATGTTTACGTGCAGCTTCATGGATCGAGAGGGTGTTGGGAACACCTTCGGCAACCATTCCTAGTCGTTCGGTGACTTCTTCTAGAGTCTCACCACTACCGAGAGCTTTGCCCACGCGGTTGTTGCGTGAATGGGGTGAATAACAAGTCACCATGAGGTCACCAATACCAGAGAGGCCGGAAAAAGTTTCGGGTCTGCCACCGAGAGCGATGCCTAAGCGGGTCATTTCTGCTAGTCCGCGTGTGACGAGCGCAGCGATAGCATTGTCACCAAGACCGATTCCAGAGATAATCCCAGCTGCAATAGCGAAGACATTCTTGAGCGCTCCACCGAGTTCGATACCGGCTACATCATCGCTGGTGTAGGTGCGGAAGTACGCTGTGGTGAAGACAGCTTGTAGGTCTTCTGCTAGATTGTTGTTAGTGGAGCCGACTACTGCCGCAGATGCGAGATGAGTTGAGACTTCTTCAGCGTGCGTTGGTCCTGAGTGGACTGCTATTGGGTTGTGCGGCAAGAGTTCGGAGATGATTTCGCTCATGCGAATTCCTGAGCCTCGTTCAATACCTTTGGAGCACGAAACAAGAGGGACCTCGGCAGATATCCCAATAGAGGCAAGCTCAGTTGCGGCAGAGCGCGTCGCTGAAGTGGGCAGAACAAAGAGGATGAGGGAGGCACCGATGGCATCCTTATAATCGACGGAAGCTTGGATGTTTTTCGGTAGTTCAATGCGTGGCAGGTAGTTTGCGTTGGTGTGAAATCCGTTAATTTCGGCGCACTGATCAATATTTCGGCCAATGAGTGTGACTTTAGAAAAGTGCTCAGAAAGCACCATTGCTAGGGCTGTGCCCCATGAGCCAGAACCTAGTACAACTGCGGATTGGGATGAATCGAATGGCATGGCTTAGGTTTTTTTACTTTTTGGAGTGAAGCGGTTCTCAGTGCCATTCATCAATTTAACGATGTTAGAGCGGTGCTTCCACACGGCCATAGCGCCGATGAAAACTGAGAAGAAGAAGAGAGGCTTATTCCAACTCCCGTCAGCGATCTTACCGTGGAACCATGATCCTGAGATTACGGTGAGCGGAAGCGCAATCGAGACCGCGATGCTAGCGACAGAGACGTAGCGGGTTGTGAAAAAGAACAGGCACCAAAGCAGAATCAGTATTGGAATGGCTGCTGGCATAAATGCTGAAAATACACCGGCTGAGGTGGCGATGCCTTTACCGCCTTTGAAGTTCACCCATGGGGAATAGTTGTGACCAAGTATAGCGCAGAGACCTGTGACTAACTGCATAGTTTGAGCAGTTGTGGACTCAGAGTTAGGTAGTGTGGTGCCGAGTTGTGAGATGGCGCTAATCACCATGGACTGACCTTGGCCAGCATATTGAATGAGGCTAATGCCGAGAAGGGATGGAATCATGCCCTTGAGAAAATCTAGAACAAAGCAGGTGATTCCGTATTTCTTTCCAACAACGCGAAGCACATTGGTGGCTCCTATGTTGCCTGAGCCATGCTCGCGTATGTTGATGCCTTGGGACTTCGCTATGAGCAGTCCGAAGGGGATAGAGCCTAGCAAGAAGGCGATGATGGGTGGCATCCAGATTGGCATTACGCGGTTAAGTCTAGGAGAGTGTAGCCAAATGTCATTCCCAATATGCGTTAGAGGTGAAAAAAGAAAGCTCAGGAGTATCTCCTGAGCTTATTGAGTGGTCGTTAGTGGCTAGTTCTACTTGCCTTTGCGTGGGTAGCGGACATCGAGCACGGTATTCCAATCGGCGATGCGCTGTGATTGTGATTTGTAGAGCGCATCACAATTGTCGAGGATCTCGATAGAGGTAATTGTGCTGCCTACTCCATCGGTCTTCCAACCTGGACCAGAGAGTTTCCCTGTGATTTTGTTCACGATGTCTAGTCCCTTAGTGACTTTGCCAAACACTGTGTGGCGTCGATCGAGGTGGGGAGTGGCTTTGTGTGTAATGAAGAATTGAGATCCATTCGTGCCGGGCCCTGCATTTGCCATCGAGAATGTGCCCGCACTGTCGTGCTTGAGCTCGTTGACAAATTCATCTTCGAATTTGTAGCCAGGTCCGCCGCGGCCAGTTTCGGTCGGGTCACCGCCTTGGACCATGAAGTTAGGAATGACACGGTGGAATTTCACACCATTGTAATAGCCGCGATTGGCAAGGTTGAGGAAGTTGGCGGCAGTGATTGGGGTTTTCGAAGCAAAGATAGCGGCTTCGATATCACCTTTGTCGGTGTGGATGATGATGCGAATGTCTTTCTTCGAGTTTGAGTCTTTTTTGGGGACTGAGGGCTTTTGCTGGCCGCAAGCAGTGAAGATTGCGCAGAAAGTTGCGAGTAATAAGAGTGTGAATTGTTTCATCGTGTCGACAAATACCGCAGCCAAGGCCTCGCTGCAAGCACGCAGAATGGGAGAATAAGAGAAATGTCGGAATTTTTACTCGTGTCCAAAGCGATACCACTTCAATAAGTCCTAATCTTGACTTCGTGAGTGAGGTGGTCAAAAAGTTCGGGAACTCACCTTGTTTCGAGGTTAAGAGTTGTTTGCGCAAACACCCAATGGGTTATCTAGTTATAAAACTCACGAACGATAACATCAACATCCAACGCGAACTCATTCTCGTTACAAAGCAGCTCTCAAGAGCTCTTCAACTTGAAAAATCATTTCAAGGAACCAGTGGAGCTAGGTCTGATCGTATCTTTGACGTCGATATACACAGCTCTCAGTTCAGACTGTTTGAGCAAGAATACACGACTATCAAGACATTAAACTCTTTCGACAGGGTGAAGGCGAGGGCTTTATTCTGACTCTAGGGCTTGAAGAAATTCCAAGCGAGGTCAGACAACACGGGGAGCCATCTCGAAAATGTTGGGCGCACCTACAAAGGCTGTGACGGATTAGCCCCTATCATGAGTAATTTGGGTAAGGAAGGCTTTTTGCTACACCACGAACTGCTGCCAGGAGTCCAACATTGCCAGAAGAACACCCCGGCCTTTTTGAAGCGTAACTTTAAGTTACTCAAAAAAACTTGAAGTAAAACATTCCGTACTCATCCGCATGGACACAGCAAACGTCAACGCTGACACGGTGCTAGGCCTGTGCGAAAGTGCCCAAGATTCACTCACCTGCAACTATCGTGTGACTCGATGCAGTATCGATAAGCATGGACAGCCACTTCTCATAATGGACTGGAAGTCGAAACCTACTGGACGAACCTCGGTGAAGATCCAGTCGATGTCATTGAACTGTATCACTATCACGAAGCCAGCGAACAATTTCACAGCGAAATGAGAAGTGACATCGGAGTCGAACGCTTTCCCATCATCAACGATGAGTACTTAATAAGCTTTGCCTTGCGCTCGGAGCCGGAGCCTACAATCTGTTGCGCGCAGTTGACCAGTGATGCATGAGTTTATCTGAGAAATGGCCTGAGCAGTTTCGTGAAAGAGCAGCTAAACAACAAAAATGGCGTCGAGTCGGCAGCATCATCCGAGACCTCATCACCGTGGCCACCAAAGTAGTGAACCATGGAGGCAAAAAGTCATCAAACTAGCCCGCAGTTGGCCATGGTCAGAAACTATCACCGCCATAGACCGGCAACTGGCATGACTCTTGAGCTGTGAGAAAAACAAAATATTTGGCCGGAAAGTTCTTAGATGTAATCTGCTCTTAAGTCCGAGAGGCTGCTAGAAAGTTCTAAAAAGGCAGGCAAATGTGCAAAACTGATTTTGGCAAGCTCAGCCTTGTGGGTTTCGGATTGCCAGATATCCAATTCCATGGGACATAAGAGCATGTCACGTTTTCAAGATAAAGTAGTAGTAGTCACCGGTGCCGGACGTGGTATCGGTAAAGCAATTGCACGTGCATTTGCAGCTGAAGGAGCAAAGGTAGCGGTCGTTAGCCGTAGCGAGAGCAGTTGCCAAGGTGCAGCTGACTCCATCAATTCTGAATTTACAGATTCAGCTAAGGCGTACGCCGTCGATGTTGCAGATCATGATGCAGTTCAAGCACTCGGAAAGCAGATCATTGCAGATTTTGGTTCTGTGAACATTCTCGTCAATAATGCAGGCGTCACCCGTGATGGCCTTCTGATGCGTATGAAGGATGCTGACTGGGATACCGTGCTCGACACCAACCTCAAAGGAGCTTTCAACACCGTGAAAGCATTCCAGCGTAGCCTCATGAAGGCGGAAGACCCACGAATCATCAACCTTGCTTCCGTTATCGGCCTTATCGGCAACGCTGGTCAGGCGAACTATGCAGCGTCTAAGGCTGGTCTTATCGGCTTCACTAAATCTATCGCGAAGGAGCTCTCAGGCCGTAAGGTTTGTTGTAACGCTATTGCTCCAGGTTTCATCTCTACCGACATGACTGACGAACTCGATGAAAAAGTGCGTGAAGGCGTGCTAGCTAACATTCCGCTTAAGGAATTTGGTAAGACTGAAGACATCGCAAATCTGACACTCTTTTTGGCCAGCCCACAGGCTCGCTACATCACTGGTCAGGTCGTCGCATGTGATGGCGGCATGACAATGTAAGGCTCACTTTAACTCAGCCGTGCTAGTTTACATCTCGAGCACAAAATATATTTCACCCCGATCTAGCTGATGTTAGGTCGGGGTTTTGTTTGAAGTTGGGCCCTATATTTCCTTCTCAATTTTTCTTCCATAATGCGTTTATGACTGATTTTTTCTGTGCCGAACAGTCTCTCCGCTCCTAGTAGGTTTACGATAAGGATAATGCCTGCGACTGTTCCCACAGGGATTAGCAGGAGAGATAGCGAGGAAGATATGAAACAAAAAGATCTACCCCAGCTTGGGCGCTGGTGTGCTGCAATAAAGGTGATAACGCCAAATCCCGCTAGGAGTCCCATAGTTGAATAGAGCAACCAACTGTCTAAAAAATTAGTCTGAGGTGAGATGGCTAAGCATACAATGGAGTAAAATATGAAAAGGAATGTAAATCGGCGAAGGACAAAAGACTTCACAAAGAGCCTTTTTACATTCTGATCACTAAGCGATTCGATAGCTTGCTCTGTTGGGGACTCTGTTACTTCTGGAGGCTCGTATGGATTGGAATCATCCATTGCTCCCAGATTTATTGAGTTTTGCACGGAGGTTGATCGAAATAAGGTCACTGATGAAGATGACGGCAGTGCCTAACAAGATGTAAAAAAGCATTCGATCGTAGTGTAGGAAGCTGGATTCTATGCTGATGTAATACCCCAGCGAACTGATGCTTAGCATACCGAGTATAGTAGATTCTCTGACGCAGGTCTCCCAGCGGTAGAATATGAAGAGGAGCTGGCGGTTGAAACTAGTGGGTAGAATACCGCAGAGATAGGCCTGCAGCCGCGAACCGCCGCTGACGACTTGATGGCGTGCGACGTTCTCATCGTGGTTTTCGCTCACTTCTGACCAAAGTCTGCCTAGGATTCCAAAGTTATGTATAGCTAGAGCTATGACCAATGGCCAGGCATGGGCGCCGAGGATGCCAATCAATAGAAAAGCGATGATGTACTCAGGTATGGATCGGGTGATGAGAAAGAGAGTTCGAATGCAAAATCCTAGTGCGTTCCAAAGCCATTTCTTGATCAGTGAAGTTCGACCGTTGAAGCTAGAAAATGGGGTGGGTGTGGAGATGTTTCGACTAGCCCATGGAACAAGGAGGTAGCCGAAGACAGCGGCTAACAATAATGCTGAGCTTGCGATCAGAACGGTATTGAGGAGGGCTTCTTTACCATTGCTCGTCCAGAGGTCATTGAGCCAAGGGAGAGCGTCATTCCAATGGTTAGTTGTCCTAACGGGTTCCGGGACTAGTTCTTCAAAAAACACTTTAGTGCGATCCCATCGGCTGATAGCAGAATGGTAGACATTGAGTGGAGGACCTAAAGCCCAAGCTGCAATAGACCCTACCAGTAATAGGCTCCATGTAAGAGGCAGCAACTTCCAGCTTGGAGCGCCTTGTTTCAAGGATTTGAGACTCAAGTCAGTTGGAGTTGAGCGCTCTACAGCAGGAGTGCTTAGACGATAGCGTACTTTCGACCCGAGAATATCAAAAAGCATGACAACAAAGATGAGCAGGTAGAGCTCGGTCCAGACTTCATTGTAGTAGTTATTTTCGTAGGACTGCTTGATAGATAAGCCAATAGTTTCAATGCCGATGAAGCCGAGTACGGCAGAGGAGCGAATGGCGCATTCTAGTCGGTAAAGGGTGTAGGTGAGTAGATCGGGCAATGATTGTGGGAAGCGTGCTGCAAAGAATGCACTCACGCTAGAGGCGCCGGATAATTTTAGATGATCTGTAGTGTTAGCCGATTGTTCATCGATGATTTCTGAGAACACTTTTGCCAAAGTTCCGGCGAAGGGGAGAGCCAATGCAATACAGGCTGTGAGTGGAGAGTCCCCTAGGAATGCCATGAAAAGCATGACCCATATGAGCTCGTGAATAGAGCGCATGAAGGTGATACTAAAGCGAGCAGAGAGATAGATTAGGCTGAGGATAGCTCTAGTCAGTCTCGCAGGAATAGTGGGAGGTTTGTGTTGCAGCGTGGTAGGCCACCACGCACGAGAGCATAAAAACCCTAAGATCAATCCAGCAGGAACAGCCATTGACATAGCGACAAAGGCGTAGCGCAATGTGTTGAGTAGGGCTTTAAGTAATCTGACGATCAAAGGTTGACTATCAGCAGGGAGGCTAAGGTTTTGGTCGACTAATGCTGGGCTTAAAGCTGCTGAGAAAAAGGTGTGGGCGGCAGCAGATGGATCTGCGCTGTCTGGAAGTTGATTGAATTCGAACCCGAGTTTCGATAGGCAAACGAACAGGAGACACAGAAATCCAATCACTGTGGCTCTACGCCAACTCCATATGGGGGGCTTTCGTCGCATAACACTAGCCTCGGTCGAGTTGGTAGAGGGAGTTAAAGTCCTGGTCCGTGAATTCGCTAGACTTGCCGTCGAACACAATTTTTCCTTCGCGCATGCCTACGAGTCTAGGGAAGAATGCTTTGGCGTACTCCAGGTTATGTAGTGAACAAATAAGCGTAAGCGTGTGCTTTGTGGCCATTTGCGTAAGACATTCTAACAGGGAGTGAGCACGTGAAGGGTCTACAGCTGAAACTGGCTCGTCTGCTAGAATGAGTGAGGCTTCTTGGTAGAGAGCACGGGCAATGGCGACTCGTTGCTGCTGGCCACCAGAGAGTGAATCTGTACGATGAAAGAGTTTCTCTGAGATACCTACTTCTGAGAGGATATTCTGAACGGCTTTGAGTTCATTAGAAGAAGGGGCAAGCAAGCCTTTGAGACTCGTGAGTAATTGTTGGCTTCCAATTTTGCCTAACAAAATATTTTGGCTCACCTTGAGGTTCGAGACTAGTGCGAGGTTCTGCGGAATGTAGGCTATGTTGCAGCGCTGTTCTTTTAGGGCTTTGCTGTTCAATGAGCCGACCGATCGACCATTACGTCGGTAATCTCCGGAAATCAAAGCGTGCTCTGTTGCTAAAACACGCAGGAGGGAACTCTTCCCTGAACCTGATGGCCCAATGAGAGCTACTTGTTCACCTTCGTTGATCGTGAGGTCACAATCATCGAGAGCTAGAATAGATCCAAAATTTAGTTGGGCGCGGTCGAGTTCGATCATAATGAGAAAAATGCCAGTCTAGCAATGGTGCTAGCTGGCATGATAGTAGCAAATGAGTTATTTACTGAAACTAACTTTTCTCATTACAGATTCGATTCCTTCAAATGTCTCGTTATTAACTTTTACAAGTTTTTCACGCTGGAGAGCATCGAGAGCAACCTTGTCATCACACTCGATGAGAGCTTGTTGAAGTTTAGTGATGAAGCCTTCGCCGAATTGTTCATTGAGAATCGGGTGAGCCGTCATGTTATAGTCTGCGTAGGTGGGGGTTTCCCAGATGACGACACACTTCTTCTTGTCGAGCTTACCATTCGCTATACCTTTTTCGTATGTTTTGAAGTTCAGAGCGCCTACTTGGAATGTGCCATTGTTAACGAGTTCAGCTGTCTTATCATGAGATCCAGAAAAGCCAAAATCATCTGTGAAGAAGTCTGCGGGAGTTTTGCCCGAGGCATCCATTATGAAATGTGTGGGCATGATGCAGCCTGAGGTGGAGTTCTGGCTTCCGTAGGTGAATTTAAAATCCTTGATAGCAGTCGGGAATGAATCTGAGCGTGTAAGACCAGTAGAGCTGTTCGCTATAAAGTAGGACTTAAATTCGAGATCCGCGGCACCAGCTACGATTGCTTGCGCTCCTTCTACAGCTTGTCGAGCCTGCACACCTGTCACACCGCCAAACCATCCTAACTGAATGTCACCACCTTTGAACTTTTGCACAGATGCTCCATATGTAGGTGAAGCTACAAATTCGACTTTTATACCGAGTTTTTTTGAGAGGTAGTCAGCTACTGGCTGATAGCGTTCAGCCTGACCAGTTGTATCTATGTCTGGTATTGCTGAGAAGCGAAGGACAGCATTGTGCTTAGTTTCTTGATTATTGGATTCTTCAGTAGAAGAATTACAAGAAGAGAGTATTGTTAGGGCTGCAACTCCGAGGAGTGCTGGCATCGTAACTAGTTTCATTATGGATCAATTTTATGGTTATGTTCAGGCCGAGTATAATCGGCAACAAGGTCGTCAAAGTGGGGCTAATCGTGGTCTACGTCTAGTAAAAAGAAATTGACCATTTGACGAAGATTTTGCTAATAAAAAAGCGCTCAACTACAAGTAGATGAGCGCTTTTTTAAATTAACTAGTGCTAGGTAGTGATTAGAACTTCTGGGTACGCGAGTAGTTGTAGTAACCCTCGAAGCCTAGCTCTGGCGGGAACTCAGAGAGACCATCGTGTACGTTCATTTCAATACGGTTGTCTTCACCACAGCGCATGTATGGCTGTTTGAATGTACCGTGGAATGTTGGGCAGTTGAATGTAAATACTTCATAGAAGCCATATCCAATACGGCGGAATGCTCGGCTAGTACCATCTACGAGACCGTAGGTGTATCCCGCTTTACGGCCGTATGATTCGTTCTTGCGAACGATCTGCTCTGGGATTTCAGTGATACCGAAGAGGATATTAGAAATACCACGCCCTAGCTTGCGACTAGATGTGTAAGTGGATCCTGGAGGCGCTTGAATGTCTGCATAGCTGCAGGTGGCTGTCAGGATGATTGCTGTTGCGGAAAGTAGGATTTTTCTCATGTTGAATTTATATTGGACTTAGATTGCGGTGGATGACAATGCAAAAATTTAGAAACTAAAGATATGTTAAGTGAATTTGTTAATTATTGACTTTATCTAGACCCTTTTCAGCGCGGGTTTGGATGCTGTCGTCGTGGTCGTTGCCAGTGAAAAATTTCAGCACTGGGCTCGACCAGTCAGCTTTTGCGTTAGCGGCTGCGAAGATGATCTTACTCTTCTGAGTATTTGTCGTAGCGTAGGCTGAGAGTGTGAGCCAACGGTTACCTAACTCATCGTTATCGTGTCGGCGGTTAGCGCTAAGAAGGTTAATAGCACTCTTAAATATACTATTTTTCGCAGTCACTGTATCTTCGTCTTCGAATGCATCGAGGAGGGCGTCGAACGGTTCATCGTTTGGCCAGTCTCCAAATGCAGTGGCTGCAGCTATACGTTCGTTTGTGTTATCACTAGCCAGGCCTTCTGAAATTGTTTTTTTCGCGGCATCGCTACCTGTGTTACCAAGCAAGCGTATCATGGCGAGCTTGTATTTTTCGTCGATAGAGAAATCAAACGCTTCAACTAATTGTGTTGCTAGTCTCTCTTTGTTGCGACTTGTGGCGATGACATTTTTCAATGCTTTCTCGGCTGAGCTTCTTACAGCAGGATTTGTGGTAGCTCCAAGGATTGAGATGAAGCTAGCGAAGTTATCTTCTTCAATGGTCTTGTTAGCTGCATCGATTGCGAGTTTGGATGCCGGGTGATCAGGGCTCTTTGTTGCCCATTTAAGTAGACCTTTTATAGCCCCTGCGTCACCGCGCTTTCCAATAACAATCGCGAGATTCTTGCGATCTTCTTCACCCATTCCTGCGGAAGTAGCGTAGTCGAGAACTAGCTTATCGATGGAATATTCACCATCGGCCTTAGAGATGACGATTCGCTGGAAAATAGCATTTCGATTTGAGATGGTGTCGTCCGCAAGAGAATCTAAAAGTAAAGTGAGATCTTCTTCAGTAGTGGGGATGTCACGTGCTGAGAGGTCTGCAATATCTTCAAGTAGTGCGTTGAACTTTTCAGCGTCGCTATTCGATGAGTTTCTAGATAGCAAAATTCCACAAAAGATGACGATTGCAACACCTAGTCCGGCGTAGATCATAATTTTCTGCTTACTGCTGAGTCCTTTCTTGGCTGCGATTAGTTCAGGAAAAACCTGAGGAGTATCTTCGGAGTTTGTTGCAGCTACAGGTGTCGTTGGGTAGACTGCAGTGGGGGTGTTGGAAATTGCAGGGCGGGCGGGTTGTATTGCGGTCCCGCCTGTAATTACAGTTGCTGGACGGACGGCTTGAGATGAAGTAAATGCTGACTGACCACTAGGAGGTATGATCGACTGAGGTGAAGTCTGATTATTTACCGTAGTAGAAGCAATTACCGGAGTAGAAGTGTGCGGTGATGTAGTCGGAATGACTAATTGTGGACCGGTGCGGAGAGGTATGGCACCACCATGCTGAGCTGCAGTTGTTTCATCCGTGAGAAATTTCTCGAGCGATACACGAGCTGACTCTGGTCGGTCATCCATGTTTCTGGCAATGTGCCACATAACCCAATCACATACCCATGCTGGAAGATCTGGGCGTAATTCTTGGAGCGGTTGAACGGAGTTTTGTAAGTGCCCAGCCATTACTTGAGGAGCACTGTCACCATTGAAAGGGTACGTTCCAGCAAGAGAGTAGTAATACATACAACCCAATGCGTACATATCTGTACGGCGGTCGAGTGGTGAGCGCTCGAATTGCTCAGGAGCCATGAAAAAGATGGACCCGAAAACTGCGTCACCGTGATCGATGGTTTGGAGAGAGGGTTTTGCTGAAAATTTTGCGAGGCCAAAATCCACAATTTTGACTTGGAATCTACCAGACGGGAGCCAGCAAACCATTACGTTAGATGGCTTGAGGTCGCGGTGGACAAGATCTAGGTCTTGGGCTGCGATCATAGCCTCCTGAGATTGAATAGCAACTTCTCTGAAATCATCAAAGGTCAGAGTTCCCCGCTCGACCATCTCGTCGAGAGTTTTACCATTGATTAGTTCCATTACAACGAATGGACCATCCTTATCAATACCTGCGTCGTACACCGTGCAGATATGCGGGTGCTGTACTGAGGATAGGGCGGTAGCCTCTTTGAGTAGGTTAGTTGTTGCTAAGTCTTGATGCTCGGAGCCTTCATCCTCAGCAGCTAGTACCCGCTTGATTGCTACTTCTCGGCGGAGTTGGGTGTCATAAGCACGGTAAACCGCGCCTACTCCACCTTGACCAATTTTCCCTCTTATTTCGTATCGTTCGTCGGACATGATATATGCAGATCGGCTGCATACTTAAGAAATTATGCAATCAAGGCAATCCAGAAATTCAAGATAATAAGAAAAACTTAATCTTTTGTTTATGTTAATAATTGATTTACTCTTGGAAACAGCTCGAATCCCCTATTGAAAGTTGATGGAAATAGCTTGGAGCTGATGAGAAAAATTAAGATGATACTTGTAGCGAGTCGCAGTAATAAGCAGATTCATGGAGTGAAATTGTTAATCACAAGTTTGGCGTTGATATTCCTGAATGGGATTTTGTCTGCTGAAATCGAGCGAGAGGTTAGCCCGCATCAGGCTCAGCAGCAAATAGCCGCATGGTTGGACGTGAAGAAGACGATTGCCGATGAAAAGAATGACTTTGAGGCTAGGCGGATAAGTTTAGGTAAGTTATTGGAAATCTATCAGATCGAATTAGATCTACTGGAAGAAGGGGTTGCTGCATCTGCAGGGACGTTAGTTGGTTCGGATGCCGAGCTTGAAGCACTTAAGGAATCTACTGCAGAGCTCCGTCTAGTACGTGAGCGGTTGCAGGTTAAAGTAGATGAGCAATCGGTTCGGCTTCTAAGAATTATGAATCGTTTCCCGCGTCCATTGCTTGAACAGTTAGCTGGGGAACGGCTTACGTTGGGTGATCCAACGACTAAACTTCGCGCCAAGGTGGTGGCGATGGTAACTGTGATTAAGTCTACGATGAAATTTAATCAAGTGGTTACCTATTCAGAGGAAGTTCAGGTTGTAGAGGGTGTTGAGAGACAACTGCAGGTTCTCTATTTGGGGCTAGGTCGAGGATATTATGTGAGTGGTAATACAGCGGGGATTGTTGACGTGGATTCTACAGGTTGGAAATGGATAAGAAAAGATCAGCATCTAAAGGCTATTTCTCATGCTATTGGAGTGTATCAGAAGACGACGCGTCCAGAATTGGTGAAGCTTCCAATCCAATTATCTAAATGAAGATTTTAACAACCATAGTATTGCTGGTAGTAGGCGTAAATTGCGGGGCTTATGCTGATTCTGTAACGAAGGGGATTCAGCAAGACCTAGATGCTGCACAAAAATTACTGACACAGCAGCGAGAAGAGCAATTCTCCGTGGAGGCTGGTATCGGTGATGACTTGCACTCTATTGAGAAAAAGCTCCTTACGGCTAGAAGGCAAAGCAAGCTTGCTATGATGAGTGTTTCAGCTCGTAAGGAACTACTGAAAGAAGTCAAAACTGAAAACCGTGTTCTTCTAGACGATGCTGGCTATTTATCTGATGTTTATGATGAGTTCTCATTGCAACTAGATGTCATGGCGACTCCATCGAGAGGAGTTCTTATATCCAAAGACTCAACTACCCAGGGAGGAGATGTTACTGAGATGGAGTTGAAGGCTGACCATCTAGATAATACTTTTGACCAGATTGAAGGTCTACTTGGAGGAGTAGTAACCCAGTCCAAAGTAATTGGAGATAATGGTCAGATCATAGATGGATCGACTTACAGTGTTGGGCCTGTGAGCTGGTTCTTGTCTAATGGTGGCCAGGATTCGGGGGCTCTAACGAGTAAGTTTAGTGGTGGATTGCCTATGCTGAGCTACGAAGACACATCCAATGTTGGTTTGTTGTTTAAAGGTGAGTCTGTAGAGTTAGCTGTTGACGTGTCTGGAGGTAAAGCGCGCGCAATTGCAGAAATTCAAAGTGATCCATTGGAGCTTTTCAAAAAAGGTGGAGTTTGGCTCTGGCCAATACTTTTGATCGCTTTGGTTTCAGTCTTCTGCGGATGCATGAAGTTTCTCCAATTAGCAAAAATTCGAGAACCTGACGCTCAGTGGGTGGCTGAAATTTTGAGTGCAGTGAGGTCTGATGATATGGACTCAGCGAAGCAAATTGCCCAGAGCTGTAATCATCCAGCAGCTGAAATTATACGTGCGTCGATCCATTTCATCAGTGCTGGTGCGGATGTGGTGGAGGAGGTTGTTTATGAACACCTTATCGGTGTGCAGTCTAAGTTGCAAAAGTGGCTACCTTTTATAGCTGTCACTGCAGCCACTGCGCCATTATTAGGTTTGTTGGGCACGGTTTCGGGGATGATTAGGATGTTCAATGTCATCACTGTAACTGGCACTGGTGATGTTAAGCCAATGGCTGGTGGAATTTCCGAGGCACTCGTGACGACGCTGTTTGGTTTAGTGGTCGCAATTCCCGCTTTGATCCTACATACAATGCTTTCTAGGAAAAGTAATGGAGTTGTTCAAAATACTGAAAAACTGGGGCTCACATTTGTTAATGGGCTTAGAAAACTCTAAAGAAAATGCCCTTTTTTTACGCCGTCAGTAACGAAATTCAGACTCTTATACGAGAAGGGGGCTATGTGCTATGTGCGATTTTAGTTGTTGGGATGTGGGTTTATACGATGATTTTCTCGACTTGGTGTGGCCTCATAAAATTTGAAGGTCAACTTGATAGCGATTTTGTGAGTGTGGGAGATTCGAAACGTTTTATTGTGCGGGAATTTGTAGTTTTTGAACTCGACCGATTAGCGTGGGTTGAGAGAAGGACTCCGGTGATTGGAGTGATGATAGGTGTGTGTACTCTTGGAGGGCTTTTAGGGACGGTGTCAGGGATGTTAGCTACATTTTCCAACATGGCTACTTTGAGTTCCGTTTCTACAATGGAGAAGATTGCCGCAGGAATATCTGAGGCATTAATTACGACTCAAGCTGGATTATTGATGGCAATACCTGCGGCGTTTTTATATGCTCTACTACTCAGAAGAGTCGCGATAGTGAGAGCTAAGACCGAGGGGGGAATGCACAAAGTTATAAAAAAATGTGATCTAGAAAAGAGGGGAGAATGAGGAGGTTTCGTCATTTTTCACAAGGCGATGCAACCTCTAGTGAGATCAATATGTCGCCATTGATTGACATCGTTTTCATCCTTTTGATCTTCTTCGTTGTAACGACTGTATTTATTGACGATCCAGGAGTTGAAGTCAATAGGCCACAGGCTCACTCAGCAGAGGAGATTCAGAAGAATTCCATATTTTTAGCGGTAACAAAAAATGGAGATGTTTTTTACGGTGGGCGTAGTATTGGTGTTGATGGAGTGAGATCTCTCGTTACATCACTACTAGGAAGTGATCCTGAGTTACCTGTGGTGATTCAAGGAGATGAGGAGGCTAACCATGGAGTTATAATGAAGGTGACTGATGCTGCTCAGTTGGCCGGTGCTCAGAGTGTGTATAGTGCTACGGCAAAGTGATGAGTGCATTACGAAATGTGGTGTTAGGAGTGCTTTTTACCCTTTTGTTACTGGGATTTCTAGCCGTGACTAGATTGATTTTTTTGAAAGTGGAGCCATATGATATGATGCTTACTAAATTAGAAACTATCACATTGGCCCCACCTCCAGAACCGCCATCCGTTCAGCCTGAGCAGGAAAATGAACTCGAAGAAACTGTTGCGGTGCAGTCACCACCATCCTTGGCTGATTTGCGACCGAAAATTGACGTGGCTAGGTTGACTATGCCTAATCTTCAGGAATCTATTCAGCTAGATTTGTCAGTGGATCTTTTTTCTCTAGAAATTCAACCGCCTCAGCAGCTAGCTACAGTTCCAAAACAAAAGAAAACTACTGGCCTTGTACGAAGGGTGCGTCCGCCAGTACGAATTGTTGGAGCAATCGGTATTAGTGATTTAGATGGTAACCCGTCTGTGCTGCGACGAGGTCGCTTTCGTTGGCCGAGTCGCGTACGTTCAGAGCTTATCAAGGCTGTGGTTAAGGTGGAGCTAAACGAAAAAGGAAATGTTAGGCTTATTGAAATTAAGTCAGTTTCGGATGAAGCTATTCGTAGGATGTTACCATCAGTAGTGAATGGTAGCAAATTTACAGTCCCAAAGAAGAATGGGAAGCCAGTAAAGGTCATTTTTAACTGGCCACTAATCTTAAAAAAACCATGAAAGTTGTATTTTTAGCCGCAGCAAGTGCTCTCATTCTAATGGATCCACAAAGTCTAATGGCGGGTGAGCCGTTGAAGCTTCCCACTTCTTATTGGCAGGATGAAGCTTTGCTGAAGTCTTTTAGCGCTTCTTATGGAGTCAATTCCCGCATCGAGCCATCCGTCACTGTTGAGGAGCAAAAATTGTTAGTGAGTGTCGCTAAATGGATGAAAAAAGGTGAGAAAAAGCGTGCGCTTCAAACTCTTAAAGAGAGTGAAAATGCCACAAGCTCCCCAGCAGTCTTATATAACCAAGCGAACATTTATCTAGAACTGGGGGATGAGAAGAAAGCTATTGAGTCCTATCGGGCTGCCATCAAGGCGTATCCATCCTTTCGTAGAGCTCATAAAAATTTAGGACTCACATATTTGAGAGATGAGCAATTCCCCTTGGCTTTAACCTCGTTGGTAAAGGCTGTGAGCCTAGGAGATATGAGTGGATCAACCCTTGGTATGTTAGGGTATTGTCATTTGCAAAATGAACATTATGCGTCAGCTCTTCAGGCTTATAGATTGGCTCAGTTGACTGAACCAGAAACGATAGAGTGGAAGGCTGGTGTTGCGCAGAGTTTGCTAGAGATTGGACAGGATAAGGAGGCGCTTTCTTTGATAGAGGAGGTGGTTGAAGCTCGTCCAAATGAGGTTTCCTATCAAATTCTGATGGCAAATATGCTTTTGCAGCGAGGAGAAAACATCAAGGCTATAGCAGTGCTCGAGTGGCTAGGTCGACAAGATAAGCTTTCGCTAGAGCACGTAGCATTACTTGCCCAACTTCATGCGCAAAGTGGTACTGTAGATCTCGCTAAACCGTGGTTTGATCTAGTTAAAGAAGACCTCAACTTGAAAGTGTACCCACAGTATTTGCGAGCTATTGAGTCGATCCTGCAGCTAGATGAATGGGAGTTTGCTGGACAATTACTCTCAATTGACCCCGAAGGAGGTGAACTGAATGGGGGCTTACTTAATAAGCGTGATCGATTGAGGGCTATCGTGCTGATAGAAAAAAATGAAAAGGGGGCAAAAACCTTGTTAGATGAGCTTGTGAAAAGAGACCCACTTGATGGTGATGCGTTAGTTTTACTGGCAGAGATATCCGTCTCTGAAGCTGAGACGGGGGCGGCTGAGTTTTATTACAGACGTGCTGAGAAGATCGAAAGTTCAAAATACGCTGCATTGCACGGTTACGGAACAATGTTAGTGTCCCTGAGGAAATACGAAGCAGCTGCAGAGAAGTTTGAGTTAGCTCAGAAGATTCACCCGACATCTGACCAGCAGAAGTATATTGACGCTTTGCGCCGGATAGCAAGGGAGTGAGGTAAATCTACTCTGGAACTTCGGGAGAAATGCCGTGGTCTTTTGTTGTGAAAACTTTGATGAGGAAGCATCCGAATGAGAGAAGTCCGTAGCTAAGTCCGAGAATGACGCCTACATCGATGATGCCGCGCCATGGCTGAGGGCAAGAGCCCATAAGGAATATGACGCAAAGGATGAGTAAAGATATGGCGATCGCAGCTATACGGACTTTTCTTTTGGCGTGAAAATACCCCATGCAGAATAGCGGTGCCAGAATAACGTGGAGGGGGCGTGGATTCATATAAAGGTAATGAACCCGGGCTGCAGTACGAGGGGAGAATTTTTTTTGAAAT
>CAXMPP010000016.1:0-2290 GCA_964195395.1 uncultured Thermodesulfobacteriota bacterium
GTTTGGATAGCGATCGAACGGCCCCATTCTGGTGATGTCAGTCACCGGGGTGTTATGCCATTTGCCGAAGGCGGCAGTTTTGTAGCCGTAATGCGAAAGTACCTGGGGCATGGTTGCTGTCGACTTGGGGATCACGCCAGCATAGCCATCCCAATCCGAAGCAAATTCGGCAATCTGACCAGCACCTACCCGGTGATGGTTACGTCCGGTGAGCAAACTCGCGCGTGTCGCGGAACATTGCGCCGTCGTATGAAACGTGTTGTAGCTGATGCCAGATTTGGCCAGTCGGTCGAGAGTGGGAGTATGCACCGGGCCACCGAAGGTGCTAGCATTGCCAAACCCGGCATCGTCGTTCATGAAGATCACGATATTGGGGGCGTCTTCGGGCAAATGTCTCTCCGTTTTTCGCCACTGGTGCTTGGAGTCCTTGAGGGTCTTTCCAGCCACGCTGGCTGAAACCGGTTCAGGAAAAGGCAACACATCTTGTGCTGATAGCTGTGTAACAGCGCAGAGTAAACTGCCAACCCAGACAGTAGGAAGAAGAGTGTTCCTATTTATTAGAGTAGTTTTTGCCAAAGTGAAGGGGACATTTTGTCATGATCTCTCTTTCTTAGCCCATGGCCCACTGGCAGACAACTAGATAATACACAAATCTGGCGGGTGCTTTGATTCCGCGCTAACAGGAGTGGGGTGGGATAATGGTTAGAGCGGTTTCCCTAGCGGAAGTGGGAGTGACTTCCAGGTTGCGGATGCGTGAAGTGGGCTCTTCAGTTAGGATGTGCTAGGTTTTTGGTGAGCTTGGGAATGCGCATCGTGTCATTTCTGGGCTTGTATGAAAGTGGTCTTTAGCCATCAGTTGGCGATGGTGGCTAAGCTTTCTGATGGGGTACAGATGTTGTTTTCCAAATAAATGTGAGGTGCTCGTTACTATTGAAACTTCACAGTATGCTTTTTGGAGAGGCGGAGGATGTCTCCGATTTTTGGTGTGATGGCGGCGTTGGGGTCGGTGAGCTTTTCTCCGTTGAGCTGGATCGCACCGGGCTGGATCGATTGCTTTTTTAGTTCGCCGTTCGACTTCTTTAGCTGGAAGCCAATTTGGAATGCGTTAGACGCGAGTGATAGAACTGTGAGCTCGGTCGGGAAGTCTGCTAGATGAACATCAGTAGCTCCAGATCCTTGGTCACCTTTTGAGCGGTCGAGCCATTTTTGGACGGCGTCGGTAGCTGCGGCTTCATCGTGGTAGCGTGTTGTGATTTGGCGTGCGAGTTCTAGCTTGGCATCACGCGGGTGGAGGGACTCGTCGCGTGATGTGCCGAGCAGCATGAGGTAGTACTTGTCCATCAGGTCGTCAGAGACGCTCATGAGTTTGTTGACCATTTCAGCCGGAGGCTCCGATACACCGATGTAGTTGAAGGATGACTTGGACATCTTCTTCACGCCGTCGAGACCTTCAAGTAGAGGCATCAGCATGACGACTTGTTGGGCCATTCCTTCTTCTTTCTGCAGGTCGCGGCCGACGAGGATGTTGAAGAGTTGGTCGGTGCCGCCGATTTCAACATCGGCTTTGACGACGACTGAATCCCAGCCTTGCATGATCGGGTACTGGATCTCGTGGAGGCGCACTTCTTTGCCCTCAGCGAGACGTGACTTGAAGTCTTCGCGCTGGAGCATCTGCTGGAGCGTGACTCTGGCATTCAGTTTGAGCACCTGATCGTAGGTCATGCTGTTGAACCAATCACCATTGTAGACGACTTCAGTTTTCTCTGGATCGAGAATTTTGAAGGCCTGGGTGGTGTAGGTTTCGGCATTGGCCAAAACTTCTTCGCGGGTGATTGGTGGGCGGGCAGCTGAGCGTCCAGTCGGGTCGCCGACGGTTGCTGTGAAGTCACCAATGATCAGCACTGCTGTGTGCCCGAGTTGTTGGAACTGGCGGAGTTTTTCGATCGCGACTGTGTGACCGAGGTGGATGTCTGGAGCTGTGGGGTCGACCCCGAGTTTGACGCGGAGCGGGCGACCGAGCTCGAGCTTCTCAGCGAGTTCTTTTTCGGAGAGGACTTTGGCGGTGCCGCCGATGAGTTGTTCTAAAGGAGTAGACATGGGAAAAAGTGATAAGTTAGAAGTGTGAAGTTGCCAGTGGACGCTTCGTGGTTGATTTTTTTGACAGAATTCACAAAATTAACAGAATTTGAAAATCTGTCTAATCTGCGAAATCTGTGGTTAAAAAAGCTAGAGAGCTAGGAAATTTTTGAGGAGTTGGAGCCCAGCGTGCTGGGATTTCTCTGGGTGGAAC
>CAXMPP010000016.1:2300-22866 GCA_964195395.1 uncultured Thermodesulfobacteriota bacterium
CCGTTCCACATACTGAGGTTAGGATTCTGTGGCGTGACACCATTCCATCCCATGTGCGGGATCTTGAGTCCAGCTTCCGCAGTAAATTTGACGTTTTGACCTTTGAAAATGCCGAGCCCTTTGGCTGCGGGTGATTCTTCACTGCCTTCGAACAGGAGTTGGTAACCGACACAGATTCCGAGGAATGGTTTATCTGCTGTGATCCAGTCCTTGATTGGCTGAGTCATGGCAGATGCTTCGAGCTTGCGTGAGCAATCGCCAAATTCACCTTGGCCCGGGAGTACGAGGTGGGTGAGGCCTGCTAGCTCAGCAGGGGTGGTGATGAGATTTGCTTCCGCGCCGAGGGCGTGAAAAGCATTGAGGACGCTTTGGAGATTTCCTGCGCCGTAGTCGATGATTCCGACGTTCATGAAGAAAGAATGTAGAAGTTAGAATTGAGAATCTAGGATATTTGCTTTCGCAAATTACTTTAGAGGACTTCTTTAGTGCTCGGGATGCCTTCAACGCGTGGGTCGTTCTCCATGGCGATTCGTAGGGCGCGAGCGAGGCCTTTGAAGAGGGACTCGGCAATGTGGTGGCCATCACGGCCGTAGAGGACTTCGGCGTGGATGTTGGCGCGGAGGTTACAGGCGATAGCGCGGAAGAATTCTTCCACTAAAGAGAATGGGAAGTTTTGTGCGTCAGGTGTGCCCGGTGGGAATTTGAACTCGAGGTGTGGACGGTTAGAGAGGTCAACGACTACACGAGAAAGCGTCTCATCCATAGGAAGATAAGCGTGGCCATAGCGGGTGATGCCTTTCTTGTCGCCGAGAGCTTCTTTGAGGCATTCGCCGATAACGATGCCGGTGTCTTCGACCGTGTGGTGGAAGTCGACTTCGACGTCACCGGCGACTTTGACATCGAGGTTGATGAGTCCGTGACGTGAGAACAAGGTGAGCATGTGATCGAAAAAGGGGATGCCAGTGTCGATCTCGTTTTTGCCTGAGCCGTCGATATTGAGGCTGAGGTTGATCTTTGTCTCGGCTGTGTCGCGCTTCTGTGATGCTGTTCTCATAGGATTGGTGGTAGTGTGGGTGAGCTGACGGGAAGATCAATCCAAAATAAAGCCAGATTCCGCAGGGAGAAATCTGGCTTTGAGAGCTTTGTTTGATGGAAGGATCTATTTACCCTTTTCCTTAATCTATTTATCAGCGTCTTCTTTTGCTTTACGTGCTTCTTCTTCCGCTTCGGCTTTCTTTTGCTTTTCGATGAGTTTCATCTGCGTCAAGGCAGCGGCATATTGATCCCGAATATCATTACTGTATTCCTTAGGTGGGCGGGTACGACTGAACTCACGAAGTTGGAGTTTTGCTGTGTCGAGGTCGTTCTTGTCGATTGATTCAATGAATTCGCGATAGAGAGCTCCTCCGTCGATGTACTCTTCAGATGCAATCTTTTGGAGACGATTAGATTCGGATTCAATGGATTTTATGACTGTCTCTGCTGACTTTGGGTGAAAGCGGTTGAGAGGGAGCCACTTTCCACCTGATTCCTTGGCCTTGCTAAGCTGCGATTGGTACTGTGCTTCTTCCACAGCCAGAATTCTTGTAATCCGAGTTTTATCACCGCCAGAGAGACGGGTGAGTGAGAGATCACGCTTTTTGATGAGTTCATCGGCGTTGTCGACAATTTTTTGAGCCTTTAATTTGTAGAAAGGAAGGAAGCGAAGACACAAATTCAAAGCGCCGTGATAGGGCTTGGTGTTCTTGTATGTCTTTTCTTGTGCCGCTAACGCAATGAGAGCTGCTCCAAATTCACGTTTCTTGGTGTGCACGAGAACTGGATTTAGGGCTATAATGGCCTCAATTTCGTATTTGTTGGCTGCGTGGTCTTCAGGGGTGAGCCACTTTCCATTGATCTTGAGTTCTCCTGCTTGCACCTTGGACAGTTCATCGAGTAAGACTATTTCTAGATTTTTGACGTCAGGGATGTGCTCTGATGTTGGATATTTTTCTAGAAATGGAGTAAGGTTGTTAGTGATGATGTTTTGGTAGTCCTTTTCAGTTAGAAGATCGCTAGTGGGGAATAGCTTAGGAATGTTTTTGAAGGCGTCATGTGACTTGTCTTCTTTTATGATGGACTCAATTGCAGACTTTTTCACTGTGATTTCATCACGGACGCCTTTTTGGATTTCAACAAGGAGTATGTAGGAATCTGATGTTTCCATCGTAATCTTACCCTCGAAGGTGCGACCGCTCTTTAACTTGAATGTGTCGGCCTGCGCTGTAAATAGGCTAGCAGCGAGTGTAGCTGTTAGAATGAATGGTGTTTTCATAATAGGTATGTTTAATGAATTATTTCGAAGGAGAGATGGAAATGCGAGCACTATTCTCCTTAATGCAGAATTTTTTCGCAAGAGTATTAATTTCTTCAAGTGTGATGCTGGCGTAGTCAGCATCACGCGAGCGTGCTGCCTCAATCTTGTCAGGGTAGGCCTGACTTCTATCCATCACAGTGCCGAGCCAGTAGGAATTCTGACGTAATGATTTTTCAAGTAGTCCGAGCCTTGGTTTAAGGCTTCGATCAAGTTCATCTTGTGTGGCGCCTTTCTTGGCCAGTGTGTCAGCTAACTGAATGATGATTTTACCCACTTTTTCAGTTTGGGCTGGTTTTCCTGGGCTATACGCCATGATGGAACCTTTATTTTTAAAGGTTTGCGAGAGTGATGCTCGAGCAAATGGGCTATATGCTTCACCCAATTTTTCCCGCAGTTCGACTCTCATGCGTTCATCGAGTATGTCAGCAAGGAGTGCGGCTCGTCTCACTTTTTTGAGGTTTCGATCGGTTGCATCATCAGCCTTCCACAGAACAATGGCGATGGCCTTTTCAATTTCACTTTGATAGGTAAAGGTTTTCTCTGTTGGTGTTTCAGCTATTGTTAGTGTGCGTTGTTCGATGGGGATGTCGTTGCCTGTCTTTCTAGCAGGGAGAGCTGCTAGCGTTTTACTCAAAGCAGCCTGGACGGCGTCAATCGATGTGTCACCAACGATTGAGATTTCTAATAAATTCTGTGTGAGTTGCGGGCTTATCCAGGCTTTCACCTGAGAGCTTGATAGAGCCTTTGCTTGTTCTTCGCTTGGGAATACAAAGCGTGGATCGTTGTTAACAAACCAGGCAGACATTTCACTTAGAGGTCCTTGTTCTGTATGCTTGAGTTGCGCATAGATCTTCGGGAGCATTGCTTTGAACTGGCGTTCAGCCTCTGGGCGGAAACCTGGGTCTGTGAGATAGGCTGTGAGAAGCTGAAGTTGGAGGTCGAGATCCTTTGGAGTGGTGCTTCCACTGAGAGAGAAACTGTCGTCACCAATATTGAAACCCACGCCGACGTTGCGGCCAGCGAGGATGGTACGTAGCTCGTCACTGCTGTGTTTTCCTAATCCTCCAGCGCTGAAGATAGCACCAGCTAGAGTGTCTAGTCCAATGGTGGCCAGCGGCATTCCTGCTTTTCCTGAACCAAAACTGGCAATCATGTTGATAGAGTTCTTATCAAAATCCGTTTGCTTGAAGTTGACTTTCACTCCATTCGGGTAAGACCATTGATAGATGTCGAGGTCTTCGATGTGAGTGGTGGGGCTAGCTTTTCCAGCCTGACCAAAGTCAGTGTAGGCAAATGCTGAAACTTCTTTGTTGGCTGGAGCCTGCAAAGCGACTCCTGATTGGAGTTTGTATATTTCTTGAAGTGTCTCCTTCGTGTTATCTGCAGCTGCTTGGGTGCTTAAAATAAGGTGCACGTCGGCAGTGTCCCAGAACGCGTTGAATGCTTTATGTACGATGGTCGGGCTGAGGCTTTTCAAATTCTCTTTAAGAATAGCGAGGTCGGTCTCAGGTGTAGAATAAACGGCATCAGTGTGGGCGTGTTCGGTGAGGCTTGAAGCAATGCCGTCGGACTTGCGAGTCGGAGCGGTTTCTACAGATTGCTCATACGCATTGATGAGTTCAGCGACGACTTCCTTGTACTCAGACTGAGTGAAGCCATAGAGTTGAGCTCGGCGGAATTCATTTTCGAGTACTGGCAGGGCAGTTTTCCAATCGTTGTTGAGTGCTGTGATGTCAAAACTGCCAAGCACAACGTCGCGCATGAAGATGCTGCGTGAGGACGAACCAGATGTGATTACGGCTCCCTCTTCCTTAGCTAGGCGTGAGAAGCGGCGATTGATGATCGCGTTGGCGATGTTGAATTTGAGCGACTCAAGGCGTTTAGCTTTGCTGTCAGTCTTATAAGAGTGTGGCCGAGTATGGATCAATGTGAGCTCGGTGGAGGTCAGTTCCTTGTCCGTGAATACGGACACATTGAACCCTTTAGGTGATGAAATGTCCCCTAAGTTTGCTTTTGGACCGGGCTTGTTTGGGTTCTTGATTGAGCCAAAGGTGTCTTGGATGCGTTGCTCTGCTGTTGCCACGTCTAAGTCGCCAACGTAGATGAAGGTCATTTTCTCAGGCGTGTAAAAGCGTGTGTAGAAGTCGACAAATCTCTCGCGCGGTGCTTTAGCGATGACTTCGTCCGTGCCAATTGGTAAGCGCTTAGGGATAGTGGAATTGGGGAAGAGTGCTGAGAATTGCTTCTCGAACATACGTAATCCGACAGAGTCTCTAGAGGTTTTCTCAGAGGAGATGACTCCTCGCTCTTCATCGATTTCGGAGTTTTCTAGCAGTGCTCCGTCAGCGAAGTCTCCCATGACTGCGAATCCAAGGTTGAGCGTTGTCTTCTCAATATTAGGGAGGTCTAGCATGTAGACCGTTTCATCAAATGACGTGTAGGCGTTAGCGTGTGCGCCGAAAGCAATGCCGAGGCGCTGCATTTGTGGGATCAACTTTGTGGCATCTGGGTAATGTTTGGTGCCGTTGAATACCATGTGCTCGAGGAAATGGGCGACTCCTCGCTGGTTTTCCGCTTCATTGAGAGAGCCGGCATCGACGTGGAGGCGCATGCTGACACGTTTTTTAGGGAGAGGGTTCTTGTGGATGATGTAGCGCATGCCATTCTCTAAGCTTCCGTAGACGATTTTCTCATCGACTGGAATATCTGAGCTGCTTTGGGCCCATGGGCGCGCTTTTCCCGTTGCGCGTTGGCTGTCGGTTTTAGCGGCAATGAGAACTGTAGATTTATCTGCACCTTTTTGTGCTAGGACAAATCCGCCAACGCAGGCAATGCCTAGCGTGGTGATGAGCGGGATCGATTTTTTCATATGAGGAGAAGGGTATAAAAAAAACACGTGCGGTAGGGCGCACGTGTTTAGAGTTATTAGCTAAAAAGATTTAGAACGACTTCACATCGTCTTCATCTAGGTCATCATTAGACGGGTCGTAAAATTCTTTGTCTGGACCTGGAGATCCGGCTATTGCTGAGTTCGAACGAACAATCATTGAGCTGCCATTCTTGTCAGTCTGACCTTTGAAAACTGTAGTAGATAAATCAATTGTCCTCTCACCTGAGTAATCAATGTAAATTGTAAAATAATTACCAAATGGATCTATTAGCGCTGAGGGAGTCGTTCCGTCAGCGCTATACACGATACCTTTTATACCATTCTTGGCCGCTTCAAATTCAAAAAATCGAGCATTATTAGGGTTGATGACGTCATCTTGTCCCATAAGAACTTTGAGGAGATCCGCGTCATCAGTTTTGTATTCTTCGATACCATCTGGGGAGCTTCCCGATGTGTAGGGTAGGTAGTCGTATTTTTGTTCGAATCCATCAATAGCGAAGACTAGGTCTTTCGCCATTTTGTTGCCTTCTTCGATCTTAGCGCTTCTTATCGCTCCGGTAATAGCTGGGTAGGAGGCTGCGGCGAGCACTGCGATAATGGCAATGACGACGAGCAGTTCCACTAGGGAGAAACCTTTGTGAATTAGAGAGTGTGTAGGCTTTTTCATAGATTAGTTATAACGAAGTTAGGTATGGATGGCAGGAAAACTGGGTGACGGCAACTCCCCATTCGAGATTTAATGGAGTGTGGGTACAATGTGGCTACTCATAGATTAGCTGTTTGATTGGTTGGCTGCAAGCGAAAGTTATCTTGCGGGATGAGGTTAGATGGCACACTGTAACGGCATGAACAACCTTCGCGACTCCTTGCTCAAACTCATGGGTGGGAAAGATTACCAACCAATGGACAAATCTGAACTGGCCCGCCGTCTAGGTGTCGAGAGCAACGAGCGTCGCAGATTTCGAATTTTGCTGACTAAACTTGAGCAAGAAGGACGCGTCAAGATTGGGGCAAAAAGGTGCTATAAACTGAAGGAGCGCACTCAAGTATTTCTGGTGGGGAAGTTACGCTACCAGCCGAATGGCAATGGATGGTTTTTTCCAGTGCTGACCGATGAGGCTAATATCGCGACTGGGATGGATCTGAAAAAGTACGATCGTATTTTTGTCGATGCTAGGGATCTTAGTGTGGCTCTGGACGGTGATCACGTGAGCCTAAAGGTGACTCGTGTGGGAGTGCCTAAATGGAAGCAATTTGCGGATAAAGGGCACAAATCAAAATTTGATAAGAGAGGTCGCCCGATCAAAGAGAAGAAGGGACCTGAGAAAGAATTGCGAGATGAAGCTGCTGGTAGAGTACTAAAAGTCCTAGAGCGCAAAAATACCACAGTGATTGGTATTTACCGGGAAGAGGGCAAGTATTGCTTTGTGGTGCCTGAAGCGAAGGCTTTGCCGCCGGAGGTTGATTTGCTGGATACTGGCGGCGCGAAGCCTGGTCAATTGGTGGCGGTGGAGATTACCAAGTGGACCTCACGCCAAGAGGCTCCAGTGGGTAAAATAATCAAGGTTATCGGCTACCCAGACGCGCCAGGGGTGGACATAATTTCAGTGATTCACAAACACAACTTACGCGTAGATTTTGAGCCAGAAGTGCAGAAGGAAGCTGATGCAGTTTCTGAGAAGATTCCGAGAAAAGAGTTAGAGCGCCGCGAAGATTGGCGTGATGCTTTGGTGATGACTGTGGATCCTGGTGATGCGAAAGATCATGACGATGCCGTGCTGGTTGAGAAAACCGAGACGGGCTGGAAGCTCGCTGTGCACATTGCTGATGTGTCTCATTACGTGACGCCCCACTCAGCTTTGGATAAAGAGGCTGAACTACGCGGTAATTCTACCTACCTTGTCGACCGAGTCTTGCCGATGTTGCCGGAGAAGCTTTCAAATAATATCTGTAGTCTACGTCCACATGTGGACCGGCTCACAAAGTGTGCCGTGATCGAATTTGATCTAAAGGGAACGCGAAAGCGCGCGTATTTCTGTGATGCAGTCATCAATAGCAAAGCTAAGCTGGCCTACGAAGACGCTCAGGTCTTTATCAAAGGAAGCGGTGGTGGTGAGATTGGTGATGCGATACGCACAGCGTGGGATTTGGCTGATGTGTTGCGCAAACGTCGATTCAAGAATGGAGCGCTCGATCTCGATTTTCCTGAGGTCAAAGTTATTCTAGATGAGAAGACAAAGAAACCTATAGAGGTTAAAAAGTTGGTGTATGATGAAAGTCACCAGATGATCGAAGAATTCATGCTCTCAGCAAATGAGGCTGTAGCAGTGGAGCTGAAGATGAAGCGGCGCAATGCCTTACACCGCATTCACGAAGATCCAGATGCCGACAGGCTCAATGAATTTGCCGAGATCGCACGGATTCACGGGTTTCAAGTCGGTGATCTAACCAACAAAAAACACGTTCAAGATTTGCTTAGATCAGCAAAAGGCTCGGCAGTTGAGCAGTCGATCAAGATAGGCCTGCTGAAGAGCCTCAAGCGCGCAGCGTACAGCGTGGAGGCGCTTGGTCACTATGGTCTGGCAAAAATGGATTACTGTCACTTTACCAGCCCGATCCGACGTTATGCCGATTTAGTGGTGCATAGAGCACTGCAGCATGTCCTGACTAATCCACCAGCAAATCCAGTGAGGTTGCCAAAATCAGGAAAGCTGGAAGAGGTAGCCCAACACATTTCAGATACCGAGCGCAATAGTGGCGAGGCTGAGAATGCTACCAAGCGCATGAAGATGATGGAGTATCTGTTTGATATCGCTCAAAAGGAAGGAAAGCGGACGTTTAACGCGCTGATTACAGATGTGCGTCGTATGGGACTATTTGTCGAAATTACAGACATGCAGGTCAAAGGTGTGGTGAAAAAAGAAGCCTTGCCTAAAGGGAAATGGGTCTTCGAGCAGAGCGTGATGGCGTTCCGCAATTACAATGAAAAAAAGGACTACAAACTTGGACAGCGGGTCGATGTGCAGATTGCGCGAGTGGATATGGAACGGCAACTCGTCGATTTTGTTCTAATAGAAGAACAGGCTTAACGTTCTATTGGTGATGATAAGACGGATTATTTTATTGATCTCGCTAGCTTTCCTTTGTGGGTGTTCTTCAAAGAAGACGACTCCAGAGTTGGCCGATGAGCTTACTTTTGAACTGCAACGACTTCCCTCGGTCCTTTCAGAAGTGAAGGGCAAAGAGGGCGTGGATGCTGCCGTCGGAAAAATTCACCAAATGCGAGATGCTATCGCTTTGATTATCCAACAGGTCCCTGCCGAGCAATATCTAACGCTCGAGGAACGAATCATCATTGAGAGAAAAGTGCGAGCTACTCAGGATGAGACTGCCTTTCTTTTGCAAAAACTGAGCAATCAGCCTGAGGTGTTGATTGCGCTTTCTGAGCCGCTCGCTGAACTCGGAAATGTGATCGAAGCCGCTTCTAAGGTGATGAAGGGGAAGTAAGCTATGGATTTGCTGATTTATGTTAAATTCTGCTGAATGAGCACGACCACTAAACCTGTAAAAGGGTTGAAATAAATGCCCAACTGGCAGAATTACGACTTGGCGAGAGTGGTTTCCTAGGGGATGCTGCCAGCAGCAATGAGTAATCCTTTCAGAGAAGATTTGGTTTCACGCTCCCGTGCGGAGTCGTGTACAGTAGTGATATTTGGAGCTACTGGAGACTTGACCCATCGTAAGCTGGTTCCAGCGCTTTATAACCTAGCAGTGGATGGTGAATTACCTCACGGTGTGAAAATTATTGGCTTCGCTCGGCGTGAGAAGAGCGATGCAGTTTTCCGTGAAGGTTTAGAGGAGTTGAATAAAGAGGTTTCACGCAATGGCCACGATCCTGAATTATGGAGTGAGTACCAAGAGAGTATTCAATACCACCAAAGTGAGTTCACCGACCTAGATGGCTATCAACGGCTTGCGGATCGTTTGGATGCTATCGACCGCGAGCGCGGTGGAGCTGGGAATCGCTTGTTCTATGTCGCTAGTGCCCCAGAATTTTTTGATGTTATCCTAGAGAATCTCAAGGCTGTAGGCCTGAGTGACTCTGTGGGTGATTGTTGGTCGCGCGTGATTGTCGAAAAGCCATTTGGAACCGATCTAGCAACTGCAAAGCACCTCAATAAGGTGGTAAATAACACATTTGCTGAGGAGGATACTTACCGTATCGACCATTACCTTGGTAAAGAAACCGCGCAGAATATCATGGTCTTGCGCTTCGCTAATGCCATTTTTGAACCACTCTGGAATAATAAGTATATCGAGCAAGTGCAGATCACTTGTGCTGAACACCTCGGCATGGAAGGTGGACGCGGAGGTTATTACGACAAAGCCGGTGCGCTGCGCGATATGGTGCAGAACCATTTGCTACAACTGCTCAGTTTGGTGGCTATGGAGCCGCCAACCGATCTTTCGGCTGATGGTGTGCGCGATGAAAAGGTGAAAGTTCTTAGATCTTTACGCCAATTAGATACTCCAGAGTTGATCAAAGAGAATGTCGTGCGTGCGCAGTACACAGCGGGTCACGTCGATGCCAAGCAGGTGGTCGGCTACCGAGAGGAAGATCGAGTGGATCCGGAGTCAATGACGGAAGCGTATGTGGCTCTTAGGATGCATATCGACACTTGGAGATGGAGTGGTGTGCCATTTTATGTCCGTATGGGTAAGCGGCTTCCTAAAAAGGCGACTGAAATTTCCGTGCATTTTAAAGCACCACCAAACGTTCTCTTCAATGCCATTCCCGGAGCGGCGGCTGGCGGCAATGTTTTGGTTATTCGCATTCAGCCAGACGAGGGGATTTCTCTTCGAATGGTGTCGAAGTTGCCAGGTACAACCCTTCGTATGGAACCCGTGAAAATGGATTTCCACTATGCGACAAGCTTTGGCAAAGGCAGCCCAGAGGCCTACGAGCGACTCTTGCTCGACGCAATGGCTGGAGATGCCACTCTCTTTGCTCGACGCGATGAGGTGGAGGAGGCTTGGCGCTTCATTGATCACATTGAGAAAGCGTGGCATGAGAGCGAGAAGGTACCGGAAATGGCTGATTTTGTGGCTGGTAGTTGGGGGCCAAAGGCTGCTGACGACTTGCTAGAACAAGATGGTAATTCCTGGAGAAGACTTTAACCTAAGTATCCGATGACAGTTCCTAACGATTGCAATCAACTCGGGCGCGAAGTAGAAATTGGCCAAATTGAGGTCGAACTTAAGCGCTTGTGGGAGGCTGATGAGGCTAGCACAAATGCATCTTTGATCAATTTTGCGGTCTACTCTGAGGATGCGTCCGCGCTTTCTCAGAATTCCGACACTGTGCGTGAGATTACAAGTGAACATGCTTGCCGAGCTATCCTTATTGGGGTGGACCGTGAAGAATCCGAAGTTTCAACGAGAGCTTGGATCACGGCTCACTGTAACCTGCTGAATGGAAACAAAAGTGTTTGTAGTGAACAAATTGCTTTTCATCTGGGAGGTCGAGCCAGTGGGCGACTTTCTAACACTGTGTTTGCGCACCTCAATAGTGACTTACCTCTGGTTTTCTGGTGGCAAGGTGAATTGTCAGAACGCTTCAATGACCGTCTCTATTCCTTGATCCAGCGGCTCGTCATCGATAGTTCGGAGTGGCAAGACCCTGTTGCCCAATTTGAAAAAATTGTTCCAGCCATGCAGGAGTATAACTTGGTCGTGCAGGATCTTTCTTGGACGCGCACTTACCATGCCCGACTCGCAATTGCCGCGCTTTTCGATGATCCGATCGCTCAAACGGCAATCCCAGCTATTCGGAAAGTCCGGGTGGTGACCTCAGCTGAAGGGAAAATCGCAGGTCTTCAGTTGCTTGCTTGGTTTGCTGCTCAGTGTGAATGGCGCAAGGCGTCTGAATTGATTGCCACTGAGTCAGTAGCCGACAGCTTTCATTTTGAACACAGTCATGGTGGATCAGTAGAGGCCTCAGTGGTGACTGAAAGCGATAGTGCTGCGATTGGCTTGATCGAAATTGATGCTGGCGATGTGCAACTCACTATTTCTAGAAGCAAAGGAAATCAGGTTTTACACCTAAAAATGGAAACTCAAGGCCACGTATCAGAGCAGTCTGCACCTGCTGATAGCGAAGATGTTGTCGGACTGGTGCGCGATCAGTTGTCTCGCGGAGGCAAAAACTCATTGTTCCGCAAAGTTTTCCCAGTCTTTATTGACTTGATAAACGACGCTACCTAAACGATCTAAATCGAGAGAGTGTCTCTCAAATTCGGCAAAACTACTTAGGTAATGTGAAAAAGTTGGTTTGCAGGTTTGACAGATGGGGGTATCGGCAGTTTAAAGTAATTCAAAGAATACGAGGGATGGTTCCATCATCACTCGTTTTTAAACAAATCACCTAACGAAACCCATCAGAGGATGAGCGAAGAAAATAACAATAATCAAACGCAACCGCTTGATGCTGAGCCATTGCCAAATCAGCACAAGACTTCATCCGTGCCGCTCCGCAAGGAAACAGTACGTGTGACTCTTAAGTCGACGCCAGCAGGAGCCAAGCCCGCACCGTCAGCTCCAAGAGCTCCGATGCCAACATCAATGACTCCTAATACTGCGCCGCATGCGACAAAGGCTCCAAGCGCGCACAATCCTGACATCCCCGACGTGACTTCTGCGGTGCCTCTCAAAGAGGAGACCATGCGAGTGACTCTTAAGGCTGACAACGGATCTAGCGCGCCAGCTCCATCTCCTAAAGGAGCTCCAGTAGCACCGAAAATGCCAGCCCCAGCCCCAACTATTCCACTAAGTGGAGCAGCAGGAGCTCCAAGAATTGCCGCACCAGCTCCTACAATACCATTGAATGTTGGTAGCTCAGCAAGTATCCCTTTGGCTACTCAGCCATTGAGGAGTTCGAGCCAGCCGCTACCAAAAGCAACTGTACAGCTTCAGCAGACACAGCAACTAGCGCGGCCAGGTGTTTCGCCAGCAGGTGGGCAAGCTGCAACCATCCATACCGTCGTCGATGAGGACTCTTCAGCTGAGCGCTCAGGTAATGGTGAGACTATTTTAGCTGTAGCAGCATTCTTGCTTTCCCTGTTCCTTCTATTCTCTCAGTTCCAGCGTGCTGGCATTTGGGTAGATGAGCATGAAAATGGTTCGTACGGTGCAGTCTTCTCCTCAATGGATTAATTTTTCACCTCTAACGGAAATAAATTTATATGGCATTACCACTATCACTTCTCATTCTAGCAATTATTTCAATTGCTGTTTCGTTCATGTAGTTGTTAGCCCTCAGGTTTCAATGACTTGGGGACATTATTAGCAATTCGACATCTTATTATTAGCCGCCAGATCGCAGAAAATGCGCTGGCGGCTATTGACGTTTTTAGGGGGTGAGGCATAGTTCTGACATGGCATTAGTATTAACTGAAGAAAATTTCGAAGCCGAAGTAATTAACTCCGGCAAAGCTGTACTCGTAGACTTTTGGGCTGAGTGGTGTGGTCCTTGTAAGATGATCTCACCTATCATCGATGCGCTAGCAGAAGAGCTTGGCGACGACGTCGTTGTTGGCAAGGTAGAGGTGGACAATGCACAGGCTCTAGCAGCTAAGTATGGTGTGCGTTCCATCCCATTCCTGCTCTTTTTCAAAGATGGTGAAGTGAAGGATCAAATCGTTGGAGCAAATGTTACCAAAGAGTCACTCAAAGAGAAACTTCTCGCTCTCTAATTAGCTACTTTAGCATCCATAGCCTGGCAGATTTCTGTCAGGCTATTTTTTTTACAGAATTGGTTTGCGCGAACGAGAATTTTAGTTACCTTGCGCCCAGCAAAGGCCGGGATGGCGGAATTGGTAGACGCGCCTGATTTAGGTTCAGGTGCCTTAGGGCGTGCAGGTTCGATTCCTGTTCCCGGTATTTCTTTGCAATGACCCACTAAAACTTAAGGGATAAGTTATAGTGGGTTTTTTTGTCCTTTTATAGATTCGGTTTTATTCTCGACGGAGGCCGATTTAGCTAAGGCATCTTGGCGCGGCGAAATTACTGGATGTTGAAACTTGGGGCGATGAGTAGCACGCGCTGGTTTTGGAAGGCTTCTAGCTGATTGAGGAAGCTGTCTATCTGTCGGAGCTTGTGGCTGCCGAGCAGACCGAGGGTCTGGCTATTGAGCAATTCCTGACGTAGCTGCAATACAGGAGTCTGAGGCTGGGAGGCCTGGATGAACTCGTGCTTATCTTGCTGTGGTTGGGCGAAGATGCCTTCGATTGCGCTTTTAGGCTCGGGGAGAAGGTGGACTTTGACCTCGTCAAGCTTGGCTTGGATAATCGCGTGATCGATCGCTTGGTTGAGTCCACCGAGCTCGTCTATTAGACCGATGGCGAGGGCGTCTTTACCTGAGTAGACGCGACCACCAGCGAGTTTTTCGAGTGAGCCTTTGAGTCGGTCACCACGTCCATCGATGATGCGTTGTTTAAAGGTCGCATAGACGTCGAGCATTGAGTCGCGAATGATTTTGGCTTCTTCGGGGGTGTAGCCTCGGGTGGTATTCATGAGGTCGGCGTGCTTGCCACGTTTGGTGGCGTGCACATCGATGCCGAGTTTTTCGAGGGCGTTACCGATGATAAACTTCATACCGACTACACCAATAGAGCCAGTAATCGTGCCGGGTTCGGCGAAAATGTGGTCGGCACCTGCTGCGACGTAGTAGCCGCCACTGGCAGCGACAGCCCCCATGGATACGACGAAGGGACGGCCAGTGGCTTTGAATTCATCAGTGGCTTCCCATAGCACATCGCTGGCGAGGGCGGATCCACCTGGTGAGTTCACACGCAGCACGAGAGCTTTACAGTTCTTGTTGCGGGCTGCCTTGAGAATTTCCAGCCGCACAGGGGCGATAGAGGCGTCGGTGATGGTGCCTTCCAGCGGGATGACGGCTATGTAGGGGGAGTTAAATTTGTCT
This sequence comes from uncultured Thermodesulfobacteriota bacterium, assembly GCA_964195395.1. Classification (GTDB taxonomy): domain Bacteria; phylum Verrucomicrobiota; class Verrucomicrobiia; order Verrucomicrobiales; family Akkermansiaceae; genus Rubritalea. Next base: position 16,527 of record CAXMPP010000016.1, read on the forward strand.
TCACCACCAGAGTTGAGCATGACCTTGACGAGGTCGAAAATACCATTGATCTCAGGGCCGTTTAGGTCGGGGAGTTGGTATGAGCGGTCGAACTTCGTCTCATCGTCGTAGTGGCCGCGAATTTTAGCGATGAAGTCTGTTCGGTAGTCGAGGTGGTCGACTAATTTGAATTCGAGTGCCTGCTGTGGGGTGATGAGGCCGCGATCGATGATAGCCTTCATTTTCTCAGAGGAAATACCGCGCCCTTCAGCGATCTGGCTGGTGATTTGTTCGAACAATGAGTCGAGCAAAGCGGCTTGCTGCTTGGCGGCGTATTCGCTCGGGCAATCACGGTAGAATGTTTCACCGGCGGACTTGAAGTCGCCAATGTGGATGACTTCGACTTTAACACCCACCTTATCGAGGAGTTTTTTGAAGTACATGTTTTCTCCGTAGAGGCCAGTGAGCATGACGTTGCCTGCTGGCATCAGTGTCATGTGGTTAGCTGCGCTGCCTAGTAGAGCTGTGGTGGTAGAGAGGTATTCGGTGTAGAGCCAGACGTCTTTACCTGCCGAGCGGATGCTGAGTAGGTGGTCACGGATTTCCTGAATCTGAGCGAGCGACAAGCCTGATGAGTCGACATCGAGCACAACGGCCTTGACCTCAGTATCACTGGCAGCGCTCTGCAAACTCTGGATGATGTCGAAATGGGTGAGGGGGCGTGATGGGTTACCTATGCTGAGCAGACCAGATAAACTATCGGAGCTGATGCCTGTTTCGCTGACGGGGTTTTCAATGTCGTAGATAGCAACAGTAGGGGCGGAGTTGAGCGTGGTAGCGCTGATCATCGCAGCTCCAATACTGGTGGTGAGGAAGTGGGTGAGACGGTTCTTCATATGCGTTTTATTTTCTGGTGAGGGCCTCTGGTAGTTCTAGTTTAGCGAGGGCTGCTTTATCGGGAGCGTGGTTTAGCGAGCATTCGAGGATGGAGAATTGGTTGCCCATCATGCCTGGGTGAGTGAGAGTTTGGAATTGACGTATCAACTTAGCTGGCGGTGCTTGTTGCTTATTCTCGATAGTCTGAAACCACGGTTTGGCAATCTGGATAAGAAAGCGTGACTGACTGTCGAAATACTGAGGTTCGAATCCAGCTGACTGATAGGCTAGCGCTAGCTGAGTGAAGTCGACGTGCGCTGTGATGTCTTGTTCGCCGGCGTTGATCAGCGGGGTTTCATCGGCGGTCTGATTATAAAATGTCCTGAGTGTGCCAGTGGTTCTTCTGGCTGCGTAGAAGTCGCTGCGAATGTGGCCGTAATCGATGGTGAGGACCATGCCATGTTCGAGAACTGAGGCGCATTTCTGGGCGAATGCTTCGAGCCCAGGTCGGTATTCTGTGGTGTAAACATCAGGGAGTGGTGGGAGGTTGTTGCAAAACTCTAAAAGCTGAGGAGAGTGAATAGCTTCTGTGATGAAGGTAAAATGATCACTGTCATTGGCTACATGTTGCTCGTTCCACTGGCCGTCCTTTTTTGTGATGAGTTTGACTGGGAAGGCGTCGATGAGTTCGTTGCTGAGCAGGACGCCATGCTTTTTAGCCTGTTTGATGTCGCTGAGAGTTGCGTGAAATTCCACAATAGCGCTGTGTTCTTTTAGAGTGGAGATCTGTACTTTCTGCATGCTCTCAAGCGGCTCGCAGATGGTGTAGCGGACTTTTTTATAAAGTTGAGGGAAGTCGGAGCGAAGGGAGTCTAGGATGTCGCAGGCTAGCTGACCGGTGTTAGCTCCCAGCTCGATGAGGTCGAATTGCTCCTCGATGCGGTTGGTACTAGCATAGTCGGCAAGACGGTAGCAAAGTAGCATTCCAAAGCATTTCCCGACACTGACCGAAGTGAAAAAGTCTCCCTCTCTGCCAACCCGCGCATCGCCTTTGCTGTAGTATCCCCATTGTGGATGATAGAGGCATTCGCTCATCCATTTGTCGAAGGGCAGTGGCCCCGTGGTGGAAATTTTCGTTTTCAAGTGAGAAACTAAGCATCTGGGGGTTGCAGTATTCTCGTCAACAGGGTAAGTGTCTATAGAGTCAGTTTCCAAAGCGGCTGGCGTATTGTTCCTCATCATGATTCGTAAGAAGTTTAACTCACGTAGAAAAGTCCGCAAGAAGGCAATCTTCCTGAGGGTGTGGTTTCTTGCATTGGTGTTTGTTGGCGTGCTAGGAATGGTGGGGGCTTTGATTGGCTATCGCATTGTCTCTGAGCCGTATAGAGAGCGAGCCAAAGAGTATGATATGACTTTGGTCAATGTGATTGAGCTTCCAAGTTTGATCTATGATCGTGAAGAACGTGAGATTGGACGTCTATTTGTAGAGAATCGGAGCCCTATTCCGATCGAGGAGATCCCTCAGAAAATGATAGATGCCTTGGTTTCCGGTGAAGATAAGCGCTTTTTCGATCACGACGGGGTCGACTTTATTGGTATCGGTCGCGCGGCGTATTTGAATTTTAAATCCGGTGATGAAGATTCGGGAGCGAGTAGTCTCACCATGCAGCTGGCTCGGAATGCCTATGACCTGAAAGGCGAGGCTCTGGAACGAGAGGAGAGTAATTATGAGAGAAAATTGGTCGAAATCTACTTAGCCCAGAGAATTGAGAAGCATTATACCAAGCAAAAAATCCTCGAGTTCTACCTCAACCGCGTGGCTTTCGGCAGTGGCTATTTTGGTGTGAGATCCGCCTCTTTAGGTTATTTTGGTAAAGAGCCTAAAGACCTGGATACTCAGGAATGCGCATCTCTAGTGGGCTGTATAAAGAACCCCTCTATTTTCTCGCCACTCAGAAGTAAGAAAAACAACAAGAAGGCTCGTGATCACGTGCTCAATCGTATGGCGCTGGAGGGGAGAATTACCTCATTTGAGCGCGATCGACTTCAGGCCTTGCCGGTGGTGACGAATCCCAATCCAATTCAACGTAATACCACACACATCTATGACCGTATTGCCGCAACGGTGAAAAAGCATGTCTCAGTGGATGCCTTAGCAAAGGGGGATTTACGAATCTTTACTTCGATTGATCGAGATATTCAGCGAACCTTGGAGAAGAGGCTGAAGAAGCAACTAGCCCTCGCTGAGACGCATGAAAACTACAAGCACCCACTTTATACACAGTATAAACGTACCGCCACTAGCCGGCCGAAATACTTGCAGGGTGCAGCTTTGATGATTGATAACAGCACTGGAGAGGTCATTGCCTATGTTGGTGGACGGGATTTCTCACACTCGCAGTATGACTTTATCGAAGCGGGTAGAAAACCTTTGGGAACCGCCTTTTTCCCATTCATCTATGCAGCTGCTCTAGAGGCTGGCGAGACACTTTCTTCAAGGCTAATCGATGAAGCTATGGATAACCGGCAAGTGATGATTGACGGCGTGGAGGGAATCCTAGGGGAGTGGGGCAGTGAGGTGAATGAGCCTCGCTATGAGGGTGAGGTGCTTTTACGGCACGCTCTAGCAAATTCAAAAATTGCGGCGACTGTCCGCTTAGGCCGTAAAGTCGGATTAGATAAGGTGCGCGTGATAGCCAAGCGCTTTGGATTTACAACTCCAACGACCAAGGAATTACCACGTGAGTTGATGGGGACTGAGTCAGTTTCTCTCTCCGAACTGGTGCGTGCTTATGCCGCATTTTCTAGTAATGGCTCTACACCATCGAGTATGGTGTGGGTGACGCGTATTGAGCGGGGAGACGGAAAAGTGGTGTATCCAACCGATGGAAAAGAAAGGCGCGCTAAGCAGACTTCTATTTTACATCCAGCAACAGCTTATCTGACGCATTCGATGTTGGAGTCTGCCCTTAAACAGGGAAGTGGTAAACGTGGCTATGAGGCTGCTGGTATGAAAGGATTCACTGGAGGTGGTAAGACCGGAACCACAAGCGACTTCGCTGACAATTGGTTCGTCGGCTATAACAGCAAGGTGAGCTGTGCTGTTTGGGCTGGATTCTGGGATGGCTCGCGTAAGGAAATTTATCCAGGCGCTTTCAGTGTGGATACGGTGATGCCTGTTTGGACTGACGCTATGAAAATCTATCAAAATAAGTATAAACCAAAGCCGGTTGCTCGCCCAGTTGGGGTTGAGACTATGAAAATTTGTAAGACATCGGGCCTACGAGTCACTCTCGAATGCGAGGAATATGAACGGAATCTCAAGACTGGAAAAATGGAGACTGTGAGTACTGTCGAAAATGAATTCTATTACGTCGAAAATCGCCCATTGGGATACTGCGATAAACATGGCAGTGGCTCCAGAGGTGCTGACGCAAGCGCGTTTACTCTTACAAAACTTAGAGGACCAAAGAGATATGAGGATATTCAACCAGTACAGCCGATAGCTCCGACTCTGTTAGGGGATGATCCTTACAATTCATCGCAACCAGCATTTGTGCCAAGGGATCTCACTATTTCTTCAACTTCTAGGGGGCTAGAGGCTATAAATCCAGATGTGTTGACGGACCAAGATGATGTTTCAGTTATTCATATGAAACGTCCAGGTAAGGTGCTAATCATTGTCGATTGACACAGCATTATTTTCAATATTGGTGGCTTGCCTATTGGAAGTCTCTCGTTAGTCTTACGCGTGACTATGGTAGAAGGAAATTTGATGACTGGATATATTTGCCCTCATTGCCGCTTATTGATCTCGGCGGGTATCGAGACATTAGGGGAGACCGTCTCTTGTCCAGGTTGTCGTTCACGCATGCGAATCCCAAGCCTTGATGAGAACGTGGACATTGTTGAGCCGATTGTTCAGACAATGGCCTCTTATGTTCACGTGAGGCACAAAGTTTCTTCCGAGAATTGGCGGGACGACTTACCGATGGATGTGTTATCAGCGCGCGCTAAAGATCTTCCGTGGGCAATGCTGCTGCCTGCATTCGCTGTTGGAAGTGGACTTTTGCTGAGCCTTATAGCATTGCTCTTCTTTACAAAGTTGAAACCAATTGAAGTGGTTCCAGCTATAGCTGTTAGCGAGGTGGAGAACCGGGACCAAATCTCTAAGGCTGTAGTTGCTCCGACTGCTGCCGAAGTGAAAGAACTTTTGACTAAACTTTCTCAGGCGAAGACTTTTAGTGAGGTCTCGCAGTGGCTTCGAGATGTGCCAGACCTTCAAGCGAAGTTGGCCAACCACTATAAAGGTGAGGAGGTTTCCTTTAGTAGCCCAGTGAACGTTCACTCAATAGCTGAACTTCCAAATAACAAAGGATTCTATCTGTTTGGATCTTCGCTAGATGGCGGTGTTAGAAAATCCGGTGTGGCGACAAAGAATTCCAGCGGAAATTGGGTGCTCGATTGGGAGTCTTATGTCACTTACTGTGATATAGCATGGGATGAGTTACCTAAGGTGCAGCCAAAACAACCAAGCCTAGTGCGTGCTATTCGTGTGAAAAATGAATACTATAACCATGGATTTAACTCTGATGAGTGGCAGTCGTTTAAGCTGAGCTATCCCGAATCAGAAAAGACCTTGATTGGTTACGCGCGTAAAGATGGTTCTGCGATTCATCAACTATTGCCGATTGGAAATCGATCAGGAGGGATGGTCGTGACGCTTAAGATTCACTTCCCAAAGAACGTGAATGATCCAAGGCTTGTGATCATTGGTGAAGTGGTAGCCAGAGATTGGCTCACTACTACGAACCCCAAATAATTTTATGAAGACTAGAGAAGTCCTGAGCTCGTATAATAAAGCTCTAAGAATCAACTTGGATCAGACGAAGTACGGAACTTTTGCCGAAATTGGCGCCGGTCAAGAGGTGGTGAATTGGTTCTTCCGCGCTTCGGCTACGGCAGGCACAGTCGCCAAGTCCATCTCGGCATACGACATGACAATGAGCGATGAGATTTATGGTAAATCCCACCGTTATGTTTCGCGGGAGCGTGTGACGTCCATGTTGGATCATGAGTACGACCTATTGATTGAGCGCCTCGCTGAAGAACGGCACAATAAAACCACTTTCTTTAGCTACTGTAACACGGTGAGAGCCCGTGGGTATAAAGATAAAGAGGAATGCCATGGTTGGATGGGTGTGCGTCTACAGCTTAGACCTGGTGAAAAACCGTGTGATATTTTATGTCACGTTAGGTTACTAGATGAGGAGAATATGGATCAAATGGAAGCCCTAGGCATCATTGGTCTCAACTTGATGTACGCATCCTTTTACCATCGTGATAATCTCGAGCGCTTCGTTGATTCATTAGTGGATAATCTTACCGCTGGCCGAGTCGAAGTCGACATGTTGAAATTCCTTGGAGAAGGATTCCGCTTTGTTGACAACCGTTTGTGCTCGCTGCAACTGGTGCAGAGTGGACT
>CAXMPP010000017.1:0-6089 GCA_964195395.1 uncultured Thermodesulfobacteriota bacterium
GGTTACCGCACAAACCCCGCTCAAAACCCCGGACTGACCGGTGGTGGTGTGCTTTGCCTTCAGGTGATGGGCTTGGGTGATTCGAAGTCAGCCAAAGCCGGCATTGATTATGTCACTGAAAGCCTCGACGGCCATAAGTTTAGCTTGGGTCACCTCTACTACCATTACTACAACGCTCAAGCTATGATCAACCATGGCGGCAAGGAATGGAAAAAATACAACAAGTTCTTCAGGGATGACCTGCTAGACCTGCAAAACAAAGACGGCTCGTGGCCGACTGGGGGCGGACATGGCGCGATAAACCCAGTCATGACCACCTGTCTGTCCACCTTCATGCTGGAAGTCTACTACCGCTTCCTTCCTAGCTCATCGAAATAAGCTCGTAGCCCATTTCAATTTCACCAAGCCAACTCGTCAACGAGTTGGCTTTTTCTTTGCTCAGAAGCATCTAACTGCTTACAAGAAATTGTAAGTAGCGGAAGGTCCAGCACCATTATGATACCTAGATTATACCATGTAGCAAAATCATACGTATTTTCCACTTTCAAAAAAAATCACGTGGAAGAATAAGTGTACTTTGAAATAATTACATATTTGTTATCATTTCTACTAAGAAAACCGACTCCTCCGGAGTTACCCCTGTGAGCTAACGTTCTCAGTCCAACAAACCAACCATTTCAATGAGCATACACGCACAATTAAGCCCTGAAGCACAAGCTGCTTTAGCCGCGCAGAAAAGAACCTCGACTATATCAGCTCTGATAATTTCGGTCTTAGCATTTGGCCTAGTCATCCTTATCTTGATGGTCATCGCACTCACGGTAAACCTGAAGAGCCCACCAGAAATCATTTCTTATTCACCGGGAATCTCTGATGAGGAAGAAATAGATCGCCCTGAAATGACCAACCAAGTAGAGCGCAAACCATCCTCACCTTCCTCCTCAATGGCAAAAGTGATTGCCAGCGCTTCCTCTTCTCCTACTGCAGTTCCGGTCCCCGACATTGAGATCACTGAGCCTTCACTTGACTTTGGTAATGGTGACGACTTCGGTGAAGGCTGGGGTGACGGTGACGGCGACGGTAGCGGCGGTGGTGGCTTCGGCAACCTACCTTCTACCGTAAAGAAACGTTGTTCAAAAGAGGACCGTCTCGCACGTCTCAACTCCAACGGCGGTAACGTACAATGTGAGGAAGCCGTTATGAAATCACTCCGCTGGCTGCAGAAAACCCAGAACGCCGACGGCAGCTGGAGCAGTCCCAAAAGTGCCATGACCGGTTTCGCACTCCTCGCTTTCCTCGGTCATTGTGAAACACCACTCTCAGCTGAATTTGGTGAAACTGTGGAAAAAGCAATCGTTTACCTTGTGAATCTCGGTATGGCAAATGACGGCAGAATCACAGTGATGGACGCTAACAATATCCAATGGGTCTACGAACACGGCATTTCCACCTACGCCTTAGCTGAAGCCTACACATTCTGCGACAGCCTCGGATACGATATCCCTAATCTCGCGGAGGTCACTAAGACTGCCGGCGACCTAATCATCTCTGGCCAAGGCGACAGCGGTGGCTGGGTCTACCGGTTCGACTCCACCAACGACGGTGACAACTCCGTCGGATTCTGGCAAATCCAAGCACTCAAAGCCTGCAAACACACCAAACTCTGGAAAGACTCGGCCTTCAAAACCGTCTCCCGCAAGGCGCTCGAGTGGCTCGATAAAGCACAGGGAAGCGATGGGGCCATCGGCTACCGTGGCAGTTCAACTAGAAGCCCAGGACTCACCGGTGGCGGCGTGCTCTGCTTCCAGATGTGGGGCAAGGGAAGCTCCAGTAACGTCCGCAAAGGAGCCAAATACATTCGCGCCAACACTGCGTTTAAATGGGAGGAAGATAATTCCAACCTATACTACCACTACTACAACGCCCAAGCCATGATCAACCGCGGCGGTGCCGACTGGAAATTCTACAACGAGCTGTTCCGCGACGAACTGCTCAAAAATCAAAATGAAGACGGCTCATGGACACGAGGAAGAAAAATAGCACACGGTTCGGTTAATCAACATATGACCACCTGCTTGTCTACCTTCATGCTCGAGGTCTACTACCGCTTCCTCCCCGCTACCGGTTCAAAAAACTAGTAACGAAAAACCCACTTCAATTTCACCAAGCCAACTCGTTAACGAGTTGGCTTTTTCTTTGAGTTGATGGATCCAACGACAGAATTTCTTAAAAGAGGAGCCTTGGGCAACTAGCGCTGAGGGGGACTATTTTTCAAACCGAGCACAGTTCGGAAACCACAAGTCATTATAGCTCAACACCACAAACGTGATGTAACCTAAACACAAAGTTGTTATTATTTCTACTAAGAAACCTGACTCCTCATGAGTTACACCTGTGAGTCAACGCTTTCAGCCCAACCCACAACCAACTCCATGAGCATACACGCACAATTAAGCCCTGAAGCACAAGCTGCTTTAACCGCGCAAAAAAGAACCTCGACTATATCAGCTCTGATCATTTCGGTCTTAGCATTTGGCCTTGTCATCCTTATCTTGATGGTCATTGCGCTCACAGTAGAGCTGAAGAGCCCGTCAGAAATTATTTCCTATCCACCAGTAGGCTGTGAAGAGCCACCAATAGATCCCCCAAAAATGCCCAGTCAGGTAGAACGCAAACCATCCTCACCTGCCACCTCTATGGCGAAAGTTATTGCTACCGCCACCTCGTCTCCGACTGCTGCCCCAGTCCCCGACATTGAGATCACTGAGCCTTCACTCGAATTTAGTAATGGTAACGACTTCGGTGAAGGCTTGGACGACGGCTTGGGCAACGGTCGCGGCCTTGGCTTCAAAAATCTACCTCCTACCATAAAAAAACGCTGTTCCAAAGCTGACCGTCTGGCACGACTCGACGCCAACGGCGGTAACGAACAATGTGAGGAAGCTGTGATGAAATCACTCCGATGGCTCCAGAAAACCCAGAACTCCGACGGCAGTTGGACCAATACCAACCCAGCCGCCATGACCGGTTTCGCCCTCCTCGCCTACCTCGGTCATTGTGAAACTCCAACCTCAGCTGAATTTGGTGAAACAGTAGAAAAAGCGATCGTTTACCTCGTGAATGTCGCTATGACACATGACGGCAGAATCGCAACTTCCGATGTAGGCTCGCACCACTGGGTCTACGAACACGGCATAGCCACCTACGCCCTAGCAGAAGCCTACACCTTCTGTGACAGTTTAAATTTCGAGATCCCCAACCTCGCAGAGGTCACTAAGACTGCGGGCGACATGATCATCGCCGGTCAAGGCGACAGCGGCGGCTGGGTCTATGGATACAAATCCACCAACAGTGGTGACAACTCCGTCGGGTTCTGGCAAATTCAGGCGCTCAAAGCCTGCAAACACACCAAACTCTGGAAAGACTCGGCCTTCAAAGCCGTCTCCCGCAAGGCTCTCGAATGGCTTGATCAAGCACAAATAAGCAATGGCGCCATCGGTTACCGTGGCAATGGAAAAAATCCAGGACTCACCGGCGGCGGCGTACTTGCCTTCCAAATGTGGGATAAGGGAAACTCCAAAAATGCCAGCAAAGGTGTCGAATACATCCGCACCAATACCGAGTTCAAATGGGGAGAAAAAAGTGCCGACCTCTACTACCATTACTACAATGCCCAAGCCATGATCAACAGCGGCGGCGACGACTGGAAATTCTACAACGACCTGTTCCGTGACGAACTGCTCACAAACCAGACGAAGGACGGCACCTGGAAAGGTACTGGACACAGTGGCAACCTCCACATGAGCACCTGCCTAGCCACCTTCATGCTCGAAGTCTACTACCGCTTCCTCCCCGCCACCGGTTCGAAAACCCGCTAACGTAAAACCCACCCGAGCACGAAAAATAGAACGAAAGAGAATTAGGCGAATTCGAGCGCTTGCTGGAATGCTGAGAGAATCACTTGCTGTGGCTCTTGTCCGACTGAGACACGGATCAGGTGAGACGGAACGCCACATCCCGCTGCCCAATCAAGCTCGTCATAATGCGCTAGCAATGTGTAAGGGCAAACCAAGCTGAAATCTGTGCCTAGGCTAGGACCTTTAGAAAGTTGAATAGCATCGAAGACCTTAGCTGATTTCTTCTCGTTCTTCACAGTGAAGGAGATTAAGCCACCAAAGCCAGCCCCCTCACGCATCACCTGAGCGTAGAACTCTGGCGTACTCAGCGACGGGTACCAAATTTTATCGACCCCTGGATGAGCCTGAAGCAACTCGACCAAAGCGAGCGCACTTGCATTCACCGGTGCCATTCTCTCAGGAAACCCCTTAGAGTTCTCATCTAACACAGCAGCATCTGCTGCGTAGAGTCGGCTACCATCCTCACAGTCATCAGTGAAAAATTCTAATAGATCATCGTAGAAAGGTGACGACTTTACTAGCTGAACACAGCCGGCAAGAACATCCCCTTTACCTGAAATCCATTTACTTAAAGAAGTCGTTACAATATCTGCATACCGTGCCACTTCGACATTGAGCACACTGCAAATGGTATCATCTACAACCAGCGGCACTCCGCCATCACGGCAGGCTTGGTGTACTTTTTTAAGATCCACCGAACGTAATAGTGGGTTACTAGGCACCTCACAAAAGACTGCGGCAAATTCGCCTTGGCGAATCCGCTTCAATGCTTCATCAAATGACTCACCCACACTGTCGTTGAGCATCACAGCTCCAGCACCGAAGTGGTTCTGAATTTTCAGCACGTCAACGTAGGGGAAATCTAACTGCAAGGTCTTTTTACCTGCAAACATGCCAGTCACCGCGCGGTGCACGGCATAGACTCCAGACATTCCACTTTCGTAGAGAAAGACATCTTCGGCACTATAATTACCAAAACCGGCAATTCTAGCGCGCAACTCGGAGGTGTCGTACTTCCAAACTCCATCGCCATCTAAGGCGTCTAGAGCCTGTCGACTACTCACAATCTCGCCAGTGTAGCGCCAGTATTCCATGGCGACCACCGCAGCGGCCTCGGGCACAATCAATGCCTGCATCCCATCGTAACTCACAATGCGAGCAGCAGCTCCAGTGCGCTTCTCAACAAATCGTAAAGCTCGCTGAGCTGCAGCACGGTGAGGAAAAACAACGACCCGCTCAGACTCAACAGCAAGTTGATCAGCAGCGGTGCTAAAAAGGCGTTCAACTAAAGGGTGCTTGAAAAAACGAGGGTAACCACAACGTAATCTTTTGAGAATTTTATCTCGCCCCTCTTCATAGCCATGCACAGCGTCCCAGGTAGGTAGGCACACGGAGATTGCATGGCGGTTATCCGGTAAGGGTGCGCCAAGGTCATCGTCAGTCCAAGCTGGGGTTGTAAGAAGGTCTCTCAATGCGGCTTGAGATACTGTAACACGAAGCATTTGCAAGAAAGTTGTGCCATCTTAAGCTCAAAAAGGCCTTTTTACTTGGGCTCATGCTACTTCACTAGCATAGTCTGCCACCATGCGACTCGATCGTTTTTTAAGCCATAAGACCCGTTTAGGTAAAAAACTAGTCCGCCAAAAAATTGATGCGGGGATGGTTTCCGTCAATGGCAACGTCGAGTTATTCAATCGCTGCGAGGTCGACCACTTCACCACGGTCGAGATGGATGGCGTAGTTCTTCAAGAAAATGAGGCAATCTACCTCATGCTGCATAAGCCCGCGGGCTACCTCAGCGCCACTAGCGACCCGCAGCATCCCACAGTCATCGACCTTATCGATGAACCCTATGCTGCAGATTTGCATATTGCTGGTAGGCTAGACCGCGCCTCGACCGGCCTCCTCTTACTCACCAACGACGGTAGATGGTCACGATCGCTCACAGAGCCAGATAAAAAAGTGCCTAAAATCTACCAAGTCCAGCTCCGCGATCCAGTCCGAGTCGATTGCGCTGAGATCTTCTCGCAAGGCATCTACTTCGCCTTTGAAGACTTAACGACAAGCCCAGTAGAGCTGACTATCCTTGGCGAGACCAGTGTAGAAATCACCCTCTACGAAGGTCGCTATCACCAGATCAAAAGAATGTTTCATGCGATTGGAAATAAAGTC
>CAXMPP010000017.1:6099-22570 GCA_964195395.1 uncultured Thermodesulfobacteriota bacterium
TCCATCGCGCCCAAATCGGTGAGCTTAGCCTCGGTCAACTCTCAGCGGGTTCTTACACCCGAATTAATCAGAATTTAGAGCCCCTCTAGACTCGACTGCGGCGCATTCTCAGCCCGACAAAGTCCGTGTCGGGTAAAATGAATTTTTCGATCTCTATGACGAGCTCAACAACGGCAAACTCACGCAAGATCATTTCAGAAATTTCCTCCGCAAGAGTTTCAATCAGCTTGCGTGGGCGTTCAACTGCGAGCTCTTTCACGCGTAAGGAGACCTCATAGTAGTTCACCGTCTTCTCAATGTCGTCATTGAGGTCTGAAAAGCCATTTTCGGGAACCAGCTCGAGATGGAGCTTGAGTATTTGTGGCTGCTCACGTTCTTCATCTGGCACCCCGATGTGGAGTGGCACTTCCAAGCCTTTGACTATGATTGTGTCTTTCATGCTTTTACCTCCATCAAACTCTGCCAATTGGTTTCGTCAGTTAGAATTGTTTTAAATTCTGCTAAATCTTCTAAAATTAAATTAGGCATAACAGACTCCAGCAGCTCACGGTGGTTATAGCCAGTAAGAACTCCAGCTGAGTAGACACCACCATGGTGGGCAGTTTCAATATCATGGGTCATGTCTCCGACAAAAATTGTCTTATTTGGGTCGAGCCCATTCTCTTTAATAATTTCACCAATCAGGTCGCGTTTATCCAACACTCCCGCGTAGGTACTCTCAAAATAATGGCTCAATTTCAGTTCCTCCACTTGCTCAGAAAACGCAGTTGCGCACATGCTCGTCAGCACGAACATTCGACTGTCCCGATTTTTAAGGAACTCTAGAAAATCCTCGGCGTGCTGTAATATCGGCACTGCCTCCTGAGAGAGCGCAAAGCCTTGGCGGAAATGGCCTTCAATCTCTTCCAGATCAACTCCAGGAATGAACTCGTTGTAGAATTCCTCATAGGGCAAACGAAAGCTCTTGCGGAAATGCTCACGCTCCAGCTCAGGTTTATCATAAACCCGCATGACATGATTGGTCGCACAAACTACCAATGCCATGTCATCCACTAAGGTGCCTGACCAATCAAAGATCCAATTCCAATCCTGTGTACTCACGCACTTTCTGTACGCTCGATCACAGAGAATTTCAAGAATCGATCCAAAAGCGATTAACCTACCTTGAATCGTACTTGCTTGACGACTCCTTCGCCCAACTCGTCACGGAAGTTTTTAAGCAATTTCCCCTTCATTTGCTCTAAATGAAAGCGCATGGACGGCTGGATCACAGTGAGAACCAACACGCCTTTTTTAAGTGATTCCGGCTCAGCGTGCTTGGATACAAAGTCGCCAGCGACCTTCACCCAGGCACTACGGAGTTTTTGTTCATCCATTCCCCCCGATACTCCCATTTTTGAGAGAAGCTTATCAAGGTGCTCTGAGGCTTGATGGATATTTCGATTGGGGTCCGCAACTGGGTCCCCGTGACGCCATTGGCGTAAAGTAAGCTCCCGCATCCACTTCATCGTGTGCGGGAGTGCCTTTTTCTTTGAATGAGATGGCTTGTTATTTTGCGCCATCGTCACCAATTGCCTCAACTGGGCAACCTTCCATGGCTTCGACACACTGTTCGCGCTCGTCATCATTTTCAGGTTGCTTGTAGAGATAGGAGTAGCCCTCATCGTCTTCACGAGTGAAGTTATTAGGAGCTGTCTCACGGCAAAGATCGCAATCAATGCACTGACTATCTACGTAGAATGCACCACCTACGTTTTCCGAATTCTTATCTTCCTTGTCTGCCATAAAATTTAAAAACCTGTGTTCGAGTCACTGCTAACTGTCATCGGCCGAATACGCAACAACTTTTGTTTTGACTCTGAAAATTAGCGGATTCATTAGAACCTAGCTAGGGAGCAAAGTCCAGCCTCCGCCTGACCCACTGTTATTTGAGTAATCGACACACTACAGTCCTCTACCAGCACGGGTTCATCCCCCTCTTTCACGAGCAGAACGCAGAGCTGCACTCCACTTGCTGCGAGACGATTTACCAATCGAGCTCGCTCATCATTCCAGTCACACAACACGACAATGCAGGTCGTCAAAGTATCCGCGTGACTCAAAACCCTCTTTCTCAAAGCCTCCCAATCAGGTTGACTCTCCATGTCTAATCCAGCCAACACCTCGAGCATCTTATCCACCCGCTCTACATTTTTGCCAACCGTAAGCACACGTGCCCCCTGCTGGACAAACATGAGATCCAACAATGCTAGTTCGGTATCGACGCTACAGGCGAATGTTGCAGCTATCGAAATTGCCTCCTCGAACACATCTTCTTGCTCGGCCTTCACAGCCGTATCCAATATTAAGCCATAACGAGGAAAAAAGACGTCCTCATATTCCTTGATAATTGGTTTCCCAGCCTTGCCCCAACTCGGCCAATGGATATGTTTCGGTGGGTCCCCCGGGCGATACTCACGCAATGAGACAAACTCGCCACTCTGACCAGCCAGTGAGGATGTAGAATCACCACCAAGCTGATTTCTCGACTGTCCTTGGAAATTTAACCCATCAAATGTGTAGCGTTTAGGCAAAACTATCAAGGTATTCGACTCTTGCTCAGCTCTAGACACCCGCTGAAATACGCCTGTGGGATCAGGTAAAATGACCTGCATTCTTTCCATTTGAATCACCCCTCTCCTGAGAGGTGAAAACTGTAATCTCATTGTACTCTTTGCTCCCACAGCCAATGTCTCCCCGATCATTGGCTTAGACTTAAAAAGCAAGCGGCGACGCGTCATCCACATCCATCGGTAAGCTAAATACCTCCGATCGAAGGCATTTCTCAGCTCTTCGCCGGGCTCACGTCCATTTAAAAATAATGCCTTACTTGGACGTGGGTCCGGAGCGAGATCCTGCAAGTAATAATTCGCGAGAGTGAACCTTCCGGAGTGGGTGCACTCCACTGTGTATTCAATGGTTTCCCCCACAGTTCCATATGCTGGCATATGCCGCTTGATCCGCACCTTCGCCCGTCTAGAAAGTGCTGCAAAAAAAGCCACAATAATGAGGGCTGCGAGTATCCCGAAAAGCCGGAATAATGTATCACGAGGATACATCACGCACATGAACCCTACTGAAGTCCCACCCATTAGTAGCAACCAGCCTAGCGATGATACGCGTTGCTTCGTCGCAAACCCTAATAACGAACCAACGCTGTAGATATGGAACAATCGCCTCTGTAATTTATCACTCATCGATAAATCAAATAATAATTACCTACACTGGCACTGGTAATGTTGCCAGTAATTCCTCAACCACTGACCGACCAGACCGTCCAGAATATTTAGACTCATTTTCTAACACCAACCTGTGTGCTATCACGTCCACGGCAACCTCTTGAATCACCTCAGGCGTCACAAAGTCAATCCCCCTCATCAGGCTCATAGCTTGCGCAACCTTCATCAGAGAAATGGACGCCCGCGGACTCGCTGCTAGCTTCACCTCCTCCATCGCTCGAGTAGCTGCACAGAGACTCACAATGTAGTGCTTGAGTTCGTCGCTTATTCTCACTTTGGTAATGGCCCGTTGCCACTCGATTACTTGTTCATGACTTACGACTGGTTCAACTTTATCAACTGGGTGTGACACACCCTGCTGGTCAGTCAGAATGCTAATCTCATCTTCTACTCCCACATATCCCAAAGAACAAAGCATAGAAAATCGATCCATCTGAGCTTCAGGTAAGGGATACGTCCCTCGAAACTCCACTGGATTCTGCGTCGCTATCACAAAAAATAGCCCCTCCATAGTGTGGCGAGTCCCTTCGATTGTAGCCTGCTTCTCAGCCATGACCTCCAGCAATGCACTTTGCGTACGTGGCGAGGCTCTATTGATCTCATCACCTAACAAAATGTTAGCGAATATCGGGCCACGGTGAAATTTAAACTCGCCCGATTTTGGGTTCAGTATCGAGACTCCGAGAATATCCGATGGCAATAGATCGGGTGTGAACTGGATACGCTGGAAGTTAGCGTCACCGATAGTCGAAGCTAAAGCCTTTGCTAAAGTTGTTTTACCAGTACCTGGATAATCCTCTAGCAAGGCGTGTCCTCCAGCTCCTAGGCAGCAAACCAAGCGACGAATCAATCCATCCTGACCACGAACTACCTTGGCAATAGCTTGCTCAATCTGATTTCCAACCTCTATCACTTCACTACTCACCATCATTGTCATTTTTAAGTTCCTCATTTACCATAAGAGTGAATTTTTCGATCAATCTGAGGTAGCTTTTATTAAATTCTTTGTCCAAAGATTTTTCCATCTGTTTGAGCATGTTTTGATTAGTAATCTTTTCACCACGACCATGCTTATGCTCATATCTAAAGTAATTCGGCAATATCCTATAGCCATGATCGCTGCTACTCACAACGGGACAAGCTATGAAATCTATGCTGGTATTATCTTGATAGGTTTCCTTCAGGATAATGAAGGCTATTTTTTCTCCCATCAAAACGGAATGCAACTCCGAGCGACTCCTTGGACTCTTCCACCGCTTCGCATCTGCCCCCACAGTTGACAATAGAACCTCTGAATTTTTACTTGTATTAGCCATGCAACCGAGAGCTTCTTCCAGTTTCTGAGAGGCTAGATGTTTGAGGTAGTCATTATAGAAGGCAATAATCTGAGGTCGCTCACTTTCAGTGAAAGTCTTTAGCTCCAAGCTCATTCCATCGACAGATTTCTGAAGAATGCGACTATGAAATTTTGATTTAGCGCCCTCTATGTGCTTCCGTAACTCACCGAGTTTTTGCTTACTTAAAAGGCTAGAATCGTAATCATCCTTGAGTGTGAATTCAGGAACCAGTGTCCATGATGTCTCATTCTTGACGATGAGAAGCGGCTGACTTGACAACACTGATGGGGTTGAGGCCGAGTAACTCACTAGATTACACAAGACGAATTTAGCGTCTCTATCTTCGTAAAGAAACTCTCGTATAAGGGTCTTTTTGACTGACAATTTTTTCCACAATGCGAGTGCCGCTGTGAAGCGCTGATCCAGTTCACCCGAAGACAACTCTAGGCCACCGTCCAGAAAAGAAACTTTCCAATCTATCAGTTGGATATAGCTGTGGAAGTCTTGCTCCGCAGCTACTACTAACAATTTTTCTAGTAGCTCTCGATCTGAGTTCACTGAAATTTTTCTAAAGGAATGTAAAATCAACGACTTCACATTCGAAATTCGATTTCGGTTCAAACGGTCTAGATGGGCATGCTGCGATATTCTACTAGGAAATATCCCATCAATACGCGGCTTTAGGCACTCTGGAATTGAGATTACCCAGCACCCCTCATTCATAGTGAGCTTAAACTCAAGAATTCCTTGTGATGCTGAACTGTCTGGGAAGTAAACCCCAACACTCACGACACCATCAATGCCGACGTCGGGTAAAATACTGTAAGTGAAATTTTTCTGAAGAAGTTGAGACCAGACTGATTTATGACTCAGCACCCCAACTGCCACATCGTTCCTGTCGTCGAGCACACAAGCCATCAAACCTACAGTGTCCTTCTGTTGAGTCATCTGCATGAAATACTCCACTGCTTCATGCTTAGTTCCATCACGCAAAGGCATGCCTGGCTGCTTGTACTTTGCTAGCTTCTGATCCAATACTTTCAATAACGTACGTTCACCTAATTCCTGAAGCCGCTTAGATTCAACTTGAGCCCACTGTTCCAAAGTTTCACGATGTTTTTCATCACCTATTCGGTAACGCCCAACACCTGTGAGTGAAAATATACCAGGTAGGGGTGCAGCTCTCCACTGTTGATCTATCCAACAAAAACCTAACGACATAGTTTCATAGAATAAGGGGTTTCTCGGATCTTCAACTGCTACAATCACCATAGAAAAATCACCCTGTTGCCTAGACGATAGCACGCTAAAGCAATATTCCTTAGATAGATTTTTAAGCTTGATAGAAGCCAACTTCTTTTCCAACCAAACCATGCGATCATGAGGAACTCCCGCAGCTATAATAAAAAGGTCCTTGATCGAACCAGATCTTTGCTGAACTTTAGATATGTGCTCTAACGCGGTAGAATTCTTCCACTGCTGTGGCGCAGCCAACACAGTGGTCGCCATTAGGCAAATTAACCAAAATAAGGATGCTCCTCGCATCACTTAGAGATAAGCTGATCGAAAGCCGCCTCAAGCTCTTTCTGGGTTTTAGGAGCTTTATTGTGCATGCTCTTTATTGGTCGATTTTGCTGTTCAATCTGCTGAGCCCCTTTACCTCTTAGTTTCCCTCTCAAGTCATCTTTTAACGCTCCTAACTTGCCAGTAACATTGACAGTTTCCCACAAATAACCATCACTACTTGAAGAAAACGTTCCCTCTTTAAAATACTTCTCCAAATTTACTTTCTCATGCAAGGGCATGCCTATTTTAAGCACCCCTTCGACTACACCGTCCTTAGCCCGTAGAGTCCCCCTCAGAGCCTGCCTCCGCCTATCGCTAAAGGACAAATCACGGATTGTGATTCCATCATTCTCTTTAATGACACGAAGCTCTCCGCCACTTCTAAATTGTGGTCTTCGGTAACTATTTTTTTGTAAAACTTCTGCCAGCACAGTAAAACAGTCCAATCGACCAAGGTTAAGATTGGGTGTTGTTAGATGAATATCATACAGAGATCCTACTGCATTAGTTGGCTTAAAAAGGAGCTGACCATTATCACCGCTCCAATCCCCAAGAACAAGCAGGCCTAGTGACTCTCCGAATATTACAGAGGAAGGCAGACTCTCTACCTTCAATGTCAATGGAACGGACTCACTCCCCCCAATGATTCCTTTTACTTCAACCCTACCTTCTCCATTTTTTTCACTTAATTTTAGAAAAAAATGGTTAGATTCAGGTCGAATTTGAACATAACCTTGCTCTATTCCAAATTCTCCAAATTCAGTATTACCCAATGAACCTCCTGAGAGATGTAGCTGCATCGGTTTTACTCCCCACTTAAAATGAGCAAAACTCTCTTTAATCAAAAGCCCGCCATTTGCTGAATATATACTCAAAGCTTCACACTTTATTAGGTCTAGCCCGTATTTTGATTTATAGTCGAAGCTGTCCACTTCATCGGTCTCACTAGATTTACCTAGTTTCATGTAAATTTCACCCGCCTTAGCTGAAAGATCTGAACCATTCCAAGTTCCGCCCAATAAACCTCCTATAAAATAATGGCTTGAGACGTTTTCTAAAACCAACCCGGCAAGATCTCTCTCCTCTTCGTCCCAAGTGTACTCAACCTTGCGTGCCGTTGCTAGGGTCGGACTCACTCGCAGTTGACTCAAGCTCACAGTCGCACCAGAACCGCTCTCTAAATCAGCAAGTAATTCACCACGGAAACTACGGCTATTATGATAGCCTATAGAAAATGTTCCAGCTAAGGCTAGGAAAAATCCTGCAAGAAAAACCATCAGGACAACATAGAACGGCCTCTTTCTTTGCTTTATATATACGGACTTACCAGCAGGTTTAGAACGATGGCGACTGATTCGTTTCTTCTCGCCCCCTATGTCTGAGTTACTCACGCCAGTCACACGTTTCCGAACTCGTCGACGCCTCACTTCAGGATCATTCGATCTTGAAGCTGAAGCGTCATCGTTGGAATTCAAAGAGTTCAAAGAGTTCAAACTAACTATGCTGAATTTTGAGCCAGTAGAACCTAGCGTTCTCTCCAGTTTTTACCAGTAGGGTCCTTAAGCTCGACATTAATGAAAATCAGTAATGCTCTATCAGTCTTCTTTAGACCTTCGCTTTTGAAGAAGCGGCCAAGCAAAGGAATATCTCCTAACAAAGGAACTTTATCCTCCACGGTTTGGATAGAACTCTCATTTAAGCCGGCTATCACAAAGCTGGCTCCATCCTGTACAGTTACTGCTGTATTTAGAGGGATCGACCTAAAAATAGGTACCAGAATTGCATTTTTTGATAATTCTATAGGTACAGGATTGCCGATAGCGTCAGTGGTGGAGGAGGTGATCGGTGAACCGTAGTTGAGATATCCATCAAAGCTAGAGACTTTCGAATCTATCCTAACATCAACATAATTTTTGTCATCAGAAATGGTAGCTTCCACCTCTAAATTCACACCTAAGAACCTGGTTTCGAAAGCTGTCGGGGTGGCTGGGGTCACAGGAAATCCACCATCTCCATCAGCTCCAACATTACTAGGTAACTCTGGTGGTTCGTACTCAGTAGGGTAGATCAGTTCTTTCCCAGTAAAAAGAGTAGCCTTCTCGCCTGAACGCGCAATGATACTAGGAGTTTCCATGCGCTCCACATTTTTTTTCTGGCTCAAACCACGCATCAAAACGGCGACATCCTCAGCTCTTAGAGCAAGAACAGCTGGTGCATTAGAAACACTCTGCTTGACCAGTGCTGAATTAGCAGTTCCTGCAACCGAGGCATCGAACAAACCAGTATCGAACATTGTATCACCGCTCCTTAAGCCTGATGTCACGGGCGAAAGATCATCTAACGATCCAGTTATGTCACTCGTAATATCTCTGCCATTTCCTTGAGTTCCGCCACTAACAACACTTTGTCCGGTAGTTGTCCCAATTAGCCAATCAAAGCCCAACTCATCCAAATCACTACGAGCTACATCAATAATAGTAAGCTTCATGACGACCTGCGCATTCTCAGTTTGTGCGTAGGTCGTTACATATTGCTCAATAAGATCAATATTTTGAAGTGTGTTTGAAACCATCAAGGAGCCTGTACCGTGAATGTATTTGGCTGTAGCTCCCTCGGGAAAGGTTACTCCTAATTTTTTTAGGAACTCTTTCGCTGACACTCGAGCGCTTAGCGTTCCAGTGCTACCAGTATCCTCATCAAATGGATCATCATTTCCGGTTGAGGCATGGTTTGCAGCATCCTGCATAAAGGTAGGTGGCACCCGGAAGGTGCGACGATGGATTGAGGAATCAGCTGCGCCACTAGGTCTAACAACTACGGCGTGGTCTTCATAGCGCCATTGTGTTCCAGTCGCTCTACTCACAAAATCTAAAACATTAGTGAGTGGTACATTGCGGAGATTTAAAGTGACGCGCTTCTGGCGGATACTTTTGCCCCATTCAGAATCATCAGAACCTATATTAAGGACAAAGTTGACACCTTTTTGAGTATCATCGACTGAATACTGATCATATTCCTTAGACCAGACTCTGATCATGTCATAGGCCTCACCAATGGAAACATCTTGAAGATCTACAATCGGCACAAGGATTTGTCGGAGTTTATTGGCATAAACCTCCTGAACTCGATCTTCGTCTTCGTTCAAGGCATCACTTGTCCGTAGGCTTTCAACCCTCGGGTTGACCTTCAACTCCCACTGACTATCCACCTGCATCATCGCCTCTGAACGAGTTTGATCATAGGCGGCACCCGCATATTCCGACTTGGCACCAGCTATGCGCTCCATGCCTCTACGAGCCGCTTTATTATAGGGATCTAGGTGGAGAACTTCTTCATAGGCCAAAACTGCGTCATCGAATTTCCCGAGATTGAAATACCCTTCGGCTTTCCGCAGCCACTGCCCAGCAGACTCGGCATCACGGGATAATTGTGCTGAGAGAGCTGGGTTCGTACGAATCGGATCATCCAACTTAGCGAGCATTTGCGTCGCGCCAGCATGGCCTTTAGCCACACCTGGACGGAGAACACTATTGAGCACCTGCCGGGCTTCGTCGTACTGACCAAATCGTGAGATTGACTTACAATATTCAACTGCCGCTTGAGCATAACGCTCTGAAGCGGCGCCCTTGAGTTCTTTACTCAGACCACCAACTGGAATGAGAGCGAAAGCCTGAGAATAATCTGAAACTGCCTCTTTGTATTCCCCTTTATTGTAGTGAGCATCGCCATTGAGAAGTAACTCCTGTGCTAGCACAACACTCTCGGAACGTTTTGTTATTTCTTGCTGAGCGACTTGTGTATCATAGCTCTGACCATAGGCATGTGGGGATAGAATTACTCCGGCAGTTATGCCGAGCACGCAGGATTGAGCTAAATTCTTACTCACCCAGCGAATGCCTGCGCTGTTATCTAAAATTGATCTGACCATAGGTTGACGGGGTTTATACACAGATCACTATCCCACCGTAAGCTCAAAAATGAAAAAACTTTAGATTTCTTATGTAATCAGCACTCACATCCCTAAAACTTGGTCTAAATAGGTCACAATTATCAGAGCAAACATCTATCTATAGCTAGAAAGCTAACGATTCGTAGTTTTCCGTGAGACACTAGAACTTATTTCAAACTCTCTGACCATTCCAAAACTGAATTCCATTTGCTCAACCTGAACTGTTGACTTGCTGTTTGGTCTTAAATCAGAAAGAATCTCTCTCAGTTGCTCCACTGATTGCTGCATAACATTTATTATGGTGTTCATGTGAGTATGATTGTTTATTTAAACTCATTCGTCAACCTCGTATTTGAACAAATCTTTCATCTTCACCATTTTTTGCGTGTCATCTGCGTCTAGATAGCTTTGTTAGTGCCTTCACACAATAGATTTCAAAACCTAATGTCTCAAATCCACACATACGACCACGTCGACACTTACCTACAGATCGGTATTGAGTTCGATTGTTCTGACATCCACCTAGCTACGACAAGCCGTCCAACATGGCGTCGTTTTGGTAACCTCCAACCTATTTGGGAAGATGCCGCAACTCTGACAGCACAAGACACTGAGAAACTGGTAAATTCCTTTCTGCCTGAAAAACACTGGGAGCACCTCAATGAAAAAGGCGATGTCGACTTTGCCTATCAAACTGAATTCGGACGCTTCCGTGTCTCCGTTGTTCGCCAGCGTCTAGGCTACGATATTGTATTCCGTATCATTACCACCAAGATCCGCTCTATCGATGACTTGAAGTTGCCAAAAGACCACATCGTCCCTCTCACCCGTTACCATAACGGCCTTATTCTAGTTACTGGTTCAGTTGGCTCAGGGAAGTCCACCACCATGGCTGCATTGGTAGACTTCATCAATGAAGACAGAGAAGACCACATTTTAACTCTGGAAGACCCAATCGAATACGTTTTCAAATCAAAGGACTGCCACATCAACCAGCGTGAGGTACATTCCCACACTGAGTCCTTTCCACGCGCTCTCCGTGGTGCGCTACGTGAAGACCCCGATGTCATTGTGGTGGGTGAAATGCGCAATCTTGAGACTATTCAGTTAGCACTCACTGCCGCTGAAACCGGCCACCTAGTGATAGCCACTCTTCACACAGGCAATGCCCCACGAACTCTCGACCGAATCCTAGACGTGTTCCCTACCGATCAGCGTTCTCAAATCCGCATCATGGTAGCCGAGTCCCTGAGAGGAATCATCTCCCAGCAACTCATTCCTAAAGCGGACGGCACTGGCCGCGTAATGGCGCTAGAATTGCTTGTGAACACTGCTGCCGTTGCTGCCACTATCCGTGACGGTAAAACCTTTATGCTACCAGGCATCATGCAAACTGGTAAAAATGTAGGGATGATCACTATGGATGAATCCATCAAAAACCTCTATATCGCTGGCGAAATAAGCCAAGAAGAAGCTCACTTTAGAGCGGAAGACAAGAAGCTCATGGAGTCTTACTTTAAATCCTAACTAAACCTTTTTTTACAATCTAACTAAGAGCACACCTATGGCTGTTATTGATAAATATTTTAAAATTCTCGTCGAATCTGGCGGATCAGATTTACACCTCACCGAGGGTGAACCACCAAAGCTCCGCATTCATGGTAGCGTCACACCAATTGAGGGTGAGTCGATTCTGAAAGGAGAATCGTTCAAGAAAATGCTCGCAGAGATTTGCGAACCCCGTTCATTCGAAAACTACCTTGAAGAAGGTGATCTAGACTTTGCCTACGCAATGGACGAAGAGTCGCGATTCCGCTGTAATTACCTCAAACAACGACAAGGGCTCGGTGCAGTTTTTCGTCTTATCCCAACAAAGATCGCATCCCTAGAAGACCTTGGAATTCCTGAGGTTGTCAAAAACTTTGCACACATCCGTTCAGGCCTCGTTCTTGTAACCGGCCCTACTGGCTCAGGTAAGTCTACAACACTTGCCGCACTGCTAGATTACATCAATCGCACTCAGAACAAACACATCATCACTGTCGAGGAGCCAATCGAATTCGTCCACTCGAACAAGAAGTGCATTCTTACTCAGCGCGAAGTTCCACACCAATGCCCGACATTCTCCGATGGCCTACGGGCCTCATTACGTGAAGATGCCGATATCGTATTAGTGGGAGAGATGCGCGACCTCGAGACCATTTCGCTCGCGCTCACAGCTGCTGAGACTGGTATGTTAGTATTTGGCACACTCCACACTAACAACGCCCGTAAGACTGTTGACCGTATCATTGACGTTTTCCCGGCTGACCAGCAATCACAAGTGAGAACTATGCTGGCTGCATCACTACGCGGAGTATTAGCACAGTTGCTAATGAAGCGCATCGACGGTGGTCGAGTTGCTGTAAACGAGATCATGTTCACCACTCCAGCTGTGTCCTCTATCATCCGAGAAGGAAAGACCCAGAAACTTACCGACGTCATCACCCAAGGTAAAGCGGAAGGCATGCAGTTCATGGACGAAGCCATCTGGGATAAGCTACGCGCTGGCATTGTCACCCCAGAAGAAGCGTACATGAAGGCCATCGACAAAACACGTTTCAAAAATTTCTTACCACTCGAGAGTCAAAGCCTAGGAGAAGCGTCTGGCGAAAGTCCCGACGAACACTAACCCAAACTGATTTAGTAAAAGCCCAGCACGCAGAGTGTTGGGCTTTTTTTTTGTTCAAATCCTCATTTCACCACAGTTCTCTAATCGTGATTTTAAGCTTCGACTTTGTCACAGGTTTCGATTTTTTATTAGCAAGCTCTGTGGATTTCCCCCCAGCCACGGACTTTTTTTCTACCTCTGGCTCCAAAGCGACTACTGGAGGCCGCAACGCCACCAAATTCTCCCTCCCCATTTTCAGCACAGCCGCCTCTAAAGTCTCGGTCTTCCATATTCCGAGCTGACCACCTTTATAAACGACCCAACGGTAGGCTAAGGCTTTACCAGTCGCAAAAGGGGCATAAGCGACAACCCTATACCTATTTCCACCCCTTATCTCAGAGGGCCCTTGACCTATATAAATCCACTGAGACACGGCGCCAGTTAGAGGATCCATCCCCGATCTTTTAGCTGCATCAATCTCTAAAGTCTCTAGATCTTTCGGTGGTTTCCCGTTCAGCTTTAAATAAGCTGTATATTCTTTGCCTAAGTGACTCAGACTTCTTCGTGAAGCAAGGGTGCGTTCTTCAATCTTAAGCTCATAATACCTCGACATTAACCGATGCACCACATAGTGCTCCTCACCTCGCATCTTTTCAGCCTTCGCTTTTTTGAGGAAAAACTGCATCTTGGGATCCTTAAAATGCCCTCGCTCGTAATTCTTAACAATTTGAGTCCAAGCAAAACTCTCGTAATCTGCCTTGTTGCGCCTAATCTTCTTTAGGTACTCGCGTGAAATTGAGTCTACTTTGAACTCTTCAAACTCATCCACCAATTTTTGCCTAGCCTCGCTTGTTCTCTGATCGCCCTTTAACTCAGGACACTCCCGCAAAATCGACGCTGCCAGCTTTTCCAAAGTGCGATCTAGATTCATCTCAGCCGCCACAGCGACTTCAGACCACACTAATCCTAGAGTCAACAACGCTAAGAAGACAGTTCTACAAAATGGCATACATCATTACTAACACAAACGATTAGAATGATGCAAGGTCTAGCTTATTGACCTTGAGCTGCTTTCAAGAATTCACGGCGATCTGGTGATGCCAAATACCCCCCATTACGCCAAGTCTCGTACTGGTTCCACCCTTGTGGGATAACATCCTTAGCGAAAGTTTCTACATCTGAAGATCCAAGCACAACAAGGATCATTTGCACGGGAGTCACTTGCTCTTCGCCTGTAGGTAATTTTTTGACATACGAATATTTATCCACCAACAAACTAGCACATTGGCCAGCTGTCGTTGAGGAACCAACCTTCAAACCAACTACCTTCATCTTACGACGAAGCAGCTTATTCGAATTGAGAACTTCTAAGCGCACCTCACGTCCATCACGTTTGAGAACCCTCAAACTCCTTTGCTTTTGTTTCGCATAAAAGCCATAAGCTGTATCTGTAGACAAAGCCAGTGAGAGACGAGCGACATCCGAGGCGGTTGAAACATTACTGCGCCCGCTAGCATCTCCACCTGAAGCGAGATAAAAACGTGTATTGTGCATTGCAAGTGAGCGAGCCAAATTATTCATTTCATCAACAAACATTGACTGGGGATCGCCAGCCAGTTGGCGACGGTTGAGTAATTTCGCCCCCACATGCGTGGCCAATGTCATTGCTGACACGCTATCCTCTCCCAAAATTACAGCGTAGAGAGCATCTCGCATACTCAATTGGTCGCCAGCTTGAAGCCCTAATGGATTATCTACTCCTGAATAAAATCCATGTTGAGGCACTACCAACATAGTCGTCGTACTCGTTGTCGAAGCCTTTGCCCAATCTAAGGCCACCTTCGCTGTCACCATATGACTGAGACTAGCAATCGGCCGTTTATGTTCAGAGCCTGAAGCCAACAGCACCTTGCGCGAATGTCTCTCTAGCACAATGTAGCTCTCCGGAGTCTGTGCTACACTTGTGGAAATCAAAGTAATACTAAAGAGTAGTGCAGGTATAAGGAATCTGATCATAGTGTGTTGTACGAGAAATCTGCCCGACGATAATACTCAGTGCTAAAAAAGCAACAGTAAATCAGCAACAAGACAGCGAAACGGCTTGCCTTTTTACAAACCTCTGATCAACGTCCAGCCGCTCTACCTGCTGGTGCTCGAATCCTTGAGACCAGCAGAACGCCGAATGCAACGCTGAGCGGGTTCTAGATACTTCAAAAGGTATCGAGCTATTTCCACACTGCCGATGAAGAAAAGCACAATGTGCCAGCATCGGGTGGAAAAGAACCAACTTATACATTCGGCGACACATCGCTCGGCGCAAGGACAACGAACATATCCGACACATGTCAGACACACAGAAACCAAACCAAGGTAATAGCGAAGGTGGCAACCGCCGCCCGCGTCGCAACAACAATAATAACAACCGTAACCGCAACAACAATAGCGGTGGCGGTGGTAACAACCGCAATCGCAACCGAAGCAATCGCCCACCAAGGCCGCTCGTACTTACGTTCTGGCAGAAGATCCTTAAAGCGATTGGTTGCCTAGACGAAGACAAGCTACGCAAGGCCCAGCGCCCGCAACGCTCACAAGCAAAACAAAGCGAGCAAAAGACAGCAGCTCCTAAGAGCAACGTCCGCAACGCAAGATCAGAATCCAGAGAAGATTCTGACAAGCCACGCCGCCGCGCTCCTCAACCAGTAGCAGTCGAGTCCGCTCGTCTTTACGTAGGAAACCTTTCTTACGATGCTACTGAGCACGACCTCGAAGACCTCTTCAAGGGAGTTGGAACAGTAAAGAACGTAGAGATCATCTACAACCGCAACACGCACAAATCTAAAGGTTATGGCTTCATCCAGATGCTTAACAAAGAAGAAGCTGAACGCGCTGTTGAAGTTCTACACGACCAGCCATTCATGAGCCGTCAGCTCGTGGTAAATGGTTCTAAGTCTCGTAAAGAAGGTGATACTTCTGGAGATACTCAGACAAGCGAATCAGCGGAGTAATCCATAGCTGATAAACACTCTAAAACCCCAGTTGCTCACTGAGCGCTGGGGTTTTTTGTTTCATCAAGCTGGACATAAACGTGAAATTCTCAAACATAGCAACTCCCACCTATCGTATGACTCAGCCTATCTATATCTGCGGCCCCACCGCATCTGGAAAATCCTCACTCGCCATTGCCATCGCCCAGCAACTTGACGGCGAAGTCATCAATGGTGACGCCTATCAAGTCTATCGAGGAATAGAAACGCTCTCCGCAGCCCCCTCCCCCGAAGAGCTAGCCCAAGTGCCGCACCACCTTTTCTCAGTGCTCGACACCAGCGAGGAGTTCGACGCCCAGCGATACCGCGAACTAGCTCTGCCGGTCATTGCCGATGTCCAGTCTCGTGGGAAAACACCCATCATCGTCGGCGGTTCAGGCATGTATCTAAAATTTCTCACCCACGGTCCCTCTCCAGTCCCGGCCAGCGAGCCTGGCCTCCGTAGGCAACTAGAACTACGTGACGATGCCTCCTTGGTCGAAGAATTCACTCAACTCGACCCCGAAGGCGCAGCTACCACTAACTTGCAAAATCGCCGTTACGTCATCCGAGCCCTAGAAATCTGCCTACTCTCTGAACAGAAGATGTCTGAGATTAAGAACGACTGGAAAAACACCTCGACGGAGATCGATAAAGACCTCCGTGGC
>CAXMPP010000018.1:0-21126 GCA_964195395.1 uncultured Thermodesulfobacteriota bacterium
GCAAGGGGTGCAGGGAAGTGGAAGCGGGTTTCATGGGATGAGGCTCTAGACGAAGTGGCATCAAAGCTCCGACCACTACGCGAGCAGGGTATTCCAGAGGAATTTGTTTTCCATTACGGTCGCGATAAGACCAAAGGCTACACGAAGCGATTCACTAATGCCTTCGGAACTCCGCACCGACTCAACCGTCGTTCTATTTGTTCGTCTAACCGACGTGCACCATTGATGAGCTACTACGGTCGCGACTTCGAGTGGGAGACTCAAGATTTTGAAAATACCAAGTATGTGGTGAACTTTGGGGCGAACCCAATGGAGGCCTACCAAGGTGGCCTCTACATGATGCACCGTCTTCGTGAATCACAAAATACCAAGGGAACCAAAATGGTGACCTTCGAGGTGCGTCCTTCGGCGACTGCTTCGGTTTCTGAAGAATACCACCCGGTGATGCCGGGCACTGACGGAGCTGTGGCCTTTGCCATGATCCATGTCATCCTTAGAGAAAACTTACACGACGCGAAATTCTGGAATCGCTGGGCGAACTACAGTCTCGTCGAGCTCAGGAAATTGGTGAAAGACTACACGCCTGCGTGGGCTGAAAAGCATTCAGGTGTGCCGGCAAAAGATATCGAGCGCATCGCCATCGAATTTGCTCAGGCGGCTCCAGCCTGTACCACGATGTCTAACCGTGGCTCAGCTAAGCACTACAATGGAGTTCAGTCTGATAGAGCAATCAGAATGCTCGATGTTCTGGTCGGCAATGTTGGCAAGCCCGGTGGTTTTTGCCTATCGAGTGGCAGTGGGTGGAGCGGGAAGTACGGCCAAGAAGGTCTGCCAAAGCTCACTCAGCCAGGTCCAAAACCGAAAGGCCCGAAGCCTTGGGGAATAGGAGAAGGGTTCAACGAAGTTGCCTTCAAGAAACTTCCGCAGAAAATCCAAGACCGCGTGAACAACTTCCCAGACAAGTGGAAGAACAAGTACTTTGGTGAACTCGCAACACCGAGCGAGTACCCGCTTGCGTGGCACTGGTACCAAATGCGCGTTGGTCAACTAGTCTACCCCTACATTCGTGACGGTCTACAGAAGGTCAGCGTCTACATGTCATTTACTCTAGGTGCTGCATACGGCTACCCTGAGGCTAAGGTCGCCCGTGATGTTTTGATGGATGAAAAACTCATTCCATATCACGTGGCGATCGATATTGGTTATGGCGAGCAAGCGGCATTAGCTGACCTTATTTTACCTGAAGCAACTAGCTTAGAACGTTGGGATCACCATTCTACGAACTGTTATGGACTCATTCCTTACACAGGTGTGCGCCAGCCATTGGTGAAAGCTGCTGGGGAATCGAAGTCGGTGCAGGAAATTCTCCGAGATCTCGCCAAAAAAGTGGGCGGGGGAATGGAGAAGTATTTCGATATCGATGACATCGAAGAATTCTACAAAGAATGGTACAAGAACCTGCCAATCAGTTGGGAAGAATTCAAACGCCGTGGAATCTGGCAAGATGCAACACGCCCGAAAGACTACGAGCTCTACGAACGCCCCCTAACAGCGGAAGAGCTCGAAGGCGCGGTCGTGAAAGACGGTCTGATTAAGAAGGATTCATCAAAGGGGCTCAAGACTGTGGGAATCATGATGGACGGCAAGCCTGTCCGTGGTTTCCCAACGCCAACCCGTAGGATTCAAGTCTACGACGAAGTCTGGCCAGAAGCAGCCAAGGCTGTCGGACTCTCAATGGACGATGTCAATGCGAGCCCAATCGCTATTTACGACACAGTCCCCGAGCACAAAGATCTAGCAGATGATCGTTATATCTTCTCCACATTCAAATGGAATGTCCACACGCAGGGGCGCTCAGCACATTGGAAATACAACTCAGAAATCATTCACACCAACCCAGTATTTATGCACCCGCGTACAGGTGAAAAGATGGGCTTAAAGGAAGGTGACTCAGTCCGTCTTTCCGTATTTCGTCCGAAAGGCGCTACCTACCGTGGTGGAGAAAAGGGCATCGTGGGCTCGTTTGAGAACCATGTCCGATTTCTCAAGGGGATGCATGAAAAAGTGGTAATGTGTTCGCACCACGTTGGTCATACTGAGCATGGAATGGTCGCTCGCGCAGAGGATGAAAAATCAGCACCAGTCGCAGGAGTAGCTACTAAAGAAAGCGATTTTCAATCAGATAAACTCCTCAAGAAGGGTGTTTGGTGGTCGAAGAAAAAAGGCGGCATCGGTGGCGGTGTCCATATCAACGATGCGCTTCCAATCAACCCATGCCCACTCACTGGTGGTCAAAACTGGTACGACAATGTCTGTAAAATTGAAAAAATCTAAACAAGAAGCAATAGGACTGACTCTCCTAGTTGGTGAAGTGCTCAGTCGCGAGATCGACGCATCGATCCTTCAGTTAGTCGGGCAACAAGAGGTGTTAGAGCTGTTCTGCGAGATCGAACCAGCGTGTCGAGACTACATCAATAAAGAATGGTCTGCAGAGGACTTCGAATCCGCTGCTGTCGATTTCTGCGACCTCTTCATCATGCCAGAATCGACCACGGCTCCGAGAGCTGCGGCGTGGTTAGAACTGGGTGGCGAGGTGACTGCTGAGTCGGTGGATGCTGTGGTGCGAGAGTTCCTGACGGAATGGAAAATCAAAGTCCCACCAGCCTACAAATATCTAGCCTACGATCATATTTCTTTGATTCTCTATGTCTCAGCAGTGATTCGTCAGACTGATTCAGAGCAGGCAGAAGAATTTGACCAAGTCACCCTAGACTCATGGGTGTCTAACTTCGCCGCTTCACTAGCGAAAGTGGAATCGCCAATCTACAGGGCAGCCGGAGTTCTTTTAGGTAATCTGAGGAATTCTGATGTACTAACTGATCAGTAGTTATCGTTAGGATCTTTACCCGAGGCCATATTTCGTATAATGAATGCATCATGAATAGCCCGATTGCAGGTAATGTTGAGATGAAAAAGGTGGAGTTGGTCGATGGGTTGATTGCTTATGGGTGTTCGGAAAGTGGTGGGTATTATATACCGTTACAGAATTATTGGTCTTGGTTGAAAAAGCAGCCAAATCGACTTGAGCATTTACCTGTAGCTAGTTCTGATATTCCGGAGGTGGTTGAATCAACTTCTGCAAAAATCTGCCCAGAATCAGGAACCATAATGCTGCGCTACAAGGTAGGTCATGGCTTTCCCTTCACTATTGATCGTTCTATGACTGGCGGTGTATGGTTTGATAAAGGAGAATGGGAGGCGCTTAAGGAACGTCAATTCCACGATGAAATTCATCTTATTTTTACCGCACCATGGCAAGATGCCGTACGTCATTCTATTTCAGACGAAGCTCACCAAGCTATTCTGAAGGAGCGTTTGGGCGAAGATTTATTTGCTGAAATGAAGTCTCTCAAGAGGAGGTTGAATGGGCATCCTCATAGAGAATTTATCCTCGCCTATTTACATTCGGCATAAGGGTCCGAGGTGAGCTTAGTATAAATAAAGTCACCCAAAGGTGGCTATTTTCAAAATCTGAGTAGTCCGTGAAATCTGCGCTTAGAAATCCATCTAGCTACGGTTTTGCTCCGCTAGTTGGTAGGTAAATGCGCTAAGTTCTGGCGCTATCTCGTGCGACATAGATGCAGTGTCTTGAGCGCTTGGCCTTGATGTGTGGTCGAGCTGCGTGTTCTTCGACATTGAATCCAGCTTTGCCTAGCAGCTTCTTGAACTTAGGAGCCGGTTCTGAAAGCCAGTAAGTGACGCATCCTCCGGGCTTCAAAATGCTCTTCAGCTTCGCAAGGAAAGCAGGGGAATACATTCTGAAATTGCCAGCAGTGATCAAGTCGTCGGGAGTGTTGTCGATGTCGATCAGTAGCACATCACAGCTAGCTGGGGATTTACTATTGATGATATCGAAGAAATCCCCCTGAGTGATTTTAGTGCGCGGGTCATCGAGCAGTGGTCCATTGTACTCGACTAGAAACGTGCGGTTCCATTCGATGAGTGGTGGCATTAGTTCGGCAACTTCAACCGTCGCAGGCTTGCCCACAAGCTGCAGGGCGCGCTTGAGTGTGAAGCCTAAGCCCAGTCCACCAATCAACACAGATGGGTGCTCAGGCCTGGTCTTCTTGTCTGGAAGTATGTGTTTGCAGCCGATGTCAGCCAGCATCTCCTCTGAGTAGGTCTGTATCGTGCTCATCAGCTCGAAGCCGTTGAACTTGAGATAAAAATCGTTATCATGCTTGTGCAGAGAGAACACTGTTCCATCTGCCATTATTGACTCACCGAGATCTATGTAAGGCTTCATGGCCGAAGGCTTCACTAAAAGAGATCAATCATCAAGGCTAGAGGTGGGCGTTTATTTGTTCTCGTTTTAACAAATTTTTAGACATCATTATATTGGCTCATATGCAGCTTGTGAAGTGCCGTATTTACCATTACATTTTTGTAGCTAAAAGTTGCTTCAAGTCTACTTTCTTTTACACGATTACTTCGTTGATATGTTAGCTTCATTTCTAAAGAAACGTGATCTTTTCTTCTTTGTCTGAGGTGGACTGGTGAGTCCTTGAGATATAATCGTTAAGACACTACCACATAGCGATATCAAACCACGCGCAGTTCAGAATGGAGCTATACTTCCAATTCTATTTCTAACGACAAAAAAGCCTCGTAGAACTTGACTCTACGAGGCTTTTGAAAATTGATTACGCTTACTTCACAGCTGCTTCAACGCGCTTGAGTACTTCTTCGTATGCTTCCATTACTCCACCGAGGTCTTGGCGGAAACGGTCTTTGTCCATTTTCTTACCTGTCTCTAGGTCCCAAAGACGGCATGTGTCTGGACTGATTTCGTCAGCAAGAACAATCTTAGCGTCAGCATCTTTTGTGCGACCAAACTCGATTTTGAAGTCAACGAGCTTGAGTCCAGCGTGCTGGAAGAATTCGATCATCACGTCGTTGATGATAAGTGCCTTTGTTTTGAGTTCGGCACACTCATCAGGAGTAGCTAGACCCATTTCACGGGCGTAGTCGTCATTGATAAGTGGATCACCTAGTTCGTCACTCTTGTAGGAGAACTCAACGATTGGTTGATTGAATGGTGTGCCTTCTTTTACGCCGAGACGCTTGGAGAAGGAACCCGCTGCGATGTTACGCACGATAACTTCCACCATGAGAATATCCACATTCTTAACCAGAAGGTTGGTGTCATCAATGGACTCAAGAAGGTGTGTCTCCACGCCCTTAGCTTCGAGCATACGGTACATTGCAAGTGTGATTGCAGTGTTGAGGCGGCCCTTGTTTTCGAACTCAGCTTTCTTCTCAGCATTGAATGCTGTAGCTTCATCCTTGTACTCCATGCGGAGGACATTTGGGTCATCAGTAGTGTAGAGTCGCTTGGCTTTGCCTTCGTAGAGTGGTTCCATGCTCATTTCCTACGGCTAACTCCCCTCTGGGTCAAGCCCTTGAAGAAGCATTTTTACTAATCAATAGGCACCAGCGGAGTAGGTCAGTTCATAGCTATGTGAGTAAATCTCAAAGACCACACCAAACGGATCCTCTACGTAGACCATCCTGTAGGGTTTTTCACCTGGATAATAATAGCGAACTGGCATCCGCTGCTTACCGCCATGCTCTTTAATTTTTTCTACCAACTCTTCTAAATTGGGATCTTGAACGCAGAAATGGAATGTTCCTGTTTTATAGTACTCAAAATCAGTTGGCTGTTGGTTGTTTCTAAATTCAAAGAGCTCGATCCCCATTTTATCACCAGTGGACATGTGAGCAATTTTAAAACCACCCCATCCTTCACCAAATACATCTGCGCACATCACCCCAATAGAGGTACTCGGATCTTCTTCTATTTCTGTAGGATCCATGATGACATACCAGCCCATCACCTCTCTATAAAACTCTACGGCTTTCTCTAAATTCGGTACAGATAGACCTATATGTGACATCGTTTTCGGGTACGTTTTCATAGCTTTATTATTTTTAATCATGATGGAGCTAGAATCCTATCACTAATTTTGTGCCATCCCACACAAAAGGAAGCTCAATATTCAAGGCTAGAAGTCAGTCCTTGGCTTGTGTTTCCTAACGCTCACACGTCCACCGTTCACATTACGCATCGGCTCGAAAACCAAATCCATCCCCACTTCCTTGAGATCACAGACTGACTCCAACAGCTCACCTAGACGGCCCTTGGGAAATCCCCGCTCCTTGAACCAAGAAAGATATTCTGGAGGAAGATCCATGATCGGCACCCCGCGTGGTGGATAATCCTTTGGTCCAAACTTACCGAACGGCATCCAGACCTGTCCAATTTCGATGAGTAAATTGCGAAAATCCTCGCGATCAATTTCTGTAAAATCCATTTTCCATGTTTTAGCAAATCCGACGTAAGCTACAAGCGAAGACGAGGCGATTGCTAACTTTCTATTTCTACACGGATTAGTGTTGAAATTATGCAATTGCCAGTGCACCAGTCACTCATGCTCCGCATCTGCTTCATCGGTGGTTATGCCATCTTCCTCATTTTAGTGATCGCCCTGCTTGCTATCAAAGTCATCGCTGTGGTTGGACCTGGTGGACTTGGCGACGTGGCCTCAGAGTGGGCCGAAGTGCTGTTTACCACAAAGAACCTCGTGACTTGGGGGCTCTCACTCGGAGTTGGATTTGTTGCTTGGCTCTTCGCCCTCTTCGCTATTGCTAAACGCTCACCAGAGTGGGAAAAATCATGGGTGAAAACACTCATCATCGGCTGCCTCTTTATGAGCGGTTTCTTCCTCGTGCTTTGTGTGGTCGGGGCTTGCGCTTTTCTACTAGAAGGTTTTGCAGGTGAAGTAGCAGCAAAGATCGCAGGCTACATGAGTTCCCCAGTATTTATGGAACTCGGCTTTTTCCTTATTGGCATGTTCCTCCTGATGAGCTTCAATGTCGTCAGGAAAATATTTGAGGGTGATGACTTTGTGGAAATTGAAATCCCCAATCACCTCTTAGAAGATAAAAAAGAGTAGGGGGGAGAGTCCAATTGCACATAATTAAGCAGCTCTGCGAGCTTTCCATTCCGACCTAGGAATCATCTTTCAGGGGGTGGGGGAATTGGGCCGTTTTTTGATAACTCTTGGTTCCATGGGTATCCAAAACTAGGGTGTTTCACACCCCCATGCATCGGTTAATTCGAGCAGAGAATCACTGTAGGAAAGCCGCTTATATAGACTATCCCTAAGCCATCGAATAAAACGAAACATTCGCTGTGAGGTTCGTGCGAAGAAGCTGTTTATGAAGGATGGTGGAAATTTATTTCGCCAAATTTTCTTTTTTGTCTTCTCTCGAATCAATTTTTTCTTTGGCTCGATTGTATCTTTCATTCCTTCAATTTTGTTGAGCTGATATTCCAAAAAAAGTATTAAATTGTGGGTAAGACACAAGAACAGAGCGTGAGCTATTTTCGCCTCCTTCGAGCTTGGCCATGTGCGATTTTCTTCAAGTTTTGTCTTTAATTCATCGAACACTTTCTCGATGTCCCAGCGGTGCTTGTAAAGGCAACCCAAATAGTTGAATTAAAGAGTTCTTAACTTATTCTAACAGATTATAAGGAGGCGTGAATTTCCGAAAGCATGCCAAGGGAGGTAATCTATTTTCAGCAATTGAGCATCAACAGAAGGTTGTCAAAAGAGAAGTAGGGATACTTAAGCTTAAGAATGCTATAGATTGGGCTAGTTTTCGTCCAGTTCTTGAGGAGGTGACAGGCTACAATGTGAAAGACTGGAGCAAAGGCGGTAACCTTCCATTCGACCCATTGCTAATGTTCAAAATATTGATCATTCAATTTTATCATGGACTGAGTGACGAAGCTACTGAGATTCAAATTGGAGATCGGATTAGCTTTCAGAGTTTTCTAGACCTGCAGATGGGCGATGATATTCCAGATGGTAATACAATTTGGGATTTCAAGGAATTGATCGAACAAAATGAGAGGGATGGAGCCAATAAGCTGTTTGCTAAGTTTCACGAAGTTTTAGACCAGCAAGGTCTTTTGGCAAAAGAAGGAAGCATCATCGATGCCAGTTTTGTAGAAGCTCCCAAGCAACGAAATACCCGTGAGCAAAACCAACAGATCAAAGAAGGGAAAAGACCTGAGGGTTTTGAAGAAGGTAGCGCAAAAGGATCTCAAAAAGACTGCGACGCGAGATGGACTAAGAAAAATAACGAAGTTCATTATGGCTATAAAAATCACGCTAAAGTAGATGCAAAAAATAAGCTTATCGACACCTACGACACGACGGCAGCAAGCGTGCATGATAGTCAAGTATTCGAGGAATTGCTCGATGATCAAGACAAGGCAATCTTAGCTGACAGCGCTTACAAGTCTGAAGCTAGCGAAGAGGTTCTGTTGAAGAATAACCTGGAAGACTTCGTGATGCTTAAAGGGTATCGCAACAATCCTTTGAGTGAGGAGGATAAAGTTTTCAACAAGAAGGTCAGTAGGATAAGAGTTAGAGTTGAACATGTCTTTGGGCGCATGAAATACATGGGCTCGGATCTCTTTCGGAGAATAGGGATAAAGCGAGCTAAGCAACACAACGCCTTTTGTAATTTAACCTACAATATGGATCGCTATGCCTTCTTAGTTCGTTAGACGATCGAATAAGGGGAAAGCCCCAAAAACACGGTAAAAGAACCTAAAAAATACACTAAAACGATTATCAAAAAGCAAATTTCCCCTTTCTATTTCGGAGTGAATTGAAAACGGCCGCATTTCTCCGTTAGATAATTCAGAATTTGAGGTTTATGCGAAAAATGCTACTTGTCGGAGGTTGCCTTAAATGACTTTCTGGCCGATTTTCCTCCGTGTGTTTCTAAAAATGAGTGATGGTGCTCTGAGTGAGCCAAATCGCTGCTGATATCGGCCCATCATCAAGCCCGCGCGTGAGGGAGAACAAACACTGGCTGACATATAGGCATCAGTTAGACGCACGCCATCACGAGCGAGCGTATCAATGTGTGGGGTGAGATTTTTCATATCCACAGCGCAGTTGGGCTGAAAACCAAAGTCAGCATATCCGGCGTCATCAGAGAAAAGAATGACGATGTTAGGTTTGGTCGGAGCTGCCACGCCCTCACCATCATCCGCCTGCGCGAATACTCCGCTAACCGCAGCCGCTATAAGGTCGATAGGTAGCCACCTTTTAAATATCATTATGGTGGGCAGAGTATTACTAGGAGGCTGGGAGTGAGAAAGAAAAAAGCGCTAACGGAGTGTTATTGGTAAATAAATAAGCTCTAGAACAAACTAACAGGCACAAAATATATCAGTAGACCTAACACACCCTCAGCACATAAGATAACCTGATCTCGTGAGTTAGCTGATCAAAAAAATCGGGGCCCCACCTCGTTTCGGGGTTAAGAGTTGTTTGCAAAAACACCCAATGAGTTACCTGATGATAAAACTAAAACTCACCAACGATAAAATAAATATCTACGACTGACTCATTCTCGTGGGAAAAATGCTCTCAAGACTCTCCAACTTGAAAAATCATTTCAAGGATCCAGTGGGAGCTAGGTTTTACCGTATTCCTGACGTCGATATACTGAGTTCTCAGATAGTATTGTTAGTGTAGGGACGACAGCATTATTTATGCTATTGAACTCTTTCGACAGGAGGAAGGCGAGGGTTTTAGTCTGGTACTAGGACTTGAAAAAAACTGCGAGGGCACGCTACGGCTACGCCTCAACACTTTTACTACGCCTGTGACCATGCTAAAACTGGAGGGCGTGAACCTGCCCCTTTTCTAATTTCACATCCATCGTAGCAATCAAACCAAGAACTCCTTCATAAAAAGTTCAGGCTCGAGTAATGTCGGTTACAGAATAGCACGAGAATGCGATTTCATTGATTGTCATAGTCTTTTGTTAGTCAGATATAAAGTGACTTAAATCCACATCAATACCAACTGAATCATCTAGAGGTTCTAGGACGTGGTCTACTGGTGAACGACCTAGCCCTTCTTGCCTGTTCTTGCTTCAGTTTTCGGCGTTTCTCCTCTTCGATAGTTCTTGAAATCTCCCAACGTTGCTGTGGGTGGAAGTACTCGCGTAGGTATTCACGCTGATGAGAATGCACAAATTTCCCATGGCTGTGCTTATCACTAGAGACTGATGGGTATACCGAAAGTGGTCAATCCTTCACAAACGATGAGCAAGAAGCCAGAGCGATACAGCTAAATGCTAGGAAGGAGCCATTTCATAATGAATGACAGTGTGTGACAGATCTCTAAAACAGCCAAGGGCAAAGCTATTTACGCCAATTCTGCTTCAGCTCAGGCAGTAACATCAGCGAGGCTATTAAGATACAGCTCGCTCCGATGTAGGCAACAACTGACGGCCCGAGAGTTTTAGCGATAGCAAAGGCTAGGAAGGCTGAGATGACACCACGCACGCCAGTGAAGAAGGTATGGACGCTCATGTACTCCCCTACTTTGTCAGCTGGGGCAAAGCGGGTGACGAACAGGTTCCAAAGTACATTTCCGCCAGCCTTACCAATGCCGTGGAGTGAAATGCCTATGATTAAGCCCCAATAGGTTGGCACCAAAAAGTAGACTAATAGGCCCAGAAAGAAGAAAAAGTTAGTAATAATCCTCAGCCTATAGAATTCCATTTTGTCATAAATGGCACCCCAGGCGACGATCGAGACGATGAAAACTAACATCGGTATGGTGGTGGTAATCAGGCTCACTTTCTCAGCACCGTAGCCAAAGCCGTAGTCTGGGTTGGTGATGTATTCGACGAAGAGTGCCATACAAAGCAGGTTTCCAAAGCCAAGCATCATCCAAGAGCTGATGAGTTTCCTAAAGACTTTATCCTCACGAAGATGGCCGAATGAGTCCAACAAGGAGAGACGCTGGGACTTGCGTAAATAAACACGGCGCATGCAGAGGGTAAAAGTGGCCTTGAGCACACTCGCAAGAGCGAACACCCAGAACAGCGGGGCATAATCCCCACCCTGCCCGACTAACCATAGTCCAGCGAAGTAACCAAATAATGCGGCTGCTGAGGCACGTAGCATCCCCACGGTTGAAAAAAGTCTACCACGCACTTTGTTGGGATAGTGCTCGCGGTAGATCTGTGC
The DNA here is from genome assembly GCA_964195395.1 of uncultured Thermodesulfobacteriota bacterium. Lineage (GTDB taxonomy): Bacteria > Verrucomicrobiota > Verrucomicrobiia > Verrucomicrobiales > Akkermansiaceae > Rubritalea. Next base: position 11,132 of record CAXMPP010000018.1, read on the forward strand.
CTGCAGTGGACTAGATAAAGCATGCGTGAGCGTCGCTACCACGGTTCCAGCGACAAAAAGGATCTCATTCTGAGGCGACATCGCCACAACGGCGTAGCCAACCGCCGAGATGATCCAGCCAATAGCCGCAGACACGTTTGCCGAGAGGCCGATGCGCCGCACCATCGCCACCGAGAACATACTCAGCAACAAACCGAGTGCGGGTCCAGCAATGATCGAGGACTTTGAGACTGTATTTACCTGCAAGATTCCAACCGCCACAAACATAGCAAAAGTAGAACCTACAGTCTCCGTGATACCCATCGGTACAGACCGCAGCAGGTCCATACTGAATGTCCTCTTCCAATTCTTCTCCGCACTTTCTTCACTCATGCGCTACAATGACTAAGATGAGTTCCCAGAAAAATCAACAGTTTGTCAGTACATCGACGACAGAGCACACTCAAAATCCACGTGAAAAAAATTTATGCATATTACATCCCCCTCTATCTTTGGTAGCCATCCATTCGCGTTAACTCAGTAGATTAACCCATTGATCTTAAGTCGGTTGTCGACTCCTCTATTCAATGCTAACTTGGCATATTCGGAGTCTTATTGATCTATTTAAGTTATTTATACTTAAAGAGCTGAGGTAGACAGAGATTGCCTCAAATAGTTTTTCCATGCTCAAGGTTATATTTTGCAATTTACTTAGACGGGCTGCTAAATTGAATCCTATTAACTGTTGGATCAATGCTGCTCTTGGATTCAAACCGGAAGTGCACCGATTCAATTGAAAAACGGCTCAGGTGCTGATTAACTCAGCACTCGTTCCATCGATCAAAACTGAACATGTGCCAAATGTCCTACAAACACCTAAGCCGCGAAGAGCAGTATACCATATCTATCCTCCGCCGCAAGGGCGACTCTAGAACATCTATAGCGGCGTCCATTGGGAGAAGTGTCTCCACAATTAACCGTGAACTCAGTCGTAATTCTACTGATGCAGGAGGTTATCGTTATGAGTATGCTCAGAAGCTAGCAAAGCGCAGATCCATACAAGCCTCATGCCGATCTCAACGCATCGATCAAACTTCATGGAGCTTTGCTAAAACTAAGCTCACAGAAGAGCAGTGGAGCCCTGAGCAAATTGCAGGTGAGCTCAAGGAGTTAGGTATGAGTAGCATTATTCACGAAACCATTTATCAGCGTATTTACAAAGATTTGAGGCGACAAGGCGAACTGTATCAGCACCTCCGCCATAAAGTTAAGTCTTACAAAAATCGAAGTCTCAAGAATGACAAACGCGGTCAAATTGCCAATCAGACTTCGATTGAGCAACGCCCCGACGAAGTAGATTTACGGCTCAGTATAGGGCATTGGGAAATCGATACTATTATGGAAAGTCCTCTGGAAACGTTTTAGTTACAATGGTAGAGAGGTTCAGTCGCTACACTCTTATCGCTAGAGCTCACAACAAAACTGCCGAGGCCGTGTCTATGGCGTTACTCACGAGAATGGCTCCCAACCGAGACAAGGTCGAAACTCTCACATACGACCACGGTCAAGAATTCTCTAAACATCTCTACATTGACGATATCCTAGACTCCCAGGGCGACTTTACTCATCCATACAGTTCATGGGAAAGAGGTCTCAATGAAAACACCAATGGACTGATTCGGCAATACTTCCCCAAACGTACAGATTTTGGCGAAATATCGGATGAAAAATAGCCATCGTGGAAGAGAAACTTAATCGCAGACCTCGGAAATGCCTCGACAGAAAAACACCAAACTCCATCTTCTTTAAGAACTAACTAAAAACCGCGCACTTCCATGTTGAATCCGCGGTGCACAAAGAACGGACACAGAAATCTACGCCCGTTAAAATTAAATCTCGAGCTTATATTGTCAGCCCTCTGAATTTACTTCTCATCACAGGTACTGGGCTGTCGTCAGGTGGTTTATAGACCCTGTATGCAAAAGTGAACTCTGGTGAATTTGTTGTAGATAAAGGAGTTTCGGACCCATTCTCACATATTGTCTGTTTCCTGAATTTGGCCTCGTTTACATTAAACCGCCCTAAATCTAAAATTCACAAAAAGTCTCTCCTACCTCTAAATCGCTAATCATGTTAGTATAGAGCTATGCGAATACTTGTGACAGGGGCGAACGGATACATTGGTCTAAGACTGATCCCCCAATTATTAGAATCCGGCTACTCTGTTATTGCCATGGTTCGCAACAAGCACCGCTTTCCTATTCAAAATTTTGAGTCCTGGGAACAACAGATCGAGGTCATTGAAGGTGACTTCCTAAAACCTGACAGCCTACCTAGTACAGCCTCATTCTCCGAGATCGACGCTGCCTACTACCTCTTGCACTCGATGGGCGCGGGTAAAAATTTCCCTGACCAAGAAAAGAACTGCGCTCAGAACTTTACGGAATGGCTCAAACCTATCCGCTTAGGGCAAGTTGTCTACCTGAGCGGCATCTCTCCACAGGGATCTAAGCTCTCGGATCATCTAGAATCTCGAGCTACAGTAGCACGTATTCTCGAAAAAGGGAATGCACCACTGACCACACTTCGTGCTTCAATCATCGTAGGATCTGGAAGCGCTTCGTTTGAAATCATTCGAGACCTAGTGGAGAAACTCCCTGCCATGTCTACCCCAAGGTGGACACGTACAAAATGCCAACCTATTGCTATCCGCAATGTTATAGAATATCTGTTAAGGGTCATAGATCCAGCTAAGCAGCAACAATTCTCTCATAAGGTCTTTGATATTGGCGGTCCGCAAGTCCTAACATATCAAGAAATGTTAGAAGGCTACGCCAAGGTCCGAGGACTGAAGCGTTTCATTTTACCTGTGCCCTTTCTAAGCCCAAAACTCTCGGCTTACTGGCTCTACTTTATGACCTCCACTAGCTTCCCTCTGGCCAGAGCATTAGTGAATTCATTGCATATCCAAACCACATGCGAAGAATCTAGAATCAAACAACTCATTCCTCAAGAATTACTGAGCTACCAGAAATCTATAGAACTCGCTCTCTCAGTCGTCGCACAGAACCGAGTACCATCAGTATGGTTCAACTCACTAGCATCTGGCACAGTAGACTCTCGTCACATCCGTAATATTCAGATCCCTGAGCACGGAGTCCTAGATGACACTAGAGAAACAAACCTCCGGGCTACACGCCAAGAGGTTATTGATGCAGTTTGGAGCCTAGGCGGAAAATCAGGCTGGCCTAGCATGCACTGGGCTTGGCACCTGCGCGGGCTCATGGACAAATGTCTAGGAGGCTCGGGCATGCGGCGAGGTAGGCGAGACCCGCACCAACTCAACACTGGAGATGCTCTAGATTTTTGGCGCGTCATCCTAGTTGATAAGGAAGCTGGGAGATTGATCCTTTTTGCTGAAATGAAACTCCCTGGTGAGGCTTGGCTCGAATACACAGTGAACTCTCACACTATCAAACAACGGGCAGTCTTTCGCCCTCGAGGGCTAATGGGGAGACTCTACTGGGCGTGCTCCTATCCTTTCCATTTAGTTATTTTCCCTCGAATGCTAAAACAACTTTCTAACGGCTGGATGAAGCGTAAGGAGACATAATCCCCCACTATCTCACTCCTAAAGCTAGGCGAGCTTAGCGGCTGAATGCATCTTGTATTCCATTTCGTAAACAACCACTTCTCCGCCACTGTTTAATCCTCTGATTGTAATCACTTCATACTGATGGCATACTGATATATTATGACACGCTCGATCTACCTCACCCTGCTGAGTTTTTTTTCACTCCAGTTGTTATCCTCTGCTGAAATTGCCCCTGTGGACTCAAAAAAAATAGGCATGCAATTCCCAGTGCACACCTTTAGCAATCTAGCGAAGCAAAAGAAAAAAATCCCCGACGAACTCGATGGTGACTACAAGCTCATGATCGTAGCATTCCAGCGTAACCACCAGCAACTTGTAGATACTTGGTTCGCAGCGGGCGACGCACTGGAGCTAACCTACAACAAGCCCGAGAAGAAGTTCCGCTACTACGAAATTCCCACCATTTACAAAATGGGATTCATCAGGAGATCACTCTTGAACACCGGCATGCGCAGTGGAGTCAAAGCTCAAGCAGCTAGAGAGCGCACGTTTACTATCTACATCGACAAAGCTCCGCTCACCAAGACTCTACAAATTCCGAACGAGACTGATATCCATTTGTTTTTACTCAATGACACAGGCAAAGTACTCTGGCGCTGTCAGGGTAAGCACTCCGCCGAAAGTGAAAAGTCTCTTAGACTGTTTCTAAAAAAACAAATGCGCTAGCCCGAGTAACGTGAACTTCACACTTTTCGGGGAAGATTTTTCGGTGCACAGAATCAGAAAGGAAAAATTATGAGCGGGCGTTGCGTAATCGTTAACGATCTAATGCAACAGCGATATGTGTATTGGTGCACTGAGTCTGTCGGGGATAATTTTGATGACCGTTTTAACTTACAGTTACAGATCTCCCCCTTAAATGTCAGCAGTGTGGTCAGCCATCCCTTATTACACGGGCCTAACTATTAGCGCACTACTCAACCAGCTGAATACTGTATCACTCACTTGAGCGTAAAGTCGCCACCACTTCGGTCTCAACAAAAAGCTCCAACTCGTTGCCGTGCACATGAAATTTGTCTACCGAAGCCATCACTTTAGCGAATTCTTTTTCGAGCTTCATGAGTTCGGGGGGGCCGGCCATCTCAGTACTGATGAGCTGCCCCATGATAACCGCGTCGTTGACCAGAGCGTAGCTGCCATTGAGTCGATTGACACCGCCAAACATGGCAAGCTTACCTCCAGAGAACTTCATGGTGGGAGGTCTCTTCGCTGTGATCTTCGTACCGTTGAGCGTCACCAGCGTCCACATTTTATTGGCTGCTGAATTCACGTCGGCCATGTCACAGACGTGAGCCTGCCAAGAGTAAGTCTTATCGGATGCAGCAGCTCTAGGTATTTTAGTATCAGCTGGTGCAGGGTAGATGGTAGTTCCCTCTTTGATCGTCTCGACAACCTTAATATCCTTGATCTCCATCGGATCGACCTTAAGCGGGTCTTTACTCAGGATCACCAAGTCAGCGAGCTTGCCAACCTCAAGAGTGCCCTTGCGGTCTTGCTCATCATACTGTTCAGCAGTCCATTCGGTCATCGCTTTAAGACCTTCGAAGGGGGTCACTCGTTGGTCCGCGCCGATTGTGGCGCCGCCACGGGAAATGCGGTTCACGGCAGACGAAAGCATCATCATCTGGTCAAGCGGGGCAACCACAAAGTCGGTGTGATTGCTCGGGCGCAGACCTGCGTCTATGGCATCGCGCATTGGCGAGAGATACATTGCTTGTTTCTTGCCACGGTTTGCGATGTGCGCCTCTGCGAAATAGAAGGTGTGGAGGGTGTAGAAGGATGGCCGCACCTTGTATTTGACGAACTTGGGAATGTGATCCTTGCGCATGAATTGCGTGTGGATTGTCGTGACGTTCCAATCCTTGCTGTAGTCGCCGTCGCGAGCGAATTCATAAGCAGTAAGGAAGGCGTCGATGGCTGCGTCACCATTGCAGTGAAGCAGTAGAGGTACGTTCATCTCGTAAACTTTTTTAACCATCTTGTTGGCTAGGTCCTGTGGAAAGGTCGGCTCTCCGCTCCAGTTCTTTTCCCCGCCGGGGCCGCCAGTGAGATAGGGAGTTGTGAAAAATGCCGTGCGCCCTTGCGGCGAACCATCCACGGTGATCTTCACCCCACCGACCTTGAATCGATTCTCATACTTGGTCCATTTCTCCAATGGATGTTCGGCTAGAACTTTGTCAACATCGGTGATGAACGGGTAGGCGACAATATCGATGATGTTTGCGCCTGCATCGCTCGCTCTCTTGATCGTTTGAAATTGGGCCAAATGTGTAGCTCCCTCGTGAGCAGTGGTTATGCCAGATTGGGCATAGAGCATCTGTCCGGCCCGGCTCGAATCGATCTCCTGCTGAGCAGTCATTGGCTCAGATTTGGCCATCACTGGCAGGAAGGCTGTTTCCATGATTAGGCCCCACGGTTCTTTGGAGCCAGGCTTGCGAACAATCACTCCGCCTGGAGGAGTTTCCGTAGCAGCACTGATGTCGTAGTATTTCAGCGCGAGACTATTCATCACTGCACCATGCATCGAAACGTGCTCGATACGCACAGGGTTGTTCGGGAAGGCCTCATCCAGATCACCGCGATTGAGTAGTCGCCCGTCCGGCATCACGGTGTCATCGTAACCGTAACCCATGATCATTTCTCCCTTCGGAATTTTACGCTCACTCGCGAACCGCTTCAGTTCGGCAATGATGCTCGGTACATCCTTACCCGAGCCGGAAGGTGGTGCGTAGAGTTTGCACTGGTTAGCTACCAACAAGGAATTGATGTAGTGACTGTGACCGTCCAGGAACCCTGGAAGCAAAGCCCGACCGTCGAGGTCGATGACCTTGGTCGCATCACCTTTCATGGCGAGAGCCTCCACCTCGGTTCCCACCAAGGAAATTTTTCCATCAGTCACGGAAATTGCTTCGACGTATGTCGGCTTGTCACCAGCCATGGTGAGGATGGAACCATTCATGTAAATGCTATCTGCATCCTCTGCAGTTAGAACCGTCACCGTAAGTAAACTGCTGCAGGTCACAGCAATGAGGGATCTAATAAACTTCACTTTTCTTATCTGAGTTTTCATTTTTTTATCTGGATTAAATCGCTTGTAGTCGGCAAGGCTTCGTCACAGTAGAGATTTGCATGTGCTAACATCTCCAACTATTGACAATAGCGTATCACTAAAAATGCGGTGCCGCTATTTTTTGTTATGATTTCGTATAGATAAGAAAGCGACAGAATTTCTGCCCTGATTTACACGCACTATCACACAAAAAAGGATGCTATATTAAGTAGCATCCTCTGATTATTTTTCACCCTATACTATTAGGGTAGAATCACTTTATCGATCACGTGGATCACTCCATTTTTTCCCACAATATCAGTTTTTATTACTTTGGCGCCATCTACCATGACTGTGCCATCAATCACTTTGATTTCAAATTCAGTACCTCTAACTGGTCGGAAGATGGGGTCCACCTCAGAGCTAAGGTTAAGTTCCTTTGTTAAATATCACTTTAGCTTGAAGGATTGTCTCAGATACTAGCACACCAGAATTATTAAATAAGTCGCGTAGAACAAATGACAGCAGTAGTTGGAGTCTTAAACACCGAAGGATACAACTAGTTTTGAAGCCGCTATAGTTCTTTATATGAACTAAAAGGCAGATGAGTTCCCCCAAAAAACTAGTAGGCTTTTATCCAGTCTATTTCTAACTCAAACTCTCCAGCCTTTTTATCATACAGCATAAACCCTACACTCGTTACTTTTTTAGTATTGAGCTTCAAGCCTGGGATTTTGCGCCCAAATGATGTCGCGTAAAAGGCACTGAACGGTACTTTTATTGTCATCCAATTTCCCTTTTCAGGTTGAATTGGGCTCCAATAAGCAAGCATTCGACTCCCGCCACAGCGTGTTGTGAGGAAATACTTTCTTCCATCCCCTTTTACCTTAATTTCTATTCCATCATATTTACTCAAGTCATACTGATTTCCATAGCTGCGGATCGAAGAAAACCCCCCATTGTTTTCTAGTGAGATTTCACCTATGAACAAAAGAGCGGAAGATCCTTTAAGATCAAAATCCCCCTTAGATCTCCCACCCATCACGCCATCGTTGACAGCTTGCCACTGTAACTCTTGTTGGTCGTTGTCAAACTGCTCCAATATCTTTGTTTCCTCAGCCATAACGGAACCTGTAAATAAGATTATTCCTAGTACAATTTTTGTCTGTAAGTGTCTCATAGTTTTATACTTAAGTGAGACTACATCATGTCACACAAAAGTGAATTGTCTACATTTTGTTTACTTATCTGAAGATGAAACTTGAAATTTCACAGTGATGTCTATATTTTGTTACTAACAAGTAATATTCATGCACGGCATAAAAATCGCAACTCTCAAATCAGGCCTCACATCCCACGTTATTCGCATGTGGGAGAAACGTTATGGAGCTGTGGAGCCTGAACGTACCGAAACAAACAGACGCCTTTACAGTGACGAAAGTATCCAGCGACTTATTTACCTCGCAGACCTCACAAAAAGTGGGCACTCCATCGGCCATATAGCCAATCTATCTGATGAGAAGCTATCCGAGCTTCACAAATCCCTTCAAGAATCTAACCCTAAGCAAGCTGAGCAGACGGGACAAGGTGGCATCTACGCCCCAGTAATAGCAGCCACACTCACTGCCATCAGAAATTTCGACCAATACTCACTCGAAAAGACATTTGACAAAGTGGTAAAGGAAGCTGGCTACTCATGCTTACTAGAAAAAGTGCTTATCCCACTCATCCACAATGTCGGTGAACTGTGGCACGATGGTGATCTAATGGCTGCAGAGGAACACGCAGCAACGAGCTTTATAAAAGATTACCTCTGCGTGAGTGCTCGCCCATTTAGTTCAGCGACTAACGCGCCAAAACTATTGATCACCACTCCTCAGGGGCAACTGCACGAACTCGGTGCAACAATCGCTGCTACCCAAGCTCGTAAACTAGGCTGGCAGGTTATTTACCTCGGGACCTCACTACCACCAGACGAGATCGCAGGAGCTGCCGAGAAAATAGGTGCGCGCGCCGTCGTTCTCAGCATCATTTACCCACTAGATGACCCCCAAATTAATGTACAGCTTCGCAAGCTTCGTTCCCAGTTAGACGACACTATCCCGATCATTATCGGTGGAGCTCTTTCAAAGCTCTACACCCCAACGCTGGAGGAACTGGAAATCATTCAACTCAAAACTTTTGCTGACTTAAGCCCCGAGTTGAGTAAACTGCGAGAATAGCTTATTTTCTAACTCAGTTCATTCCCAATTATCCCTTCATGCTCCTATCCTACTCTAACGATCTCTAATGAATAAAAAAATCATCATCATTGGCGCAGGTCCCGGCGGCCTCACAAGCGGAATGCTACTCGCCCACAGAGGATACGATGTCACCATTTTGGAAAAAGCTTCTGTCGTTGGCGGTCGGAATGCTCCTATTCGATCTGGTGGTTACACATTCGATACTGGCCCCACATTCCTTCACCAAAAGTTCACTCTCGACGAAGTCTTTGCCGAGACCGGACGTAAACCCGAGGAGTACATGGAGTTCGTAAAGCTCGACCCTATGACCACGCTCACCTGGGGTGACATATCGCTGGAAACCAGCTGTGATCAAGATCAGATGCTGCGTAATATTGAAAAGGCATTTCCTGGTGAATCTGCGAATTACGAACGCTTCATGAGCGATCATGCTAAAAAGCTACAGGCTATATTCCCCTGCCTGCTAAAGCCCTATCACAAGCTTAGTAATTTTCTCAGTGTCAACCTCATAAAAGCCCTACCCTATGTTGCTACATCAAAATCTGTGATGGATGTTTTGGGGGAATATTTCGATGACGAACGGCTCAAGCTAGCATTCACTTTTCAGGCAAAATACCTCGGTATGTCACCCTGGAATTGCCCTGCGCTCTTCAGCATTCTTGCCTACATCGAGTATGCTCATGGAATATACCACGTCCAAGGCGGACTATCTAACATATCTGAAGGCATGGCTAAAGTTGTTGAAGAAGAAGGTGGAACCATACGCCTAAATTCTGAAGTCACTGAAATAAAGTATAACGGAAAGCGAGCCGCGACAGTCACTCTAGCAGATGGTGAAATAATGCAGTGCGATGACCTCGTCGTGAATGCTGACTACGCGCAAGCACGTCATATTATATTCGGAGCTAGAAACGAAAGCCAAGAGGACCAGGCAAAGAAAAAGTATTCGTGCTCTACCTTCATGCTCTACCTAGGGCTCGACAAAATCTACCAGAACGAACCGCACCACCACGTAGTATTTGCCGACGATTACCATCAAAACCTCCGTGACATCCAAGGTGAGAAAGTC
>CAXMPP010000019.1:0-5467 GCA_964195395.1 uncultured Thermodesulfobacteriota bacterium
GGCGCTTTGACTAGCTTTAACGATGCTGATGGTTTTCTCACCCATATGAAGCTTCACTAACTTGTCAATGTCATCGAGAAGCAACTGACGAACTGGGCGGTCTGCTATCAAATAAACATAGACATCGCCAGGTCGCTCGACACCCGCTCGTATCGCCCGCATCAGCTCCACACCCTTCTCTTCATCAACACGCGAGTTCACAGCGTACCACAGTTCTTCAGCTAGTGGAAAGGCAGCCGGCTTCGACTGGCCTTCGCGAACCTGATCAATCAAGTGATAGCCTAGGGGAGCCATCGCCAATATTCCTACACCAATCAGTCCAGTAAAAATACGCTTCATTGTCAGAGCTATACCTTCCTCCATATCTTTGGTTTTTAACCCGTGGAGACGAAAAATCATCGCACTGCCGAGCACAATCATTACCAAGTTAGTGAGTAGCAGAATGAAGGCGCCGAGGGCAATCATCCAATCCTGCGATCCAATAGCTATTCCCGAAGCCGTGAGAGGTGGAACCAAAGCCACTGCAATCGCCACACCTGGCAGAGCTCCAGACATTTTAGGCCTAGCCATCGCGTAGGCTGCTGCTGCACCAGCAAAAAAAGCGATAAATAGGTCGAGGATGTTGGCAGAGCCACGTGATTCGACTTCTTGAGTCAGCTCACTTCCAGGAATGATGACGCGTAGTAAAATCCCTAAAATGAGACCCACTGCCACTCCGCGCCACATCGATTTTGCCGCAATCTGCAGCAAACCAAAATTCCCCTGCACCAACCCAAGACCAGTAGCGATAAGAGGAGTCATCAGCGGAGCCACAAGCATCGCTCCTATAATCACAGCCACGGAATTTTGGAGCAGTCCCAAACCTGCCAACAACACCGAGCATCCTAACATCACACCAAAGTTCATACTCCACACCGAACCATCCCGCAGTTGGTTCTCTAGAGCGTGACGTTCGTCATCACTCAAGTGCGGAAAAAGCTCTATGTAATCTAGGGCGTGGTTCCATTTCATTCTATCCTTCTGACCAAACATGTACCCTCTATGTTAGAACGAATAAAGATCTCGTCAATACAGGGATTGCCGAGCAATCGCGCCTTGTGCCTTTTTGGGACCATTGGTAGTACGAAAATTTCGAAAAAAATGGAAGCCGAGCTGGGGCTTGGCGGTCCTAAGAAAAGGCGTGCTCAGAGAAGAACACGCTTTAGAATCATAACCTCGACTACCGAGGGAAAAGGAAAGTGCATTGCAGCCGCATGCCCCAGTTCTCAGGGCCACCGGTGGGTGAGTCCATCCAATACTTGGCGGTTGCTCCAATTTAAATCGGTTGATCTCCGATCATCACAAGTTGCTCTACAATAAAGTTGAGCGGCAGAGCTAGCTCCGAGCCATTCCAGTCGTAGGTAGACTCCGCACTCACTGAGATCGTAGTGTTGGATGGCAGCACATAAGAGATCCAAGGTTCCACGTAGCTGCCGTTAAAATCGTTAGATCCATCGCCCAGTGACCAAAGGTGATTGACTAGGACTCCAGCAGTCCATGGCCCTTTTTGTTTAAGCGCCACCGCGGTCGGTCCGAGCGCCCAGGAATCGACACCAAAGGCATCCTTGGTAGCCGTCGGCAGACTAATTGCAGGTCCCACTCCCCAGATCCAACTGCCCTCGGGAGTTTCACTCGGAGAAAAGAAGAAGCTCTGCAAAATATCGCCCATTCCCGATTCATCCTGACCTTTCCACGCCACATCTTGCTGATGAATCAGTGGAATGATGGTACGGGAAATCAAATGCCAATCCTCGTTCAAAGTGAACGGGATCAGCGGCTGGATGTTGAGAATCTCTTGAGTGCCGCTCCCATCCACACCTAGCCCCTCATCAAAGTTCAGTTGGAATGGAAGCGTGTAGAGAGCCGCAATCGGGTTCGCCAATTCCTTGGCCAAATTCCGCTCCACGTCCTGAGCTAACCCGATAGAGCTTAAAAGGCCTAAGGCCAGCATCGGTAAAATCGGCTTCATTGCTTGGGATGTAAAATACATGGATTGTTTCGTTATCGGAAGTCAGGCGGCAGGAGAGTCCGGGCTATTCATTTCTTAGGACGATGCACACGTTCGATGATCGCTCCGTTAAAGTGGATCATTTCTTCTTTAGTTCCATAGCGGAGAATCGCCGAAGAATGCATCACATTCTGTTCAAAATTGATGACCAAAGTAGTAAAGTCAGGTTTACCCTTCTCCTGCCAATTCACGATAAACTGATCCTTTCCGATCTTACGCGATTGGTAGGGAATACCTTCGGCTTTGTTCCCCTTCCGTGGTCCCTTGATCCACTCATACTGTAACTTCCCGTCAGCGAAGGAGATTTTGAGTCCGCCCCCGGTCTGGTAGAAATACTCAAAACTGGTCCCATCCAACAGATGCTCCGCAGTGGTGTATTTCAGTTGTTGATCGGCTGCTTTCTCGCTGACCGCGTCGGCTGTGGCTATCCCAGTCCACGCCACCGACATGAGAGTGAGACAAATGATTTTGTGTAGATTCATTTTCGTTTTTCTTCAAATTTTAAAAGGAACTAGACGAAGCAAGCTCCGAGGTATTGGCCCCAATTTCGAATAGATACTTCTTGATACGATGTCGTTACTTCACCAACTCGATGTCCGGCAGCGCCCAACTCTTGTCTAGGAATGGCTGGGTCGGCGCATAGAACCGGAAGTAACAGAACCAGTACTCACCTGGATTGGTCTTGATCCAGTTGCTTTCCTTGCCGGCTGGCGCAGTAGCGCCGAAGTAGAGATCCACCGAGCCGTCGGCGTTCTTCTTCACCCCTTCAGTGCGCGAACTGATGGCTGAGCGATCCGATCGATTCACAATCGTGGCACGCGTATCGAGGTTGTAGACTGTCACCTCCCAAAAGTCTTTAATCGGCACCTTAGGTGGCACGACCATGTGGTAATTCTGTCCACCGTCATACCACTTACCGCCCTTATCTCGGTAGGAACTGAGATAACCCGAGCCCACTCCTGCCTTCTCCGCTTTCATCGCAGGTGAGACGCCATAGGCTTCAAAGGTGTAGTCGGCCCGTTGGTCGAGTTCGTCGTAAGTCTCCTGACGTTGCGTCGGTGACACACTCAAAGGGAAACGCCAGCCTGCGTCGCTGCGGTAGATGGAGTCGGTATCACGACTGGCAAATGAGGTCACCAAACTCATTTGATTACCCATCGTGGCCCCTGCCACGAGGAGTTTCTTTTGACGGGCTGTAGGCTTGAAAGGCTTGCCCTTTTCGATTCCGAGCGGACGGAGCATCGCGTAGAAGAGACGGTCACGCTCGGCGACTGGCTCGCGCTGGATGATGTCGTTCACTCGCTCCCAGTAAGCCATTCCCACAGGTTGTGTCATCAGGAAGGTCTTGCCCTTCGCCACGACCAGTTTCGGCTTTGGATTGGCCCTGTCTGCGAAGGGGTACATCCGAATCTGGGAGGGCAGCGTCTCAATATCATTTGAGGGATCGAGGACACGCGAACCATGCAAAAAGCTTGCGGTCAATGAGCGTACAACTCGGTAACCTTCTGCGCCGTCCGGCACCTCTTGCCCAGGGCCTAGGATCAGCACTTTCTCGCTCTTGCCTTTTGCTGGCCCAGGTAAACCGACATCGCCGATCCAGCGCTGCCAGTAGTCCATGAGGATACCAGCGATTTTCCCCTCTGGGACTTCGAGTACCAATGGGCCAGTCTCGAGCAGATTAGGTACCGTGATCACATAGCCAACCGAGCTATTCGGAGTCAGCATACCCCCCACGACGTCGGCTCCATACAGGAGCAGTGAGTCATAGGGACCCGTCGCTCCAAAGTTCTTCTGCATCAGGGACTGTCCCTCCATGCCCACCGCCGGTAGCCCCCACAGGAAAGTCTGACAGGCACGCTGGTAGTCGAGTTCATCGTAGAGGCTATCGATCCCCTTTACGTCAGGGTAACCATTGGCATCGAGAGCCACGGAGCCCGTGTGCGTAGGAAGTTCCTTGGCATTGGGCTGAGCCTCTTGCGCCTGACTTTGTGTGCCGACTGCTGTGACAGCAAGAGCGGCGAGGAGGTGGATGGATTTGATAATGGGTTTCATGGGTTTTGGTTGGTGTGTTGGCTAAAGGAGTTTACTTCACCAGTTCGATATTATTGAGCTCGAAACTGCCATCAAGAATCGCGGGCTCGGGGCCATAGAAGCGGCCGAGCAGGAAGAAACGTCTTTTCGGGTCAGTTTGCAGCCAGTTATTCTCTTTACCTTTCGGAGCCTTGGGGCCGAAGTAGATATCCACTGAGCCATCGGCATTTTTCACCACCTCCTTCATGTTAGAATCGATACTACTCTTCTCGATGTTGCGAAGGTAGGACGCGGTTTGTAGGTCGTAGGTGGTAACGGCCCAGAAATTACGGACGGGTACTTTGGCTGGCATCACTAGCTTGTAGTTCTTGCTGCCGTCGAGCCACTGGCCATCTGGGGTTTCTGCGATGTCGAGGTAGTAGGTCGCGCTGCCGTAGTTCTTAACACTCGTGATGATGGCATAATAGACCGCGCCCCGAGCGTGATAGTCGTAGTAGGAAGGATACTCGAAACTCCAGTCAGTCTCTCTGGAGCCGTTGGGAACCAGTGCCGACCATTTCTTACCCTTGTAAATAAAAGGATTCAGAACTCGGTGGTACTGATCGATCATGTACTCAAGCGCTTCGGGTCCGGCCTTGTCAAATGTGGCCTGTAATTCTGCGTCCGGCTTGAATGCCTCACCTTTCTTTATACCGATACGAGCCAGCAATCCCATCATGGAAAGGTCCCGATCTAGGACTACTTCCTCTGTGATCATATCGTGAATGTGCTTGTAAATCGTTCCATCTAACACTGGTGTCATTTCGAGCAGCTTTCCGTAGAGATCTACGAATTTCATCTTTGCTGGGCTCTTAGCTTTTGATAGCGGATAGATCTTGATCTGCTTGGTGAGCTCGGTCGCCTTGGCTAGGTTCTCCTCGGTGGCGCCGCCCGCCATGATCGGGCGCAACACTACCCATCCGTGATTGGTTTTCTGCTCGTAGACCAAAGCATTCGGAAGAAGTTCACCATTGTAGTGTGGTGGCACCATCAGATACTTCCCTCCCATGCCGCCATCTCGGCCCTTGGCGCCCACATCATCGAGCGGTCGCTGCCAAGCATCCATAATCGTCCCAAAGATACCAATTCCCTCCACCGAAGGTGGTATCTCAACCACAATAGGGCCGTCCTCAAGATTCCAGTAAGTCATGATGTAGGGCGTCGTGTTGTTCGGCGTGGCCGTCTGGAACTTCCAGTCCTGGAGCTTCGAGAAGTAACCGACATCATTTGGTCCCACTCCCACGTCAGCAAGGGCATCGCGGTAGAATTTGAAGTTCATCAGTGGCATCGCCCACACTGCAGCGTCAATAGCCCGGTGATGGGTCATGCGCTCGCTAGTGGTTTGCTCAG